>NZ_QVLV01000002.1:0-432362 GCF_003435485.1 Eisenbergiella massiliensis
TCATTACTATTTGTGCCGCGCCCGAAGGCGCGCGGAATGGAGATTAGTATGAATCAGTATTGTATATACTGCTTACCCCAAAAGATTATTTGAAGAAACAAAATAAAAAAGAATTGCCTGAAAGCTTCCGGGTTTACGGAGCTTTTCACGTTATTTGGAAAAATGACTTTTTTTAAATCATATGACAATGCCCCTATCCTCTAAAGTAAACTGCATCGCAGTTTGGTGAGCTCTCAACTTGCTAATGAAAAAGATAATGTTATACCGGTAAATCAAAATTTTCAGAATATATCAGATATATTCGTATTAATATGTGAATTAATTGCCGCAAAAATATTTGGCGATAAGGTATCAAAAATATATGATAAAACTTTTCAGGTACTTTTAATTATTCCTATAATTAGTATTTTTATGTTGCATAATCTTTTTACTTTGGGTATACACAGACGGCCGCTAATGCTTTCCTTCGAAGAAAGGGGCTGTCAGTTAATAGATAGCCCCTTTTTTAAACAGATTATTTTACGGTCCGGACGCTCTCCACGATCAGCCGTACGCATCTGTCAATCCCCAAAAGGGAGCTGTTCAGAACGATATGGTAGTTGGAGGGAGCGCCCCAGGTCTGACCGGTGTAACGCTTATGATGAAAAGCCCGTTCACTGTCCTTCTGCTTCATGATGGCGTCTGTTTTTTCGGGAGGGATTTTATACTCGGTTTGGATGCGCTGCCGCCTTTGGTCCGGATCAGAGCGGATAAAGATGCGCAGGCAGCCGGGATAATCTTTTAAAATATAGTCAGCGCACCGCCCGATAATGACGCAGGAGCCTACCCGGGCGATCTGCCTGATGACCTGCCGCTGTGCCTGAAAGAGACGGTCCGCTTCACTCAGATTTCCGGTGGCAAAAAGATGGGTCTCAAAGGCACCATAGCTTTGAGCGGCCCAGTTCCATGCGGTATCCCGCAGAGAAAGGCCTTCCTCCGTTGATTCCACATAATCGCTGGACAATCCGCATTCCCGGGCTTCCATGGCGATCAGTTCCCGGTCATAAAAAGGGATTTTCAAAGCCTGGGCAACTTTCAGGCCGATCTCTCGGCCGCCGCTTCCGTATTCCCGGGCAATTGTGATGATAATATGGGAAGAATCTTCCGGCAAAGCGGCGGCAGATTCTTTTTCCCAGCTTTCTTCCGCACTTTTTTTCGGGCGCATCAATACGGCGCTGACAGCTAGGGAGAGAAAAACAAGAATGGAAGTTACCAGAAAAGAAGTCTCAATTCCCTTCATATCCCCATTGTCCCTGGCAGAAACGGACATGACTGTTACCAAAAGGGCGCTGATGATGGAACCGCCCACCTGGCGCACCGTATTCATGAGGGCTGTCCCATGGGAAATAAATTTCGATTCTACCGAGTTCACCGCCCAGGTCTGCAGCGGCTGAAGAAGAGCCACAACCCCCAGCGTACGGAAAGCGTATAGGATGACCACAGTTGCAAGCGGCGTGTCGATACCGATAAAAGAAAGGCCGAAGGTTGCGCCGCCCAGAAGCACCAGCCCTGCAAGAGAGAGTAGATAAGGCCCCCTTTTATCCAGAATCCTGCCGCACAGGGGATTTAAGAGAGCCAGAAAAAGAGCGCCCGGCAGCATGACCAGACCGGAGACGGTGGCGGAATAATGTCTCAGATTTTGAATATAAATGGGCAGCAGTGTGGAAACCGACAGCATGGAGCCGTAGGCGAAAATCAAAAGGACTGTTCCCAGGGTAAAATTCCTGTTTTGGAAAATCCGCAGTTCAAGAAGAGGGGAGGGAAGCTTCAGCTGCCGCAGGGAGAAAAGCACGATACACAGAATCCCCACCGCCAGAGGACCGAAGACTATAGGTGAGAAAAAGCCGTAAATTCCCTGGTTGGAGACGCCAGTCAAAAGACCGCAGAAGCCGATGGTTGACAGTATTACGGAGAGGATATCCAGCTTTCCTTCCGAATGCTTTTCTTCTTCCGGAAGTTTTACTATGCCCAATACAATGCTCAAGGCAGCAAGGGCGCACATAATGTAGAAAATACTCCGCCAGCCAAATGAATCCGCAATCCATCCGGCAAAAGTAGGGCCAAAAGCCGGCGCAAATCCGGTGGTGAGCCCTACAATGCCCATAATGGTGCCGCGCTCTTCGGGCCGGTAAAGCCGGAATGCCACAACCTGGGGAAGCGGCAGAAGGATTCCGGCCCCCAGCGCCTGCACCACACGGGCCAAAAGAAGAAGATAAATGTTGGGAGAAAATGCGGCGGCCGCGCAGCCGATAAAAAACAGGGAAACAGAGATCAGATATAATTTTCTGGAAGAAAAGTGTTCCATGAGATAACCGGTACAGGGAATCATGATCCCCATTACCAGCAGATATCCGGTGGTGAGCCATTGTCCCACGCTTGCGGTGATGCCGAATTCTGTCATAATTCTTGGCAGCGAGGCAGTCATTACAGTCTGATTTAATGAACTGATAAATGCACCGACGATTATGATGCCGATGATCAGTTTCTTGTTTATATTCTTATTTTTCAATCAAAAAATCCCCTTTCAAAAGACGGCAGGCAAGATGCACAATTGTTTCCGTTTCCTCCTTCCAGGCATTTTGCTGCCAGGTGCGAAGCAGCTGAAAAGTCAGGCCGGCCAGATAATTTTCCAGATATGGGAGTTCATCCTGTGATTTGGCTCCTTTTTTGGCATAAAAGGAAAACTCATTTTTGAAAAGAAAAATGTTGTCGATGGCAAAGATGTGGGAAAGCTGATTGTCAAACAGCACGGACAGGAACTTTTTGTGACCGCTCCAAAATTCGAAATAGACGGCCAGCATCTCTTCCAGCGTTTCAGGCAGCTTGGGCAGACCGTTTATAAACATGGAAAAAAGCTGGTTTAAAGAGTTCTCCAGAATGTCCTCCTTCTGGCTGAAATTCGTGTAAAAGGTTTGCCGGGACAGGCCGGCGCTGCTGGTGATGTCCTCAATCGTGATGTCTTTTAAAGGGCGTTCCAAAAGCAGCGAAACCAGAGAAGTGGCAAGGGCATTTCGGGAACGGATGGCCGCGGGATTTGTAGTATTTTTAATCATAATTTTACTTCACCTCTGGCATTAGTATAGCACAGCCATAAAAAATTTACAAATGTAAAACTTTTTGGGCGATTTTCAGCTTTTTCCATATATAATAAAATTTTCGGAGCAGGATAATACTGGGGACCATATCTGGCTGGCATTTCAGAGTATCAATAAATGACTTATATAGTTCATCATCTTCATCAATGCATGTATGCAGTTGAAAGAATTTTTGCCGAAATGTTTCTTCGGGTAATCCTTTAATTGAAAGAATATCCGCATTTTTGTTGGATGGTATCTTTTATTTGCCCTTCAGGTAAATAAGGAGGGTACCCACCCATTATGCATTGTAATAGATTAGCAGATCCTTTATGTCAGACGGATATGGAATAAACTTTGTTAACGAGAGGGCAGCAATAACTCTTGAATTAATTGGATTATCAAATCCAGCTTTGATAAATGAACGGATCATAAGACTTTGACATAAAAAAAAACATATAGTACAATTTATACGGATTATCAAGTTTTCCATTGTAAGCGGTTAGAAGGTAATGCATACATGGAGAATAATGTACACTTCATAAGCGACAGTTGGAGATATGTAAAACGTACCGTAATTTAAATAATTTTACGATTTCTTACACACTGGAAGGGAGGGTATAAAGCCAAAAATATGCTGAAGAAGCTGAAAAAATTAATCATATGAGCATCCCGGCTGCTATTTTGGAATTCTCCCTGGCCTTTTTGCAGGACTCAGATCAGGAGAGATTCGTGGTCTCCGGCATGAAAATTTTGATGTGGGGAGAGATACGATCCGTATAGCAGGGCAATATATGACAGACTATCACCTGGCGGATAAGATGTTGACTTTTCATCAGGTGCAATATATATTAAGAGACAGCTGGGACGTAATATCAATGCGGAAACAGAAATTCTGACGACACAGAAAGTTGAAACAAGAACTTCAAATAGTATCCGGTGCGTTCCTGTTCCAGCCTGGGTGATTGATGAACTCATTGTAAAACGGGCATGGTATGAAAAGCAAAAGCAGTTTGTCCCAGATTCTCATGATATTTATCAGCCAGTGATATTGTAATAACAATTGTAACCAGTCAAAATAAAAGAGAAAATGTAATCGTATTAATTGCACAGTAAAGGCGAAAAAAAGAATGAACAAAATAACCACAAAAAACAATGTTTCAACGAATACAAGAGAGTTAATCACGGGCAATTTAGCGTTAAGTGATGAAATATTGTTAAATATAGAGAAGCCTGCCCGTTATATCGGCGGGGAGGTAAACGCGGTTGTGAAGGATAAAGACAAGGTAGATATCCGCTTTGCCATGTGTTTCCCTGATGTTTACGAAATCGGCATGTCCCACCTGGGGATTCAGATCCTCTATGACATGTTCAACAGCTGGGAGGATACCTGGTGTGAACGTGTCTATTCCCCATGGGTGGATCTGGACAAAATAATGCGTGAAAAGCATATCCCGCTGTTCGCGCTGGAATCCCAGGAGCCTGTGAGAAATTTTGATTTTTTAGGCATCACCATCCAGTATGAAATGTGCTACACCAATATTCTGCAGATCCTGGATCTGGCGGGAATTCCGCTGCTTTCCCGTGACAGGGATGAAACTTTCCCCATCGTCATCGGCGGCGGTCCCTGTACCTATAACCCGGAGCCTATCGCAGACTTTTTTGATATTTTCTATATTGGAGAAGGAGAGACGATCTACCGGCAGCTTCTGGATCTCTATAAGGAATACCGCAAAAACGGCAACAGCCGCAGGGAGTTTCTCATTGAGGCCGCAAAGCTTCCTGGCATGTATGTTCCCTCTCTTTATGATGTAAGCTATAAGGAAGACGGCACCATCGCCTCTTTTACCCCGAATGTGGAAGGAATCCCTTCCAGGATTCTCAAGCAGATCCAGATGGATCTGACGGATACTTATTATCCCAGGAAGCCTGTGGTTCCTTTTATCAAAATCACCCAGGACAGGGTTACGCTGGAAATTCAGAGGGGGTGTATCAGAGGCTGCCGTTTCTGCCAGGCCGGGCAGCTTTACCGCCCGGTGAGGGAGCGGGATGTGGACATGCTTAAGAAGTATGCCATCGATATGCTGGAAAGCACGGGGCAGGAGGAAATTTCCCTCAGCTCCTTAAGCTCCAGCGATTATTCCAGGCTGGAAGAGCTGGTAACCTTCCTTATGGATACCTGCCGGGAACGTATGGTGAATATTTCACTGCCTTCCTTGCGTATCGACGCTTTTTCCCTTGATATCATGAGCAAGGTACAGGATGTGAAAAAAAGCAGCTTGACCTTCGCACCGGAAGCCGGAAGCCAGCGACTGCGGGATGTTATCAATAAAGGCCTGACGGAGGAGGTAATCCTCAAGGGTGCAGCCATGGCCTTTGAAGGCGGCTGGACAAGAGTGAAGCTGTATTTTATGCTGGGCCTGCCCACGGAGACAGAAGAGGATATCCGCGGCATCGCCGAGCTTTCCAATAAAATTGCCGCGCTTTTCTTTGAGACGGTTCCCAGGGAAAAAAGAACGGGACAGGTGCAGATTGTGGCCAGTACATCGTTCTTCATTCCCAAGCCCTTTACCCCCTTCCAGTGGGCGAAGATGAGCACAAAGGAGGAATTCCTGGAAAAAGCCCATCTGACGAAAACGGCAATCAGGGAACAGCTGAACCAGAAAAGAATCAAATACAACTGGCACGAAGCCGATGTAAGCGTTCTGGAAGGTGTGTTTGCCAGAGGCGACCGAAAGATTGCCTCCGTTATCCTGAAGGCCTATGAAAAAGGCTGCCTTTATGATTCCTGGAGTGAATTTTTCAAAAATGAGGTTTGGCTTGCGGCTTTTGATGAATGCGGCCTTGATATCAGTTTCTATACCACAAGGGAAAGGAGCCTGGATGAAATATTCCCCTGGGATTTTCTTGACTGCGGTGTTTCCAAGGAATTCCTGAAGAGAGAATGGCTCCGTGCCCAGGAGGGAATTGTAACCCCCAACTGTAAGCAGCAGTGCCAGGGCTGCGGTGCTTCCCGCTTTAAAGGAGGCATCTGTTTTGAGGAAAGAAATGCGCAGGGGGAAATCGAAGACGGTTCAGCGCGCACGCTGACAGAATATGCCCAGCTGCATCAGGACACCGGCGAAATTGCGGGAGAAACACAGCCGCCGGCACAGGAAGGGAAAGGAGGGGCGCAGGCATGAAGGTACGTGTAAAATTTGCTAAATATGGCTGCATGAAATTCATCGGCCATCTGGATGTGATGCGCTTTTTCCAGAAAGCGATTCGCAGGGCCGGTATTGACGTGGCCTATTCCACAGGCTACAGCCCACACCAAATAATGAGCTTTGCCTCTCCGCTGGGAGTAGGAATGTACAGTAATGGGGAATATATGGACATAGAGGTGAAAAACTCCGCAGAAAATGCCCTGAAACCGCAAATGTCGTCGGCAGAGATGTGCCGCAGGCTGAATGAAGTGAGCGTTCCTGGCATTGAAATCCTCAGTGTGAAGGCATTGCCGGAAAATGCGGGCAATGCCATGGCCAGTGTGGCGGCCGCCAGATATACTGTATACTTTAAGGATCCTGCGTTTGATTTCCATTTCCTTGATTCCTGTCTGGAGGACTTTCTTGCCCAGCCGGCCATTATGGTTACCAAGGAAACAAAAAAAGGAACCTCTCAGATGGATCTGAGACCCGGAATTTATGAGTGTAGAATAACGGCAGACGGCAGTCTGGAATTTCTGGTGGATGCCAGCAGCGGCGGCAATATCAAGCCGGCCCTGCTGATAAACGCCCTGTGGCGGTTTGCCGGGCAGCAGCGGCTGCCATACTTTGCGGGACAGCCTTATGCGCAGGAGGAAGAACTGCCGTCCATAGCGCTTCAGCAGGTCCGGGAAGAAACCTATACCAACACCGGTACGGCGGAATCTCCCGTTTTCGTGCCGCTGGATGAAGTGGGGGAAGATTTTTGAACGATTCCAAACTGATTTTACTCAGACAGGACAGACATATTCTGTCCCTGCTCCTCAATGAAGGCCGGCTGACGGAGGTTAATGCCTACCAGCCGGCTGCCTGTGCGCCCGCTGCCCCGGATGCCGATACCTGCATTCTGGGCAGCATTTATGTAGGGAAAATCAACCATGTGGTGAAAAATATTAATGCCGCTTTTGTGGATCTCACGCAGAGCAGACGGGCATTCCTTCCTTTGGACGGCAGAGCGGAGCCCAGGCTTTTGAACCGCCCCTATGACGGACGGCTGCTGGCCGGGGACGAGATCCTTGTCCAGGTGGAAAAAGAGGCCGTTAAAACCAAGGATCCCGTGGTAACCCCGGAGCTTTCCTTTTCCGGCCGTTATGCGGTCCTCATTCCTTCCGAAGCTCCCGGCAGGCTGGTCTTTTCAGGCAAGCTGGATACCGTAGTCAAAAAGCGGCTGAGGGATTTCCTCCCTGCAGACGAATTGACGGAAGTCCTGAAAAATGCTTCCCTCATCATACGCACCAACGCCGGGGAGCTGACGGAGAAGGAACCGCTGGTTTCCGATATCCAAAAGCTTTCTGCGCTGGCCTGCCAGCTTCTGTCAGTTGCCGACAAACGTACCTGCTACAGCTGTCTGTACCGTCCTGCCAGTCCTTATCTTATGGAAATAAGGGATACCTATACCGACCAGTTTGATGCAATTATAACGGACGACAGACAACTATATGAGGAAACCGCTGATTTCCTGAAAACCCAGTACCCGGAGGAACTGTCCCGGCTGCAGTTTTATGAGGACCCCCGGGTATCCCTTTCCAATCTGTACGGCCTGTCTGCAAAGCTTAAGGAGGCCACAGAAACGCGTGTATGGCTCAAATCCGGCGGCTATCTCGTCATAGAACCGACGGAAGCCCTCACGGTTATCGACGTTAATTCAGGCAAATACAGCGGTAAGAAGGGCATTCGTGACACCTTCCGCATGATCAACCGGGAGGCGGCCCTGGAAATTGCCAGACAGCTGCGCCTGCGTAATCTTTCCGGAATTATCCTGGTGGATTTCATAAACATGGAGGAGGCTGACGACAGACAGGAACTGCTGGAATTCCTGTCCGCACAGTTAAAACGGGATCCGGTAAAAACGGCATTGATTGATATGACCCCTCTGGGCCTGGTGGAAATCACCCGGAAGAAAATCCGCCGCCCCTTAAAAGAACAGCTGGAACAGTAGTTTTTTCCCGGCTGCTTTGGACTTGCCGGTTACAAACATTTTCGCTGGAGGAAAAAACAATGCGGCTGCTCCGTATGAAAAATATACATGAAGGCGCCTATCTGAAGCATTACGAGCTTACCTATCTGAATAAAAGCGGTAAAGAAAAAGTTTTCGAACTGGTCAGCCGGAACCGCCTTGCTTCTCCACGGGACATCGGCAGGAAGGCAAGCGGCGTCACGATAATTGCTTTTCAAAAGGAACGCATGCTCCTGCTTCGGGAGTTCCGTATGAGCATCAATAAATCCATATATAACCTGTGCGCCGGGATGCTTCAGGAGGGTGAAAGCGTGGAGGACTGCGCCCGCCGCGAGCTGTATGAGGAGACGGGCCTTACCGTCGCCCGTTTCCTGGATATCCTGCCGCCCTCTTATTCTGCGGTAGGTTTTTCCGATACGAGCACCTACATGGTAATACTGGAAGCTGAAGGAACTTTTTCCGACCATACCTCTGCCAATGAAGAAATTACCGCAGGGCTCTATACCCGGGAAGAGCTGAAGGCCATGCTTAGAACCGAGGAGTTCAGCTCCCGTTCCCAGACCGCCGCCTATTTCTTTGCCCATTTCCGGTAACGGTCCGGGCGTCCGTATTGTTACCGTTTCCTTTAGAAGGTTCTTAGAGATAAACCTGATATCCTGTTTTTTGACGGCGGCAATCCGCCTGATTACATACAGGAAAGGAAAAAAGCAAATGAAAAAACAAGACAGAAAAACGAAAAGAATCCCCGGGTGCCTGTGCGCAGCCCTTCTGTGCGCGGCCGTTCTGGCTGCCTGCGGCAGCTCTTCCCAATCCGGACAGGAGAATTCCTCCCCTTCACAGGCAACGCAGGAGAGCGGCGCGCCTTCTTCCCGGCCCGGTGAAGTTGAAACCCCTTCCGCTGCAGAAAGCAGCGGCCAGTCAGCTGCAGACATAACGGAAAGCGGTAATGCACCTGCTTCAGGCAATGCTTCAGCAAATACATCCGCTGATGATACCGGCAAAAACGGCGGGCAGACAGAAGGACAGGCTTCGGACACAGACCATGCCCTCATCGAATTGTCAGGCGAAATTGAGACCATCGGGACCGGCAGCTTTGTGGTGAACCAGATTTTTAATGAAACACTGGATGACGGATCCATGATCGCTTATTCCTCCACTAAAGACAAGACGCTTCTTGATATTGAATATAATGATCAGACCGTGTTCACTATCTGCAGCAGTTCTGACGGAGGAATCACTTCGACAAACACGCCGGGAACCCAGGCGGATCTGGAGGTCGGCCGCAGCTTGATAATGAACGGCTTCTGGGAAGGCGATACTTTTCATGCGCAGGAGATTACCATTTACCATTTTGGGTAATTTATGAAAGCTCTCTCATCAGAACCGTTACGATATTTTCAGATGTATGGCAAAAAAATTATGGCAAATTTTTCGTATTTTTTGTTGACACCTGTCCGGCTCGATGCTATTATATATGAGTATGCCGCATAACGAGGTAAAAGTGTGTCCTCAGGGACATCACCGCAGTTAGCGAGTTTTGGAAATAGGAGGTGCCCTATGTACGCAATTATTGCAACAGGTGGAAAGCAGTATAAAGTTTCCGAAGGTGACGTTCTGAAGGTTGAAAAACTGAACGTAGCAGAAGGAGATGCTGTTACATTTGACCAGGTAATCGCAGTGAGTGACAACGGCCTTAAAGTAGGCGAAGATGTTGCTAACGCTACCGTTTCTGCTACTGTAGTAGGCGAAGGCAAAGGAAAGAAAGTCATCGTTTACAAGTATAAGAGAAAAACCGGTTACCATAAGAAAAATGGTCACAGACAGCCCTACACACAGGTTAAGATTGAAAAGATCAACGCTTAATCAGAAATCATGACGAAGATATTAGTCAGAAAGACAAGCACAGGAGGCTATGCAGGGTTTACCTGTATCGGCCACAGCGGTTTTGCCGCAGCAGGCAGGGATATAGTCTGCGCATCCGTATCCGTCCTTGTAATTAACGCCATCAATTCCATCGAGCAGTTAGCCGGGGAGGAGATGTCAGTAATTACCAATGAAGAGGAAGGTTTAATTGATGTCAGATTTGCCAATCCTGTTAATAAGAAGACCGCACTCCTTATGGATTCCATGCTGCTTGGCTTGCAGGAAGTGAAAGAACAATATGGTAGTAAATACCTGAAACTTCAATTCGAGGAGGTGTAGACCCAATGTTAAAAATGAACCTTCAGTTTTTTGCTCATAAAAAAGGAGTTGGCTCCACAAAGAACGGCAGAGACTCCGAGTCCAAGAGATTAGGCGCCAAGAGAGCTGATGGACAGTTCGTTAAAGCAGGAAACATTCTTTTCAGACAGCGTGGAACAAAGATTCATCCCGGCGTTAATGTAGGACGCGGCGGCGATGATACTTTATTCGCATTAGTAGACGGTGTACTGAGATTCGAAAGAAAAGGAAGAGACAAAAAGCAGGCTTCCGTTTATCCTGTAGAAAAATAAGTACGTATCTGCCGGGCTTCAAACATCTTTTGTTTGAAGCCCTTTCCATTATTATTTATTGTAAAGTTCGCCGCATTTTGCGGTTTTTTGAAAGGATTAATTATGTTTGCAGACAGAGCGAGAATTTATGTCAGAAGCGGCAAAGGCGGGGACGGTCACGTTTCTTTCCGCAGAGAAAAGTATGTACCGAACGGCGGCCCTGACGGCGGAGACGGCGGAAGGGGCGGAGATGTTATTTTCCAGGTGGACGAAGGCCTGAACACCCTGACCGATTTCAGGCATGTCCGCAAATATAAGGCGGTAGACGGGCAGGAAGGCGGCAAACGCAACTGCCGCGGCAAGGATGGCGAAGACATCATAATTAAGGTTCCGGAAGGTACTGTCATCAAAGAAGCCGAAAGCGGAAAAGTCATTGCCGATATGTCCGGTGACAACCGGAGAATCGTTCTCCTCACCGGGGGGCGCGGCGGCAACGGCAACCAGCATTATGCCACCAGCACCATGCAGGCTCCCAAATATGCCCAGCCGGGGCAGCCGGCCAGAGAACTGGAACTGCTTCTGGAGCTTAAGATGATAGCTGACGTTGGCCTGGTAGGCTTTCCTAATGTGGGAAAATCCACGCTTCTTTCCAGAGTTACCAATGCCAGGCCTAAAATTGCCAATTATCATTTCACCACCATCATCCCTAATCTGGGCGTGGTGGATATGGACGGCGCAAAGGGCTTTGTCATCGCGGATATCCCGGGGCTGATTGAAGGCGCTTCGGAAGGTGTCGGCCTGGGCCATGAGTTTCTGCGCCACATTGAACGAACCAGGGTTATCATTCATATGGTGGATGCGGCGGGAACCGAAGGACGTGACCCGATCACAGATATTTATGCCATCAATAAGGAGCTGGAAGAATATAATATGGAAATTGCTTCCCGCCCCACGGTAATCGCAGCCAATAAAATTGATGCCATAACAGATACAGAAAACAATCCCATCGATGCCCTGAAGGCTGAGTTTGAGCCGAAGGGGATCCGGGTTTTCCCGATTTCAGCGGTAAGCGGGGAAGGGTTGAAGGAGCTGCTTTATTATGTAAGCGGCCTGCTGGATCAGACTGAGGTAAAGCAGGTCGTTTTCGAACAGGAGTATTTTCCGGAATTTGAAAACGGTTATTCCAACGAACCCTACACCGTGGAATATAACGAAGAAGAAAATGAGTACGTGGTGGAAGGCCCCCGTATCGAAAAGATGCTGGGCTATACCAATCTGGACTCGGAAAAGGGCTTCACCTTCTTCCAGAATTTCCTTAAGGAAACCGGCATACTGGAACAGCTGGAGGAACTGGGAATTCAGGAGGGGGATACGGTCCGCATGTACGGATTGAAATTTGATTACTATAAATAAGCAAGCGCGGGAGGAATACAAATGACAAGCAAACAGAGAGCCTATCTCAAAAGCCTTGCCAGCAGTCTGGAACCAATTTTCCAGATTGGAAAGGGGAGCCTGACTCCGGAAGTGACAGAAGCTATTTCGGAGGCTTTTAACAAACGGGAGCTGATTAAAATCGCCGTTTTAAAGAACTGTTTTGATGATCCGAACGAAATCGCCGCTACCGTGGCAGAACGGACAAAATCCCAGGTAGTTCAGGTCATCGGTAAAAAAATCGTCCTTTACAAGGAAAGCAAGGATCATAAAAAGATCGAGCTTCCCAAATAGTAAGAGGAAAAACTGTCTGAATGGAGGAATCCCTCATGAATACAGGCAAAGATCAGGAGTCACACTCCTTAGAAGGAGAAAAAAGGCACAGAAGAGTGGGCATTATGGGAGGAACCTTCAATCCCGTGCATATGGGGCATCTGCTCCTGGCAGAAAATGCCTACTCCATGTTTTCACTGGATGAAATTCTTTTTATTCCCAGCGGCTGTTCTTATATGAAGGATCAGACGGAAATTCTGGACGGCGCCACAAGGCTGCATATGACGCGGCTGTCCATTGCGGATAATCCGCATTTTTCCCTGTCCTCCATGGAAATTGACCGGGGCGGCTATACCTATACCTGTCAGACGCTGGAACAGCTGGGGGAAGAGAATCCTGAAACTGATTATTATTTTATTTTGGGAGCCGACAGCCTGTTCCAGATGGAAAGCTGGAAGGATCCTGAAATTATTTTTCAGAAGGCCGTTATTCTTGCGGCGGTGCGTGAGGGCCGTGATATAAAGGAGCTTCTGGAAAAGGCCGGGCAGCTGAAGGATAAATTTAAGGCCGAGATCCATCTGGTACCTATTGGGAATATAGATATTTCCTCCTCAGATATCCGCAGACGGGTCCGTGAGGAACGTTCCATCCGCTATCTTGTCCATGAAAGCGTCCGGGAATTTATTGAAAAAAATAATCTTTACCGGGATTTAACAGTCCCGGCTTCGCAGGAGAACAGACATGAATAAAGAAGCAAAACATTCCGATGCAAAGCGTCCCAAAGAAAATCAGGAAATCATTGCTTTACGAAAAGCCATGAGTAAGGCCCTGGAAGAAAAAAGATATGAGCACACGCTGGGCGTCGCCTATACAGCGGCCGCCCTGGCCATGCGTTACGGACAGAGCGTGCATAAAGCGCAGACGGCTGGACTCCTTCATGACTGCGCCAAAAATCTGACAAATGAGAAGAGAGTGGACATCTGCCGGAAAAACAATATTCCAATCAATGCCGCTGAGGAGAAGAATCCTTTCCTCCTCCATGCAAAGGTGGGAAGCTATCTTGCACAGAAGAAATACGGCATTTCCGATCGGGAAATCCTGGATGCCATCACCTACCATACAACAGGCCGCCCTGATATGACCGTTATGGATAAAATTATTTACATTGCGGATTATATCGAACCTGGCCGCAGCCAGGCTCCTGGACTGCCGGAGGTACGCAGGCTTGCCTTCACGGATTTGGACGACTGTCTGTTCCGGATACTCGGGGATACGCTTGATTATTTGACCGCATCCAAGATGGAAATAGATGAAGCAACCCGTCAGACCTATGATTACTATAAATCACTGAGAGAACAAAATACGGAAAGGTAAAGGTACTTTTATGACAGATACACGTTCCAAGGAAATGACCAGACTGGCTATTACAGCCCTGGAAGATAAGAAAGCGGAAGACATCAGCATTATTGACATCAGCGAAGTCTCCGTTCTCGCAGATTATTTTCTGATTGCCAGCGGCAGCAACCGCAGCCAAATCCAGGCCCTTACAGACAGCGTGGAAGAAAAGCTGGGCCGTGCCGGCTACAGCCCGAAACAAATTGAAGGCTATGACACCGCCAACTGGATACTCATGGATTACGGCGATATTATCGTCCACATTTTCGACCGTGAAAACCGTCTTTTCTACGATCTTGAAAGAATCTGGAGAGACGGAAAAAGAATTGCACGGGAAGATTTCAATTAATCCCCGGTAGTTGGCGAAAGCCCGGCAAATTACCTGTCTGCGAAATGATTGCGGCGATTCATGGATTCCTTAAGATTCATAATTTCACAGAGCTGTTCAGATAATCTTACCAGAATGCTTTGGCGTGGTCTGGAACTTTTTCTTAAACGCCCTGGAAAAAGTGGAATAATCCTTAAAACCGCATGCATAGCATGCTTCCGTAACGCTCATTCCGTTCTGAATCTGTGTTTTCGCCAGCAACAGACGCTTTTCACTGATGTAGGAACCGATGGAATATCCGGTTTCCGCTTTGAACAGATGCATCAGATAAGACCTGCTGACAAAAAAATGCTCTGCCAGGCCATCCACAGTAATTTCATCCTTCAAATGAGCATTGATATAATCCACAATAGCCGCAATCTTTTCGTTTGACACTTCATTTTCAAGATAATTCGCATGATTGTTAATCAGCGCCCGGTTCAGCCATATCATAAACTCCAGAAAAAGCACCTTCTGATAAAGCCCATTGGCATATTCCTGGCTGGAGAAAGAACGCTCCAGCTCCCTGCACACCGCAAACAGGCTGCTTTTTTCCAGATTATCTATACGCAGAACATTCCCGTGTTTTTCCCTCGCTTCCTGAAAACACCGGCTCAAATCATAATTCTCATCTCTGTACTCCCGCATAAACCCGGAAGACACATAAATAATAATCCTCTCATAAGGCATATCGCTGTGAATCACCGGTCTGTGGATCTCTCCGGCATTTACCAGAATAACATCATAAGGCCTCAGCTCGTACCGCCGCCCCTCAATTGAATACGTCACGTCCCCGCTCAGGAACAAAACAATCTTGTCAAAGTCATGATAATGATAGGCAATATCCATTTTTCTGGCATCCTTCAAATGAAAAATCCTGAAATCATTCTTAAGATACCCCGTCTTTTCATAATTTTCCATCTTCACTCTCCTGACAACACTGGAACAATTTTCAAACATACTCTAGCATAAACTTTTCTTATTCCCTATTATAAAGCACAATTTGCAAGATTGAAAGCACCTGTTCTGTTTTTTGTATGGAAAATGCCGGGTAAAATAGAAGATAGTAGAGGAGGCTTACACTATGAACTTTGCAGCACTGCGTTATGAAGAGCTTGCGCTTAACGCGTTTCCTGTTTTGCATACTGAGGTTTACGATGGCTGGATTCTCCGGTTTTCCGGCGGGACGGCCCATGAGGGGAACTGTGTCAGTCCGCTTTATCTTTCTACAAAAGCATATGAGGATAAAATAGAGTATTGTGAAAATAAATTCAGGGAAAAGGGGCTTCCCTGTGTATTTAAAATGACGGCCAACGTACCGGCCGCTCTGGATCAGCAGCTGGCAATGAGGGAATATGAGCAGCAGGACAAAACCTATATCATGGAATGCCGCCTGACCAATGAAGGTGAAAGCCTCAAAAACGCACAGGGAGATGCCGCAGGCGCATCAGCGGCTTCCGGCACCCAAATCCGGCTGACCCGTACAATGGACGACAGTTGGCTGGAGGCATTTCTTTCTCTAGACGGCGGTGACTGCATCTGCCCGGAATCCGCAAGGGCCATGCTCACAGCAATCAGAAATCCTGTATACTGTGCCGCTTTATATGAAAATGACAGAATTATCGGCTGCGGCCTGGGGGTTGTGGAGGATGGCAAAATAGGCTTATATGACATCCGGGTACACAATGATTTCCGCCAGAAAGGAATCGGCGCCCGCATTTGCCGCGCCATAATGGAGGAAGGCCGCAGAGAGGGAGCCGATACCGCATTCCTTCAGGTGTCCGCTGCCAACAGGCCTGCTGTCAGATTGTATCAAAGCATTGGTTTTGAAGAAGTCTATACTTACTGGTACCGCATCAGATAAACTGGGCGGTGCCTTTTTATATCCCGTTTTATTTTATGCACCAATTCCGGGCCGGCATCTGTTTAAACTTCCAATTTCCGGTAATACTTCAGATAAAACCGGAAAGGAAGAGACTCTTTATGTTAAGAAGCTATCATCTGACCCATTTGACGGATACAGGCAAGGCTGAAAAAATTCTTCGTGAAATGGACGGTCTGGAAGGCGTCCGTTCGGTCAGTATTTCTGAGGATTTAAAGGAACTGGATGTGGAGGCTGAGGAAAACAGCTTCAGCCTGATTATGGACAGGACGGTAAATATCTGCAGAAGAGTAGCGGACGGCTGTGAAATAACCTTTATGTTTCGTTAACTGGCTTCTGGATTTGCATTTTTGATGAATGACCGACTGGGTCAATAACTTGTTTTGCTGCCGATACGGACATGTTCAGCACAAACCAGGTTTGGTCTCTACAAAAAATTATAGTAATTTTATAAGACAGTACAATATAAAGCGCCCGCTTACAGAAATGGGACTTTCCGTAAGCGGGCGCTTTTATGTCTGGAAAAATTAGTGTTTATTTATTATGGCTGAGCTTCTCTGACCTGCGGAAACGATTAATGGTAGATACGGAACACACCGAACACCTTACCGAGGATCTTACAGTCATTTACAATAATGGGAGCCATGTTGTCATTCTCCGGCTGCAGGCGGATATGGCCTTTTTCCCTGTAAAAGGTCTTGACCGTTGCGGAATCGTCAATCAGGGCAACCACCATATCGCCGTTCCTAGCCGTAGCACAGCTCTGTACGAATATCTGATCGCCGTTATTGATTCCCGCGTTGACCATGGAATCCCCGCGTACCTTTAAGATAAATGAGGGTTCTCCGGTCGGTATATACTCTGCGGGGATTGGAAAGTAGCTTTCAATATTCTCTTCCGCAAGTATGGGCTGCCCGGCTGCTACATTGCCGACCACAGGCAGGCTCACCAGCTCGGTCCTGACCATCTGGAAGCTGTCGTCACAAATCTCAATCGCACGGGGCTTGGTGGGATCTCTTCTGATGTATCCGTTCTTCTCCAGCGTCTCCAGGTGGGAGTGCACGGAAGAGGTGGATTTCAGGTGAACCGCCTCACAGATTTCCCTTACTGCCGGCGGATATCCCCTTTCCAGTATCTGTTCTTTTATGTAGTCCAGGATTTCTTTCTGCTTTGCAGTAATTTTGCCCTGTGCCATATTTCATCCTCCTTTAAATTCCTGACAGACACCGGTAGTATCCTGCCGGTGCCGTTTTTTTTAGTATATCATAGGGAAAATTAAAAAGCAAACATATATTCCGAATGACTGTTCGATTTTTTGTCCCCGGGTATTGACAATCGAATCTATGTTCGATATAATACAAAGCATAAAGAACGTGTGTTCGTTGCACCTGTTCGGACAGGTCAGGAGGGGCAGATCATGATTGAGGAAAGAATTCGTCTTAACAGAATCAGAAGAGAACAGGAGCTCAGACGGCATATCCTTCTTTTTGTCGTATCTGCCGCCATTATACTTGTTCTTGCTATTGCCGGCGGCAGCTTCATATCCAGGGCACAGGCTCCCGGGGAGACCGTTTATTATAAATATTTTACCAGCATCCGTATTGAATCGGGAGATTCGCTCTGGACACTTGCCGACACCTATGCGGATGGGAATTTTGAATCCAGGGAAGCGTTTATCAGGGAAGTAATCCGGACGAACCATCTCCTGGATGAGAATATTAACGCAGGAGACTACCTGATCATCCCGTACTATTCGGCAGAATTCAAGTAACTGCCACAGAGCTTGCCAGTTTGATATATAAGAGCTTTTACACTGCCTGATTTCCGTAAAACCAAAGAGTTTCTTTAGAAATTCTTTGGTTTTTTCTGTATGGATTTTTCAGTTTTCTGGTCTATTCTGTTTATAAACCTGATTGTGCCTTTTCCCCGGATGTACTTTACGTTACAGCTTAGCCTGCGGCTGCCCTGTAACTGCTTTACCACTGTTTACCTCTTACGATTTTGTAATTTAGAGGAAAAAAGGAGGAAAGTATGCTATAATATTTTAAAAATGCGGCCGGATAGCTGCAAAAATTGCTGACAGCAGAGGGAGGATGTTAAAATTGGAAGCAAACCGTATATTGGTAGTTGAGGACGACCGGGATATCCGAGAAGGAATTGAAATATATCTTAGGAATCAGGGCTATGTGGTATTTCAGGCCGGAGATGGAGTGGAAGGCCTGGAAATTATTAGACGGGAAGAGATTCATCTTGCTATTGTAGATATTATGATGCCCCGAATGGACGGCATTACCATGATGATGAAGGTAAGAGATAAGGGATATGATTTCCCTGTTATCATGCTTTCAGCCAAATCTGAAGAGGTTGATAAAATCATGGGGCTGAATATGGGCGCTGATGATTACGTGACAAAACCGTTTACTACCATGGAGCTGCTGGCCAGGGTAAATTCCCATCTGCGCCGCTACAGCCGTTATCTGGACGCCGTAAACAAAGCCGCAGAGCCGGAAAATGATACATATCATTGTCTGGGCGGCATTGAGGTTAACGAGGAAACAGTGGAAGTTTTTGTAGACGGCAATCCTGTGAAGCTTACGCCTATCGAATTCAAGATATTGCTTCTTCTCATAAAAAATCCGGGACGGGTATTCAGTGCAGATGAAATATATGAACGTATCTGGAACGAAAAAGCAATCAACACAGATACTATTATGGTCCATATCCGCAAAATCAGGGAGAAAATCGAAATCGATCCTAAAAATCCGAAATATCTAAAGGTGGTGTGGGGCGTTGGATACAAAATGGAAAAGCAATAAAAAAAGCTCTTTTCTGCTGCCGGTAATTGCGATCAGTGCGGCTGCCAGCATTCTTTTCATGAGTCTGTTTCCTCTTTTTCAGAAAAAGGCGGAAGAAAGCTATATTGATCCTCTTACAGAACAGGACTTTATAAGCGACCTGTTTTCAATCAATCTGGTCCAATATAAATACCTTCGTGAAAAAGCAGATCAAAAGCAATATGAATACTCGGATCTTTATCTTGATATTGAGATGCCGGCATCAGATAATCCCTCAGATTCCTATATGGATTCCAGCATACAGTCCTTCCTTGCTCTGCAGAGGGAGGCGATTAACAGCCAGTGTACGTCCTATGAAAGCATGCTGAGTTCCCTCAGTGAAATGATGGATTATTATGTTGAGGATTTGAATACCGGAACTGTTATCTCAAACAGCGGATCCGGCCTGCCTGATGCAGTGGGCGGAGAGGATTCTTCCGATAAGCAGGCGAATTCCGAGTATATGTATTACCTGAATCTGCAGTATGACAGCGCCGGCAATATCACCAATGTCAATGTAAAGTGCCGGAATAATGCAAAACAGTTTTTAAGCCGCGTCCAGAATGCAGGGCATGAGTTCCCTCTGAAGCTGAGTAAGGAAACTCCCAACGGGTATTCTTATTCCTATGATTATGATGCTGAGGTGAATGGCCGTGTTGCCGAGTATACGCTTTACAGCGATGATTATGAAACCGCTTCCTCACCAACGCTCCGGCTGAGCATATCCTCGCCGGCTGATATGAGAATTATTTATGGCCTGACACAGGCGCAGTATACGGAGCTGATGAAGCCTGACAATTATTATGTTTATATGGCAAATTTCCAGAGCATGCATTTTGCGGGGCGGGACAGTTATTTTGAAGCGGGTATCGCTCCGGCCTATCTGGCCTTTATATTGGCGATGGCCCTGGCCGGCTTTCTCCTCTGTCGGAAGAAAAGCCTTCGCTCAGAGGAGCTGCTGCCGCTCATCAGCCGTATTCCGTTAGAGTTTCTGACCGCTGCTGCCGTGGTTTTATTTTCCACTACATCCCTGGTTATCCAGTATATTTATGAATATCAAAACGACCTGTTTCTGCGCAATGTAAGGGCAGGAATCGGGGCCAACGGCAAGCTGGGCATTCTGCCCCTTGACAAAACAGTTATATTCCTCATGCTTACGGTCATTTTCATTGTTTCCTTCCTGATAGGCTCAAGTTTATCCGGTTTCCGAAAGGGCTTTCTGAAGGAGCACAGCCTGATTTGTAAATACTGGAACCGCATTGTTGGTAAGATACGCAGTCTGTGCCACAGCTTTTACACAGATCTGGTGACCTATGATATCGGGACGGATGCCAACAGCATTATTATAAAGGTAATCCTTGTAAATTTTGCCATCCTTCTTGTTATATGCTGCTTCTGGTTTGCCGGTATATTTGGCCTGGTTATTTATTCAGTCATCATTTACTTTATTCTGAAAAGATATGTGAAGGATATCCAGAGCAAATACCGGAAGCTGCTGGGTGCTACCCGTTCTATTGCCCAGGGCAATCTGGATACTGCGCTTTCCGAGGATTTCGGTATATTCGAAAGCTATAAATCACAGCTGCGGCAGATTCAGATGGACTTCAAACGCGCAGTGGATGAAGAAGTAAAGAGTCAGCGCATGAAGACAGAGCTGATCACCAATGTGTCCCATGACCTGAAGACGCCTCTGACCGCTATTATTACCTATATAGAGCTGCTCAGGGAACCGGATATTACAGAGGAAAAGAAAACGGAATATCTGGATATCCTGCAGCGCAAGTCCAACCGGCTGAAGGTGCTGATAGAGGATTTGTTTGAAATCAGCAAGGCCAGCAGCAAATCCGTAACCCTGCAGATTGTGGACGTGGATATCTGCAACCTGCTACGGCAGGCTTATCTGGAACAGGATGACCGTATTGAAGCTGCCGGGCTGGATTTTAAATTCAACCTGCCAGAGGAACGGATTATCCTTCCTCTGGACAGCCAGAAAACCTACAGGATCTTTGACAATCTGTACAGCAATATCATCAAATACGCCCTTAGTGGGACCAGGGTTTATGTCAATCTGAAAGATGAAAGCGATTATGTGAGGGTAGAGCTGAAGAATATTTCTGCAACGGAGCTGTCCGTCGCCCCTGAAGAGCTGACAGAACGTTTTGTCAGAGGAGATGATTCCAGAAATACGGAAGGCAGCGGACTCGGCCTGGCAATTGCCAAGAGTTTTGCCGAGCTGCAGGGAGGTTCCATGCAGATTGCCATAGACGGCGACCTGTTTAAGGTAATCCTCCGGTTTAAGAAGAAAGCCGTTTCCATACAGGAAGAAAAGCCTGAGCAAAATAACGTGCTTACCGGTGAAGGCAGTACTTTTTCCAGGCAGCAGATGCCTTATCCCGTACAGAATCCCCAGGGTTATTATGGCGGGCCAGGTACGTACAATAACCCCTCCGCGCAGAACTTTTACGGTGGGTATCCCGGAATGTACGGAAGCGCCCAGGGAATGCCCCGCACAGGAAATTACGGCGCCGGGCAGGAAATGCCCCGCACCGGCTATGGCGCCGGCCGGCCAATAAACGGCAGCGGTTATGGCGCTGCGCCTTACAATGGCGGAAGCTATCCGGGCGGAGGACGCATGGGAACGCAGCCTGCGCCTGATACAGCCTGGCAGAATCCACGGCCTCCTTTTTCACAGGAGGGAATGAACTCCCAGCCTGCAGCTGTGCCGCAGGAAGCATCGGAGCCAAAAGGTTCCTTCTTTAAAAAAAGGATCAGAAAAGAACGGAAGAAAAATCAGACAGAGGAAGAATAAATACCAAAACCGCTGCACCGCCTGTACGTGCAGCGGTTTTCGGCATGTATTGAAAGTAATCGGAGAAGCTATTTATGAAAACAATCTTACTTTTGGAAGATGATGAAAATCTGAACAGAGGCATTTCACTGAGGCTGGAAAAGGAAGGCTACCGTGTGCTGCCAGCCTTTCATATTTCCCAGGCACGCAGGCTGTTTCATGAGAATGAGGTATCACTGATCATAAGTGACATCACTCTTCCGGACGGCAGCGGACTGGATTTTGGCCGTGAGGTAAGAAAAAGCAGCAGCGTATACCTGATTTTCCTCACCGCGCTGAATCAGGAAATTGATATTGTAAGCGGTTATGATATTGGTGCGGATGATTATATTACCAAGCCGTTCAGCCTGATCATACTTCTTTCCAAGGTAAATGCCCTGATGAAGCGTGTGGAAACACCGGCCGGCTGCCGTCTTTGTTCCGGCGATATCTGTCTTGATTACCGGGAAATGAAGGTATGGCAGGGGGATGTCCCTGTGGATCTGAGCAAAAAGGAATGGCTGCTGCTGGCGTATTTTATGGAAAATCCCAGACAGATTCTCACAAAGGAACAGCTTCTGGATGCAGTTTGGGGGCAGGATGGTCAATTCGTAGACGACAATACCGTGCCGGTCAATATCAGCAGGTTGCGCGGGAAGCTTGGCGGGGATTTCATTCAAAATGTCAGGGGGATGGGGTATCTATGGACAAATTCCGTAACAAAAGAATTCTGAGCCTTACGGCGGCAGCAGCCCTTGCTATGGGCTGTCTGCTTCTTTTTGGCTCTCTCGCCTGGAATCTGGAAAAAAGGGAACGCATGCTTCTTGGGTTTATGTCCGCCCAGGCGCCGGAGCAGGCCGGAGAATTCCTGGATGAAATAAACCGCCGGGATTTTTATTACCAGGCAGGACGGGAACTGGAAAAACGTTATGGTTATCATGCCTTCAACAGGTCTGCGACTTTATTGGTTGGCAGATATTTTTTCCTGTTCTGCGTTCTTTCAGGTACTGCCGGCGTTCTGTGCTTTCTGGCTCTCAGGAGCAGTGATGTGCGCCGCCGCAGGCTGGAGGACGAGTATCAGGAGCTGAAGCAAAAGATGCGGACGCAGGAAGAAAAAAATCAGCTTGTCACGGACAGATTACGTAAAGAGGAAGGAAAGACCAAGGCTCTGATTACAGATATTTCCCATCAGCTGAAAAATCCGCTGGCCTCTCTGAAAATGAGCTATGAGCTGGCAGATACCGAGAGCCTGACATTGGAGGAGCAGCGAAGCTTCGTGAAGCAGGGCTTTGCGGAAATTTTGAAAATTGAGAACCTGCTGGATACCTTTTTGCAGCTTTCCCGCCTGGAAGCCCATATGATATGTATACAGCCGGTGGATTCCGGTCTGAAGGATACTATCATCCAGTCGGTAAACAGAGTTTACATGAAGGCGTTCCGGAAAGAGATATCCATAGAACTGAACGACTTTACGGACTTCGTGCTTCCCCATGATCCCAAATGGACCCAGGAAGCCCTGATTAACCTGCTGGACAATGCGATTAAATATTCTCCTTCCGGCAGCCATATCGAAATACGGGTGATACCTGTGGTGAGCTACATTTTTATAGAGGTGGAGGATGAAGGGATCGGCATTCCCGCAAGTGAGTATTCCCATATATTCCAGCGCTTTTACCGCGGGGCTTCTTTGCAGGTCAGGCAGGAGGAGGGGAGCGGGGTAGGACTTTACCTGACCCGGAAAATCCTTGAGGAACAGGGCGGAACCATTCGCGTTAAGAAAGGGAAAAAGGGCTCCGTCTTTCAGCTTACGCTGCCCAAACGCCGGTTTGGAATAGCAGATGATAAATAGAATAATCCGTGTCATTCTTACAATTTTGTTATTCTTTTTGCAATCCTTCTGTAAGAATCGGGGGCTATGATGGAATGATAAAGGATAACACAGAAAGGATGACTGTTTATGAAACATTTGCAATCAGACAAGGACAGCCGGCAGATGGCGGGACAGCAGCCGGAGGGGCAGCGCTATCCCATCGTGCTCACCAGGGATCTTGTAAAATATTATGGAAGCGGTGAAAATCTGGTCCGGGCCATTGACCATACCTCTTTGGATTTGCAGAGGGGAGAATTTACGGCGATTGTAGGGCGTTCCGGCTCGGGAAAAAGTACGCTTCTGCATATGCTCGGCGGACTCGACCGTCCTGATTCCGGGAAGGTCTTGATTGAAGGACAGGATATTTCTTGCCTGAAGGATGAAGAACTGGCCAGATTCCGCCGGCGGAAAATAGGATTCATTTTCCAGGATTACAATCTGGTTCCTTCCCTGAATGTATGGGAAAATATCGTTCTGCCCATAGGACTTGACGGAAAGAAGGCTGATAAGGAGTTTGTTTCTTCCATTGTGGAACGTATTGGTATCCAGGATAAACTCAGGGCGCTTCCAAACACTCTGTCCGGCGGACAGCAGCAGCGGGTTGCCATCGCGCGCGCCCTGGCGGCCCGGCCGGCCATCATACTTGCCGACGAACCTACCGGCAACCTGGATTCCAAAACGGAGCTGGAGGTAATCGCACTCCTGAAATCCTGTGTTAATGATTACTGTCAGACGCTTGTGGTCATTACTCATGATGAAACTATCGCCCAAATGGCGGATCGCATCCTGATTATAGAAGACGGGAAGGTGGTGAGCGAATGAATACCATCAATGCAACCGCCTGTGCGAACCTGAAATTGAACAGAGGGAGGAACCTTCTCACCGGGATCGCCATCATGCTCACCGCATTCCTTATTTTTTCCATTACCACCCTGGGAAGCGGTGTGATCCGGTTTCAGTTCCATGCGGCCAATCAGCTGTACCCGACTTATCATATCATGTACCGTGATGTCCCGGAACAGACTGCCGCAGAGCTGGCGCGCAGCGCAGATATTGAGAAGCTGGGGCTGAGGCAGGATACGGCACAGATACGGCAGGAAGATACCATATGCCGGCTGATATACCTGGATGAAACGGGAAGGGAGCTTGGCAGGATAGATTTGGAAAACGGCAGTTTTCCTGTTGAAAAAAATGAGATCGCTGTTTCCCGGGGCATGCTGCAGGCCTTTTCCATTTCTGGTTCAGCGGATATCGGAGATGAGATAACACTGCCTGTCCAGCCGATAGAAGCCCATGGGCTTGGCTTTGAGCAGGAGTATACCTTTACCATATGCGGTATTTTGCCCACGCCGGAAGCTGAAGAGGATAACCGGCTGTATTCCGCTCTGGTGTCAGAGCCGTTTGTCAGGGAACTGCTTCCTGCGTCAGAACGGCTGTACAGGGTTATGGTCCGTTTTTCAAATGCACGGTCCTACACCACGGATGCGATTATTCAGAAGGGGGAAAACATCGCTGAAGCTTTTTCCATTCCCAAAGGCAATATTTCCGAAAATTCCCCTTATCTGTTAGCGAACTATATTGATCCGACCTTTTATTCCGCTATTGCAGTGGTTCTTATTATCGTTGTACTTGCGGGCATTATTACGATTTACAGTATTTACTATGTATCTACCATGTACAAGGTACAGGAATACGGAAAACTGAAAGCGTTGGGGGCTACCTCAAAGCAGGTGCGCAGCATCGTTTTCAGGGAAGGAATGCTGACTGCGCTTCTGGCCATCCCTGTGGGACTGCTGACAGGGACAGGGGCCTCCTATGGCGCCTTTTCCTTTTTCCTGAATACCTTTTCCAGCAATGATGCGCTGGGAGAAGCGCTCAGGGCGGCGTTCAACAGCAGAGAGCTTCCGCTTCTGCAGGGATGGGTTTATTTCTTTGCAGCAGCAGTCACTCTGTTCACAACAGCCGTCTCCCTGCGCAGGCCGGTACGGATTGCCTCTAAAATATCGCCGGTGGAAGCCATGCGTTATGATGGTCCCGGCTGTCGGACAAAAGCAAAGCAGCGCAAAGGTTATGCGGATATCAGCCTTTTCCGTCTTGTCAGGGCCAATCTGTCACGCAACAGGAAACGGACGATGATCACGCTTGCCGCACTCAGTGTGACAGGGGTTTTGTTTCTGTCGGTATCCACCGTCCTTTCCTGCGCCAATCCTTCCGAAATCGCCCATGACCGGATTTTGTACGATTTTGAGCTTTCCATCTATTCTGTTTCCGGTGATAAAATGCGTCCTGAATTCGAATGGACATCCATTCAGCAGGACAATCCGCTGGATGCCGCGCTGGAAGAGCAGGTGCGAAGCATTCCCGGGGTTACAAAGCTGATCCGCCAGCTGAGTACCGATGTATTGCTTACGGATGTATATGACGGGGATGAGCTTTGGTCTACCTCTATTTCCGGCGTTCCCAAAGAGTTGGCGGATGCCATGGAAAAATCGGTGATTCAGGGGAAAATTTCCTATGAAGAGCTGCTTGACGGGGATAAAATAATACTGAACAAAAAAGCCTATAACTGGTCGCCGGAATGGCAGATCGGCAGCAGGATTTCCATGCTGATAGAGGACGGCGGCAGACAGATTCCGAAGACCTTCGTTGTCGCGGCAATTGCAGAACCGCCGGTTTACCTGAACTTCTATGCGCCCTTTATGGTTCCTTCTGAAGTGCTGGAAAAGCTGTGTGTAAACAATCAGACGTACCACTGGTCCATCCAGACGGAACCCGGGCAGTTAAAGGCGGCAGAGGCGCAGCTGCGTCAGATGGCTCAGGGAAACCAGTTCCTGAGGCTGAGAACTTTTGAAGAAGAGCTTGCGGAACGTGCCGAGCTTTCCGGCTTCACCTCGGCCATATGTTATCTGTTCCTTTCTATCCTGGGCGGAATCTGTATTATGAACCTGATAAACACCATGACCAACAGTGTTTACGTCCGCAGACGTGAGCTGGGAATGATGCAGGCGCTGGGCATGTCGGAAAAACAGCTGTCACGGCTGTTCCGGTTGGAGGGACTGTTCTATACGCTTGGCTCCCTCGCTTTTTCCACAGCCTTTGGGAGCCTGTTTGGTTATGTGTTTTACGTTAAAGCAAAGGATTCAGGTTTTTTAAGTATCGTAAGCTACCATTATCCATATACGCAGACGCTGGTTCTTTTTATTGCCATAGCGGCAATCCAGCTGCTCATGACCTGGATTCTGGCGCGCAGCTTCCGGAAGCAGAGCCTGATCAACAAGATACGTTTTTCCTGATGCGAAAGGCCATATAAGTCAGGCGCACCATAAATTAAGGGAACCGCGACGGTTACGGTTCCCTTAATTTTACGGCTTTGGCCGCTTTGCGTTTGTTTTCATCCTGCATGGCGGCATAATGCTTTCTTGTGGTATTCACATCCTTATGTCCAAGCACATCGGCAACCAGATAAATATCCCCGGTTTCCTGGTACAGGGTGGTGCCGTAGGTACTGCGCAGCTTATGAGGGGTGATTTTTTTCAGGGTGGTTACCCTGGAGGCATATTTTTTCACCAGATTCTCCACGCTGCGGACTGTAATTCTGCGGTTCTGCATGGACAGGAAAAAAGCGTTCTCATGACCGCTCAGAGGAATGATGCGCTCACGTTCTTCCAGATAATCATAAAGGGCATCCTCCACCTCTTCGCCGAAATAAACGATATCCTCGTAGCCGCCCTTCCTGCGCACCTTCAGCCGCTGGTTGTCAAAATCCACATCCTGGATATCCAGGCCCACGCATTCGGACACACGGATTCCGGTGCCAAGAAGAAGCGTCAGCAGCGCCAGATCCCTGGTTTTTGTCTTGTTGTGGTAGCGCTGTTCGTTTTTTGTCAGCCTGCCGCCGTCCTCCACCTCATCCAGAAGGACTGCCACTTCATTTGGGTCCATACGGATGATTTCCTTGTCGTGAAGCTTGGGAAGAGGCACCAGAACGGCAGGATTATTTTCTATCAGCTCATTTCTGTAATAGTAATTGTAAAAGCTGCGCAGGGAGGCCAGCTTTCTCTTTTTTCCCCGTTCGTCATTCGTGTACTCCACGCCGTCCTTCACATAATAGGAGAGGTATTCCATGTATTCTTCAATATCCTCCCTGCCGATTTCATCCAGAATGGACAGCGGAAAGTCAACGATATCCTTTTTCCGGTATACGCCGTTCGTCTCATGGATGAATTCAAAGAAGACGCCCAAATCATAGGCGTAGGCGATTCGCGTTCTGGAGGCCGTGGTATTCTCGATCCCGCGGAAAAACTGTTTGCAGAAGGGCGGGAGAGCAGCGAGCAGCTCCCGGAGCTTCAATATGTTTTTTTTATTTAATTCGTCATGATAGTTTTTATTCTCTGCCATTTTTCTTTTTCCTCCGCTGCAGTCCCTCCGTTGCCATGATCTTTGTGGAATGGTGGTACGATTGTTACCTGCGGCTGGTGTCCGGCGGCGGCCAGCCTGTCATTCCGCCGTCCTGGATGGCTGTAAACATGCGTTCCTTCACGCCGGGATTTTCCTGGTTCAGTTTCTTAAGCAGCTGCTTCACATATTCCCGTTTGGTATAGCCGTCGGCGGGACAGGGGCTTTTTACCACAGGGACCTGGTTCTTATTCACAAAGCCGATGACATCCGCTTCATTCATATACATGAGCGGCCTTATCACCGTCAAATCCATCCGGTCCAGATAGGTGACCGGGCTGAAGGTATGGAAGCGGCCTTCGTAAATCAGGCTCATCAGCATGGTTTCCACCACATCGTCCTTATGATGGGCATAGGCAACCTTATTGCAGCCTTCCTTCTTGATGGCCTCATTTAAGGCTCCTTTTCTCATTTTAGCACAAAGGGAGCAGGGATTGGACTCTTTTCTCTGATCAAAAATAATATCTGCAATATCCGTTTTCACAATAGTATATGGAATTTGCAGTTCGTCGGCGCAGATGCTTTCAATACGGCTTAAATCCAGATTGCCGAAGCCCAGATCCACAGTCACCGCATGGATATCGAACTTCTGCGGATAAAAGCGGCGCAGGCCGTGCAGCGCATATAAAAGCGTCAGGGAATCCTTTCCTCCGGAAATACCCACCGCAATTTTATCTCCGTCGGCGATCATATGGTAATCATCCACAGCCTTGCGGACATAGCTTAAAACCTGTTGCAGTCTCATAAATCATCCTTTCTTTTGTAACACGTGTCTCTTTATAAATCCTGAATAGATATTATACAATTATTTTAGAGAAATTTCATTAATTTTGCTTAATTTTTTAATGCGGGTGTTATATAATAGATATCGTGCACACCTGTATCCGGGTTCCTGCCGACAATACTTAAACAAAAGGAGACCATGCAATTATGAAATTCCGCTGGGACAAAAAATATCTCTATTGGGGCATCACGGCCCTTCTGGTCATAGGAGCCAGCATATGCCTCTTTTTCCTGATGTTCCGGGGCGCCAATTTCAAGGACGGAGTCTCCAAAATCATCGCTATTTCCATGCCCATCATCGATGGCCTGATTCTTGCCTATCTGCTCACTCCGGTTCTGAATTTTATTGAACATAAGGCTCTTAAGTATATTTTCAAGAAAAAGCGTGGGGATATGACTGAAAAGCAGCGCAAAATGCTGCGAATGTCCGCCATTACGCTTACCTTGCTGTTTGTTGTTTTTATCATTTACGCATTCTGTTCCATGGTGCTTCCTCAGTTATTCAAGAGTATACAGAGCATTGTATTTCAATTTCCTGTATATGTGAACAACCTTACCGTCTGGCTGGAAAAGGTCCTGGCGGACAACCCTGATGTGGAGACTTTTATCAACGATCTCATCAGCACATATACACCTGAATTGAAAAACTGGATGAATGAAACCCTGCTGCCTCAGATGAACGCCGTACTCAAGGTAGTTTCCAACTACGCGTTCAGCCTTCTGAAGGCCATGTGGAACCTGATAATCGGTCTGATTATTTCGGTATACATCATGGGGAGCAAGGAAAAATTTTTCGGACAGGCAAAGAAAACTGTGTATGCGGCCATGGATATCAAGCGTGCCAATGCTTTTATTGAAGACATCCGTTTCGTGCACCGCACCTTCGGCGGTTTTATCAGCGGCAAGCTTTTGGATTCCCTGATTATCGGAATTCTCTGTTTTGCAGGAACCAGTATTATGGGTACGCCTTACCCCGTGCTTATCAGCGTTATTATCGGCGTTACCAATATCGTTCCCTTTTTCGGGCCCTATCTGGGCGCCATTCCCAGTGCGGTCCTGATATTGATGATCGATCCGATGCAGTGTCTCTATTTCCTGATTTTTATCCTGATTCTGCAGCAGTTTGACGGCAATATCCTCGGACCCAAAATTCTTGGCGATTCCACGGGGCTTTCCAGCTTCTGGGTAATCTTTTCGATCACCCTGTTCGGCGGTATCATGGGAGTTCCCGGAATGGTAATCGGTGTTCCGACCTTTGCTGTAATTTATGCTTTGTGCAGGCGCCGCATCAACCGTAATCTGAAGAAAAAGAATCTGCCTACAGAAACGGACGAATATAAAAACCTGGGAAGTATTAAAGAAGGCAGCAGGGAATTCGTTCCTTACCAGCCGGAAAATGTGGATGGCAAGCCGGCGGAGAAGGCAGGGTCCGCTTCAGAGTCTTCTGTAAAGGGAACGGATGACGACAGGGAAGATAAGTGAATTGAAAGAGATGGTTTAATTAATTATGATAATTACAGATTTCAGATATGAGCACATTCCGGAGGCGGAGGCGCTGGCGCTGTCCTGCTATGATGAGGAGCGCAGAGAGGTTCCGGCTCTGCCGGAAATCCATTCGGTGCCGGCCCTGAAAGACTTTGCAGACAATCATATGGGGGCAGCAGCCCTTGAAAATGGGCGGCTGGTTGGCTTTTTGTGTTCGGTTGCCCCTTTTGATAATGTATTTCGATCCACGGATGTGAAAGGTGTTTTTTCACCTATGCTGGCCAATGCTGCCATATTGGAAAACAGGGCCGCAATTTATGCCGCATTGTATCAGTACGCTGCGCTTAAGTGGGTGCAGGCGGGAGCGTACAGCCATGCGGTCTGCCTTTATGCCCATGATGAAGCTGCCTTGGGGCAGTTTTTCCGTTATGGATTCGGCCTGCGCTGCGTGGATTCAATCCGGACAATGCAGCGGTTGGATACAATGCAGCAGTTGGATACGATGCGGCGGATGGATGGGCAACGGCTTTTGAAGAGTGGGAGCGCTCATGAGGGAAAGACAGGTATGTCGTCTTTGGGGGGATTTGTTTTTACGGAGCTGAAACCAGAGGAATATTGCCAAATATATCCACTTGAAAGCATGCTGAACAGTCACTACCGGAAAAGCCCTTTTTTTATGAACCGCAGGCTGGAAAGCTGTGAAGAATTTTGTGAGGAATGTGTGAGGAATAAAGACAGATGCTTTGCCGCGTTCCAAAAGGGGGAGCCATGTGCATACCTGAAACTTTCAGATACAGGGGAAACCTTCATTACGCAGGCTTCCGACTATATTCATATTACAGGCGCATTTTGCCTGCCGGAATATAGGGGAAGAGGACTGTATCAAAATTTGCTGGACTATGCTGTGGATATTCTGGAAAAAGAAGGATATACGCGCCTTGGCGTAGATTTTGAAAGCATAAACCCAACAGCCGATAGATTCTGGTCCAAATATTTTACTGCCTATACCCAGGGCGTTGTACGCCGTATTGATGAACGGATTGGGCAAGTCATTATTCCGGAATAAATGAATATTACATACAGGAGATTATACATCATGAAATTTGTGATTCAAAGAGTAACCGGCGCCAGCGTTTCTGTGGAAGGAGAAACTGTTGGAGCCATCAGGAACGGTTTCCTGGTGCTTATCGGTGTAACTGATACCGATACGGAGGCTGTTGCCGATAAAATGCTTCGTAAAATGCTGAACCTCAGAATCTTTGAAGATGAAAACGGAAAAACCAATCTGGCGCTCAAGGACGTAAACGGAAGTCTTTTGCTCGTTTCCCAGTTTACCCTGTATGCCGACTGCAGAAAGGGTAACAGGCCGTCTTTTGTGAAGGCAGGGGCGCCGGAACATGCAAAGCAGCTGTATGAATATATTATTGAAGAATGCCGTAAGGAATGCGGTAATGTGCAGTGTGGAATTTTTGGTGCGCATATGAAAATAGAACTGGTGAATGACGGGCCGTTTACCGTTGTGCTTGATTCAGAGGAGCTGATGTAAACAGGACGGGGAAATTCACGCAAAAGGTTTACATAATATTGTTATGTAAACCTTTTGCGTGAATTGTTATATTTTGCTGTTTATAATCAATTGCGCGCCGGAGATTTCGCATTGCAACATTTCGTTAAACTTCTTGGCTCGCAAATTTTTTCCTGGGAGGATTCTGTATTGACAATAACTCATAAAGGTTCTGTGGTGCTTGAAACTGAACGTCTTATCCTTCGCCGGTTTACTATTGACGATCTTGAGCCGGTTTTTAATAACTGCTGGAGCAAGTCTGAGGTTTGGCAGTGGACAAATTATAAGCCTATGAAAACCACCGAAGATGTTGTTAAGACTGCGGAGATGTTTACTGAGGAATGGCTGGGCGCATATTCCCGGCCAAACAGATACAGCTGGGCAATCCAGATGAAAGCGTCCGGCGATGTCATCGGCAGGTTCTTCGGCATGCACCCGGAGGATCGGCTTAAACAAATTGAACTTGCGTATGAAATCGGCCCTGACTGGTGGAACCAGGGCTACATGACCGAAGCGGTAAAAAGAGTTCTGGACTACTTTTTCCGTGAGATTGGCTTTAACCGGGTTTATGCCTACCATGCTCATGAAAACCCTGCTTCCGGCAGAGTGATGCAGAAATGCGGGATGCTTTACGAGGGCACTATGCGCCAGGCCTGCCTGTGTAACCGCGGTATCTTTGATAAGGTGAATTACGCAATTCTTGCAGAGGACTATTTTGGCAGGCAGAAAATGGGAAAGGACGGTTGAAAGCGCTATTTAAGTGTTAAAAAGCATTATCTATTCGTTAAACTTGTGTTTTGCGAATAGTTCTATTTGTAAGCTGTGATGCTCTTCTATGTAATTCCTCATTTATCGGTTCCTCCTATAAATCCTCAAGTTAATTCTGTTTCTTCATCTTCGCAATCAACAACCCTGAATCTATATTTGCTATATTTGCATGCGTCTGCATTTCCGTCAATTGCCGCTTGCATTTTTTCAAAGTCAATTGGCTCTCTAATCACATTTTAAAAGCTACTACAAATGCACGCCGCAGGAATACCGGCTGAAAAATTAAATAAATGCATCAAACCAGCCGCTCAACTACAACCGGATAAATCTTCGTTGTAATGAGCGGCTGATTCGTTTTTATGACTCTGCTTCCGCCTGCGGACGCAGTTTGGCCAATACCTTTTCCACATCAAAGAAATGAACCACGATCAGCATAATGACCAGGATGACCGCTGGAATGACCGAATACAGCAAGCGGATCGAAAGGATCGCACTATCCGTCTGCACACTTGCCGAGCTGATAAAGCCAAACAGTGCCATAAATCCACCAACCAGCAGTGAGGCCACACCGCTTCCGACCTTATTCGCAAAACTAGCAATTGCCGTCGGTGTTCCCTCCACACGTTTACCAGTCTTAATCTCTCCATAGTCGATACACTGCAGGATAAAGTAATGGTTCATCATAGTCAACGTTTGTGAACCGACCGAAATCACCAGTGTTGTGACTACGATCACCATCAGATTGGATGGGAAGAAGAAGCGGATAACCGCTGCTATCAAAGCTACCGCCAGCCCGAACTTGACAAATGAAATAGAACCGATCGTCCGGATTGCCACCGGGAAGAGCAGGAAGAAGAACGGTGACAACAGGCTGAGCATACCAATGACTGACATCAATCCCAGATTTCCAAAAATATAGGTAAAATAGTATGTTCCTACAATCGAAAGTGTATTCGTAAGCAAGAATGACAATAGTACCAATAAGGAGAACATAAAAATATACTTATTCTTCGCTACCAGCTTCAGTCCTTCAACAAATCCCACCTTATTCTTATCTTCGCTTTCCTGATCAATCGGGATCTCTTTTACAAAAAGGAAACGGCAGATTCCGATCAGCAGCATCGGCACCCCATAGATCAGTGCGATCTTCGACCAGCCCCCCGGCTGCGTGCCCAGATTCGCCATCAGCTGCGGCAGCAAAATACTGGATACAGCGCTGAACAGCATCACGATTACGCCGCCAATTGACAGGATCTTCGCCCGCTTGGCATCTTCTTTCACCGCCCGGCCAAGGAAAACGGTTTCACAGGACTGCAGAAAAGTAGCACAGACAGAGTTGATCAGGACATATGTAACAAATATGTAGATCATCTTTCCGGTGGTTCCGATATCCGGCGTACTGTAAAATGCAATGATCAGCAGCCACAAGGGAATGATAAATAATTCATAAGGCCTTGCTTTCCCCAGTTTTGTATTGGTTTTATCGATGATAAAACCGGCAATCAGGTCGGTTACCCCATCAAATAGCTTCGCTGCCATAAACAATGCTCCAACTGCCGCTGAACCGATCCCCAGGATCTCGGTTGAATAATAGGTCACCTGCATCATCAGCACCACACTGATCGCCATCGAAACGGAACGTGAGTTCCAGGCTAACATCAGTTTTGTCGGCACTTTATTCGCCTTTTTCTTACCTTCAGATTTCATTTTGCTTCCTCCTTCTCATCCTCTCATTGATTCCACGACTTGGTTAATTGATAAAAACTGTCTTTGGGCTTTCTCGTTTGTGTCGCCCTGTCCACGCTGATCAAACCAAAATTCCGGCTGTATCCCAGCTGCCACTCAAAATTATCCATCAGTGACCAGTGCAGATAGCCGATTACCGGTATTTCATCCTGAAGGCAACGTTTGACTCCACCAAGTACTTCTTCGATAAATGCGACCCGTTCCGTATCATCAAGTGTTGCGATTCCATTCTCGGTAATCAGAATCGGAATTTTAAGCTCACTGTGTACCCTGCGAATCACATGCTCAAGTGCCTGCGGATAGAACTCATACTCCATCTGGGTCCGCTTGGCATGCTCCGGTGCCGGCAGCTCACCCTCAGCATTGACCAGCGTTCTGGTGTAGTTCTGCAGTCCGAAAAAATCATCCTTTTGCAGATACGGAAGATAATGGGTAAATTCCTCCGCCCAGTGCTGCCTGGCAACCTCTTCCCCGCCTTCGACCGGCTGGATGTCATGCAATGAAAGGGTAATACCGATGGCCAGATGCGGGCATTTTGCTTTCATCGCATCCCGGGCCGCTTCATGAGCCTGCATGATCAAAAGATCGCCCGCTTCCGTACATGGATCCAGGAAGGTATTCACCGCTGCCACACCACCAAAAGCCGCACAAGCCTCTCTTCGTCCCACCATAAACTGTTCCGGCAGCTCCAGATTCACACCGATCTGCAGATTGATGCCCATATTCTTAGCAAAGGTCCGCATGACCGAAGTCATTTGCAGGCGCATGTTCGCTTCATTTATGGTACAGATATATTTCATCTGATCCCCCAGCTGCGCCGCGACATAAGCGCAGTAATCCCGAAAATATGCAACCACCTTTTCCGACTCCCAGCCCCCTTCTTTGATCAGCCACTGAGGTGAAGAAAAATGGTGCATGGTAACAACCGGTGTAATTCCATTGGCCTGGCAGCACGCCAGAACCTCACGGTAATGGTTGATTTCCGCTTCACAGTATCTTCCCTTCTCCGGTTCGACCCTAGCCCATTCGATGGAGAAACGGTAAGCATTCAGGCCGGCTGCTTTCATCAGCTTAATATCCTCTTCATAACGATGATAGTGATCTACCGCATCACCGGAGCGTTCCTTGAATGAACTGTGCTCCAATTGTTCCATTACCCAGAAATCACTCTGGACATTATTTCCCTCCACCTGATAGGCTGCTGTTGATGCCCCCAGCATAAACTGTTTCATTCCTTCCATAATATCCTGCCTCCTTTTTTCACTTAGCTACATCTGATTTCCAGCTCTTCTTCAAACCCTTTACCCGTCACTTTTAAAGTTATTTTTCCAGGTTCCATCGGTGCCCGCAGACAGATCAGCCCCTGCCCTTTCCAGAGTTTTCGTTTCCCGGTACCATAGTTTTCATCGGTACAGGGATTTCCTGAACCAAATCCCGCCAGGTTGCCGCCTTCCACATCCGCTGTCACCTCCAGGTCATCGGTCGGAACGATCTCACCTTCACCGTCGACCAGGCAGACCTTAACGAAACACAGATCCATACCATCTGCCCGGATCTCCTTTCGGTCCGGTATCAATCGGATTCCTTTCGGTTCACCCGCGGTAATGAGTGTATCTTCGGCGGTTATTCTTCCCTCTTTGTGCGCAATCACTTTGAGTGTCCCCGGCTGATAAGGTAACGTAAACTCCGCTTTAAAACGTGTCACCGGAGCGGTTCCCACCACCTCATCATTTAAAATGAATTCAACCGTATCACAGTCCGCATAACATTCTACATCGATATCTTTCCCGATGTAGGCTTCCGGCCAGGTCCAGCTTTTCCAGACATCACTCCACTGCCATCCCAACCCCTGAGACTTTCTCCCGGTATACTGCGGCGGCTTGGCAAAAAGATGAATGCCATCGTCTTTCTGCCACATCACCTTCCGGTAATAGCTTTGGGGCCTGCGATTGCCATCCAGATCAAAATCTCCCTGATAACAGCTGAGCCACGGCCAGGCTCCCAGCATCCCGCTCGCCATATCCTGCACGCTCCGCAGGACCCGGCCAGCACCGGCTTCGCCCAGATTATCGTATGCCGTCCAGATAAAATCACCGATTACATTGCTGTTTTCCATCATCGCCTGATAATAATCATACGTATTATTGGCATGTGTTTCACTGGCGCAGATGATTCGGTCCGGATATTTTTTTGCATCGGCTGTGTATCGTTTGGGCAGATAATTGTAACCAACGATATCCAACATAGCCGCACAGTCTTCTGAGATTTCGCCCCAGACGTCTTCGCCGTTTACAAACCCATCGCCCATATTATTGGTCGCGATGTTTTCGATCATTTTTTCAAATACAGCCGGATCAGCCATCCGCTTCATAACCTCTTCACTGCCGCCTTTTTCTGAATCATTCTTTTGGCTGGCTGCTGCAAACGGCATGCGGGGCGGCTTATCCTTCTCACGCTTTGTTTTGATCATGCTGTGGAAGGCTGCCATGACCGGTCGGTCCGGATCCAGGCTCCGTACGAAGTCTGCCTGCATCCCGGCCAGCTCCACGCCTTTACTCATGCCGCCGGCTTCCACCAGTTCATTGCCAACCGACCAGCAGAATACCGATGGATGATTGCGGTCACGCCGTACCATCGCTTCAGTATCCCGCTGCCACCACTCATCAAAGTACAGATGGTAATCCTGATCGTTCTTCCCGACCCGCCAACAGTCAAAGGTTTCGTCGATCACATACATCCCCAGCCGGTCGCAGGCATTCAGCAGGGCTTCGGAAGGCGGATTATGCGAACACCGGACCGCATTATATCCGGCGGTTTTAAGCAGTTCAATCTTACGTTCTTCCGCCCGCGGAAAGGCCGCTGCACCCAGCAGCGTATTATCATGGTGAATGCATCCGCCCAACAATTTTACCGGCTGACCGTTTACGCGCATACCGTTCTTTGCATCGATCTCGATCTTACGGATTCCCACCGGCAGCTCGCTGTGGTCGGTGCCGAGATTTGTCTGCAATTCCAGTTCCAGATGATACAAATGCGGAGACTCGGCTGACCAAAGCACAGGTCCCACCACTTCGATATCCGATTCCATTTTTCGTGTACTGCCGGCGGCCACCTTCACCGGTAATGAGGCTTTTGTCTCTCCCACCCTGATCTGTAAAGTTCCCTGAGCATCCTTTTCTGATTCATTTGTCACTACCGCTTCTATATGTATCACCGCATGGGAATCACGCACTTTGGCGGTTGTCACCGCAATATCCCACGGCCGGATATGACATGCCTCACCGATCCATAAACTGACTTCCCGGTATAATCCGCCGCCGGAATACCAGCGTGAATTCGGCTGAATGCACCTCGTGACCACTTCCAGCTCATTTTTTTCACCCGGAATGATTGCGTCCTTCAAGTCAAGCTGCCATGGTGTATATCCATATGGGTGCACACCCAAGGCTTCCCCATTCATTGTCACTTCCGCATTCATGTATGCACCGTCAATATCCAGCACCACCGTCTTATCGCTCCACTCGGCCGGTGCCTCAAAGCATTTTGTATAAACCGCGCGGCCGCCCGGAAAATATCCTGTGGAAGCTCCGCCAACTGCTTCTGCCGTCCTTGGTTGGTTAATAATAAAATCATCGGGGAGATCCACCTTGACTCTGGGATTATCATTCCCCAGCCAAAATTCTTTTGATTGTCCGATTGCCCGTTCCCAGCCCAGACTAAATGGGATTTTGATCATCTCTATTTCCTCCTTCACTTGTATCTTGTATCATTTTCATTACCTTCCAGCTGCAACTTCCCACTGTTGTGGTTGATACACCTGTTCATTCATGATAAAATATCTATAACTCTTAACATGATTTTAATGATTTCTACGGTCCTCTTCAATGTTTCTTCCGTAGTTCAAAAAATTAAGCTGTATTATTTCCGTATATCTTAGGAGGTCAAAAATGTCTGTTGATTACAAAATAGAATTAAAAAAACTCGTTTCAGCCTTACAAGTAGAAGCCAAATCGCATCATAAAAACCGTGATTTTCTCCAACTCCTGCCCTTTAATCCCGAAAAACAGGAATCATATGACCTTTATACGATGAACTCGCCTTTCAGCCTGACCATCATTGACTATACGCCCGACGCACCTTATCTCTTCGCCTTTATAGGGGCAGAAACGGCCTTCTCCATTGCGGTTGACACCAGGCAGTTAAGCCGCCTGCATAAACACGACTACTTCGAACTATTTTATATTTTAGATGGGCATTTGGATATTATGATTGAGGGGAGCCATCATCGGTATGAGAGCGGAGAGGCTTGTCTGATCAACTGCAATGCCCGCCATGTGGAAGAGTACCGCAGCGCCTTTCTGGCGGTCTACCTCAATTTCTCCCCCCAATACCTGTCTGCTCTGACCAAGCATCTATTTTTGGATACACAAAAAGACGGCCTTCCCTGGTTTCTCAGCCAAAATATTCAGGCTGATCAGAAAGACCGTAAAGATTATATTGATTTTACTCCGATGCCCGCACCGGATGAGGGTATTTCAAATGGCATGGAGCAGCTTATCTATCGGATTGTAAGCGAATCCAAAGGCAAGGCCCCCGGTTATGAAGATATTGTTTCCGGCAGCCTGAAACGACTTCTATTTCATTTGCAGTCGCCGATTGAGTATACCCACTCCTATGTCCGGCTGAAAGCGATTCGGGAGCAAAATTTGTTTGAGGATACCGTCACTTACATCAATCTTCAAAAGAGAAAGGTCAGCAGAAGTGAATTGGCTGATGCCCTGAACTATAATGGCGATTACATCAGCCAGATCTTCTATAAGCAGACCGGGCAGACCCTCGCTGATTATATCCGGAATGTCTGCCTGCGGGAAGCTGCAAGCCTGTTGTTAAATACTGATCTGAGCGCTTCTGCGATCATTCACCGGCTCGGCTTTGAAAACCGCACTGCTTTTTATCGTCAGTTTAAGAAGAAATATCAGGTGACATTAGATGAATACCGCCATAATTATCGTAACTTTTAGCTGTTTTGGATACTAATTTTTACGGCAATTTCAAATCCTTTCAAATATATTTCACGGACCGTACGCTCACTTACATGTGTGTTTGTATGCATCCGGTTATTTTCCTTTTGATAGACATACACCTGCTTATCAATCTCTTTCGCCGAGACCGGAATCCTGACTGCTGCGTCCTTCTCCTGCGCCTCTTCCTGATAACTATAAGGCACAATGCCCTCTGACTTCAGCTCCCGCAAGTCTTCCTGAAGGGGCAGTAAGTCTTTGGCAGCCACGGTAACTGCTTCTTCATCCAGCCTTATTGCCGCTGCAATGCTGGTATCCCGTGAATGACTTCCCACCCGAATAAAATATTCCTCAGCTTCCAGAATGTACATGGAACGTTCAGAATCGTAAGAAGCCATTGTCTTTAGCGGATATGTAATCTGCAGCTCCTCACTTTGCCCCGGGGCAAGCACGCCGTTCTTTCCGTATGCCGCCAGTTCCTGGTAAGGTTTCTCCAGCATTCTTTTGGGGGCGGAATAATAGACCTGTACAACCTCGCGACCTGCAATTTCTTCCCGACGTTTGTGACTTTTACCGTTACCGAAACATTCTGTGCAGATGCCGTAACCTTTTCCACAGCAAGTTCAAACTCTGTATAAGAAAATGACTATGGCTTACCTTTCCATATCCAAACGGATAGGCCGGAGTAACATTAAATGTGTCAAATACCGGTACCCCACATAGATTCCTTCCCGGTAGAACTCATCATCTAAAAAACTATATGACTCCGCCCCGGATAGTCTCGGTATTGTTTGGCCCATGTAGTTGTCAGGTGACCTCTCGGTGACACCTTTCCGGTCAATACGTCCGCCAGTGCATATCCTCCGATACTTCCGGACTGACTCATCAGAAGCACTGCCCCGATCCCCGGCTGCTGTCTTAGATACTTCGTATCGATTACTCCGCAGACATTTAGAATGACAATGACATTCTCATAGCTGGCGGTCTTTTCCCTCTCCGGCATTACGGGCAATCACATAAATGGCAATATCTGTTTCTGCCCTTTGAATGTCCTCATCACGGATCTTCGGAATCATCGGCTCATGAAAGGGGGAATTGAATAGCTGCATGACTCTTCGAATTCATCACTACAATGAAAATCCTGGCTTATATGCCGTCCTACAAAGCAGTCGCTGCCTCTTTCAGCTGCCTAAAGCCAACAAAAAGGGGCTCCAGTATCTGGAGCCCCCTCATGTTTCGTTACATTTGTGATAATTCTTATTTCTTCATTTTTGTTAATTTGAATATTTTTTCCAATTAAAGGATGCTTCAAATACTTTACACGCTTTTTCTGTTCTTTGGCGTATTTAATCTCAGATTTAGTTGATTCACTAATATATCCACCAACATTAATTACATAAATTTCATCTGCCATATCAATTTTTCTTTTATGCATATCGTCAAGCATGACTTTTGTCTGAGTCAATGTATTTTCATCCATACCTTCCCAGACCTCTTCATCTCCTGAATGTCCAAATAAACCAACAGATATAACAATATATCCTTGTAATGTTAAAAGTTTTTGCGTTTCCATAAACTCTTTTTGAATATTGTGCTTCCACATAATGTAATTACTTTATATTTTCCTACCATAAATATTCTCCCATCTAAATTTCAGTTTAATTGTGTAATATTACGTAAGCTTACACAGTTTTAAGCAGGTATTCATCCAGGGCCTTCCGGATTACCCAGGAGAGCGGATGCTCTACTTTCTGACAATAATCACACAGCCGTTTGTACTGCTCAGGCTCCATACTCACATCTTTACGGACACACTTCTTTCCTTCATCAATTTTCGATCTTGCCATACTGCCATCCCCTTTCTATACGTAATATTACACAATATTTTCAAAATTTCAGTTTAGCCATACAACGCACAAAAAAAACCATCAAATATTGATGGTTGACTAACTTATTTTTTAGGAAGTATTAAAACAATTATTGTTAGAATACCTAAAAGCATAAAAAAAGTAAATGAAGCATATGCTACGAAATAATTTAATTTTGTTTTATATCTTTTTTCTCTTATTATTTCTTTACGATACTTTTTGTCTAACATACTATTAATTTTGAATAATGTATTTCCTATTTTTTCATATCTCTTACATGCAGATAATAATATATAAAGAAATACACAATCCATTATAATACCTACAACAGGAAAAATAATGAGAGGTACATAATTTTCACAATATTCTTTATATAAAAACGGAATTAAAATGGTGGTCAATGTAACTACAAACATTTTCGTTACAATATTCCATATAGATGAATCTCTATACTCCCATTCACTTTCATATGCCATGTATAATGATATCAACTCACCATTTTTTAATTCTTTCATATGTACCTCCATGCATATTTTTATCATCATTATAAGCTTTAAACCATCAATATTCAATTATCAAGGATCTATATTTCGCTATTAGTTCAATAAAATTTTCACTAATTCATCAAATTTAATCTGTCTGGGTAAATCCTCATTTAAAAAAACAAAAGCCGAAAATGCAGCCCACGAAATACAGGAGAAATGACAGGCACCAGGCATCCCTGTTTACATGGGCTTCAGGTTTTTATTCAGCCGTTCAACCATCCAGGCCAGTCTTTTTTCACGGCCGGCATCTGTTTTGGCATCCAGCCAGGCACGTGTATAGGTCTTTTTAACAGAAGGAGGCATTGCCATAAAATTCGTATGGGCGGGTTCAAATTTTGAAAGAAGGCCGGAAACTAAGGCTATTTGCTCCTCGGTAATCTCCGGCGGCTTCCTGGCATTCCATTGCCCGTTTTCCCTGGCCTGCGCAATTTTTATCCTGCCATAATCTGTCATAATGCCCTGGGCTTCAAGTTTTTGGACCAGAGCCTTATTCTTTTCTGACCACTTGCTGTTTGCCCTGCGTGTGGAAAAATATTTTTTATAACTCTTATCGTCAATTTTCTGCATCTGACCGTCAATCCAGCCAAAGCAAAGTGCTTCTTCAAGTGCCTCGCCGGCCGTCAGCGTTTCAGGGCCGCCCGCTTTGCCAAACAGCAGCCATATGCCGCTGGCTGTCTGACAGTTTTCCTCCAGCCAGGCCCTGAATTCTGTTCTGTTGGTAAATTGCATTATATTGTCGTCCATGGTATCTCCTTTTCCGGATCTGATTTTTCTGGAACTGATTTAAAATGATAGATTTTCTTGCGGTAATCCCGGGGAGAACAGCCCTTCAGCCTGTGAAAAACTTTGGAAAAATAGTTGGAATCCGCAAAACCTGAATGGAGGGCAATTTCCGTGAGACTCTCCTCTCCTGCCAGAATGTCAGGGAGGCTCTGTTCAATTCTGTACTTCAGTAAATAGTCAAACAGAGATTCCTTCATATATCGTTTGAAAATACGGCAGCATTCACTTTTGCACAGGTGCACATGCCGGGCGATATCCTCCAGCTCCAGCTTCTGCTGGTAATTTTCCTGGATGAAGGTAATCATTCTGCGGATTCTTTCATAATTTTTTTCATCCCTTCCGTTACTGTTACAGGCTTTGTCCAGACAGCAGTGCTCCAGCATCAGTCTCCAGATGTGAAGCAACTCCTCCTGCAGGCGCAGTTCATATAATGGCTTCTTTTCTTCATATACGGCGGTAATATGCCGGAGGCCTTCTATTACCGCCCCATGCCAGCTCTCTTCGCTGTTAAAGCTTTCTTTGCCATAATAATTTTCTTTGCCGTGAAAAAAATCTTTGCCGTGAAAATGCAGAAAAGCCAGGCCGGAATTATGGATCAGAGGTTCCACATACTTTTCCTGGAGCAGGCTGCCTTCATAGCCATAGAGCAGCCTGGGAGAAAAGGTAATGGAAATGTAGCGGCAGTCTCCTTCATCCGCTCTGTGCGCCGAATGGAGCGTTCCTGAATTGCCGAACAGGGCGTCTCCTTCATTCAGGCTGATGCTGCTGTCATTTATCTGATAAATCATGCATCCGTCCGTTACCAGCGTAAATTCAATTTCCGTATGCCAGTGCCAGAGAAAAGAGCCTGTCTCATAGCGGGAAAGTCTTTCCCTGCTGACCAGGAAAGGAAATCGATAGCTTCCGTGCTCCTTTAATTCCCGGCCGGAGGGGTTGGTGATTATCTGTGTTTTTTCTTCCTGCCTGTCCATCTGCTCTCCTGTCCGTGCAAGGAACTGATCCTTCTGCAATCCGCCCTCATTCCCTGCTTACAACCTTCTTATAAGAAGGATAGCATTATCAGACTGGCAATGCAATTACTATTTTACCTTCTGAGCAATATATTCCTTATAATGCGCAGAATTTTTAAGGAGTACATAACTAAAACCGCTATAATAATAACTGTAAAGGGCGCCCGGATAAAAACGGAAAGGAAAGAAAAAAATGTGTAAATCAAAGGAAAGCCTAAAGGAAATGCTCTATGCTGTTTATGGCGAAGAAACCCGGAGCCTTGCCCGCTTCACCGTGCTTGAACGGCAGCTGAAAACAGAATTTAATGCGGAGGGAGCCGAATATTTTACTGCTCCGGGAAGAACGGAAATAATAGGGAACCATACGGATCATAATGGAGGCAAGGTGCTTGCGGCCAGTATTGGGATGGATACCATTGCCGCTGCCTGGCCGAATCATTCCGAATGTGTCATTGTGCGAAGCCAGGGCTTTTCACAGCCCTTTGTTTTAGATTTGGAACATCTGGATGCAGTACCGGAGGGGGACGGAACCCTTTCCCTGCTGGCGGGTATTTTCCGGGGGTGCCGTACCCTTGGTTTTAAGGTAGAAGGCTTTTATGCCTGTATTTCCACCGAGGTGATCAGCGCGGCCGGCGTCAGCTCTTCCGCTTCCTTTGAAATGCTGATTTGCGCTATTATCAATCATTTCTTCAATGAAGGCCGTATGTCCTGCCTTGACTATGCAAAAATCGGGCAGTATGCGGAGCATCATTACTGGAAAAAGCAGTCCGGGCTGATGGATCAGCTGACTTGTGCGGTGGGCGGAGCGGTCTTCCTTGATTTTTCAGATAAGGAGAATCCGGTGGTGGAAAAACTCACTCTCCCGCTGGAACAGGAGGGCTATCAAATCATCCTGGTAAATACCGGAAAAGGCCACGGAAACCTGAGCCGGGAATACTCAGAAATCCCTTCGGAGATGAAAAAGGCAGCTTCCTGTCTAGGAAAACAGCAGCTGTCTGATACCAGCCTGGAATCGCTCCTGATAGAAGCGCCGGCTATCCGGCAAACCTGCGGTGACCGCAGCCTGCTGCGAGCCATCCATTTTTTTGAAGAAAACAGACGGGTTGACGACGCCAGGGAAGCGCTTGGTCAAAGCAATATTCCCGTTTTCCTTTCTCTTGTCAGCCAGTCAGGCAATTCTTCCTGGAAATATCTTCAGAATTGCTGTGTCCCTTCTGAGCCGGCAGAGCAAAGCGTGAGCGTAATGCTCGCTCTTACAGAGCTGTTTCTGGCCAAAATCGGAAAAGGGGCCTGCCGGGTACATGGAGGAGGCTTTGCCGGTGTCATCATGTGCATCCTTCCCCGGGAAGCTGCCGATGTATACAGGGAATATATTTCCGCTTATGCGGGATGTGACAATGTTTTTCCCATCACAATCCGCAGTCAGGGCGCAATTCATCTGGGGTAAAATAATATGCCGGCGCAGGAAATGCCAGACAACCAGCCGGTACTTATATATGCGGATGCTTTTTCCTGCGCCGGGCATACTTTTTTATATTCCCTGTTCTTCAAAGCATGTTTTCAAATAAAGCGCATCCTCCATGGTATTGTCCCAGGCATATTTTTTCAAATCCACTCTGTTATCCTTTACCGGGACACCTTCCTTTTCCAATAGAAGCCGCTGCATATCCGGTGTATCGAAGGCAGGGGAACCGGAAAGAATCCCCTGGGAATTAACAATGCGGTGCGCCGGAAGATCACCGGCAAGCCCTCTGTTCAGGGCGTAGCCTACCTGTCTGGAATTGCGCGGCCGGCCGCATAAAAGCGCCAGCTGCCCATAGGTAGCCACTTTCCCACAGGGAATCTGTGAACCAACCAGCGCCAGTCTTTTATAAAAATCCATCCTTATCCCTCCCATAACCTCGGCCATTTTCCTGTTTTTCAACCTGATTATATAATGAGGGCCGGCCTGCGTCAATGTACACCTGATAAACCAAATGCCCCTTGACCTTCCCCCGCAGAGGAGGCGTTATGCTGTATTCAGCAACCAAAATCAAGACGGCTGATCTGGAAATAAATGCCGGTATTCATTACAGAAAGCGGGAACAGGAATGAAAAAAACAGTGGATAATTTTCAGCCTGCAGGCGGCATGCACTGCATCACCAACGCAATGAAACAAATCTTTAATTTCTATGGGCATCCCTTATCGGAGGAAATGCTGTTCGGGCTTGGTGAAGGCCTTGACTTTGCATACATAAATATGGCCCATTCGCCGATGGTATCGGGGCGTTCGAAAATAATGGAATTTGAGGGGATATTATCAAAACGCCTTGGGGTGGGGATGAAATTCAGGAAAGGACGCGATAACAACAAGAGCTTTGAAGCGGCCAGGAAAATGATTGATGGCAACCAGCCGGTACTTATATATGCGGATATGCCATATCTTCCGTATATGTCCTTGGATCCGGACAGCCATTTCGGCGGCCATGCTGTTGTATTGTTCGGCTATGATGACGAACAGGGCTGCTTTTACGTCAGTGATCGTGATAACCCGGACTTCCCGGTCAGGACTCCCGGGGGAATGATTGCTGAAAATTATCATATGGTGAGCTATGAACAGATGGAACTGGCCCGTTCCAGTGCCTTCCGGCCTTTTCCTGCGAATAATAAGTATATCATGTTTGATTTCAGTAATTTTAAAAATGCGGATAATGCAGGAATTCGTCAGGCTATCATGGCAGTGTGTGATAAAATGTTAAATCCCCAGGCCAGGCTGAAGGGAATCTGCGGTATTGAAAAATTTGGGAAGGAAATTATAAAATGGGGTTCCTTCGATGTGGCAAAGCTGCGGACGGCGGCAATAACCAACTATTTTCAGATAAGTGCGGATGGGGGGACCGGCGGCGGGATTTTCAGAAAAATGTACGGCGGATTTTTGCTTGAGGCGGCAGAACTGCTTGATAACAGCCATATCCGGACGATTGGCTCACGCTTCTTTGAAATTGCAGAGGAGTGGGATATTGTGGCAGATGAACTGTGGGAGGTGTCTGAAGATGGGCATAGCAGTCTCCTGCTCCATATATCTGAAGAAATCAGGGCGCTGCATGACGCGGAATATGATTTATACAGCCAGCTGACGAAGCTTTGAACACGCACAGAAAAAGACGCGGTTTTCAATAGATAACGCGAAAATACAACAGACTTTTTCTCAGCGCATGGGCTCCCAACAGATAAAGCATGGCGCAGGCGGTGCTGAAGCTGAACAGGACATATAACAGACCGGGCTTTTTACTTTTCATGAATTTTCTCCAATGTGGAATGCTGGGGTGAATTTTATCTGAGATTAGTATTCCCCTGATAAAGAATTGCATGTCAGTCTGCCGGATCCTAATTTTGTCATTTTGTATGAAGTTAACATAAATATATTATGTTAACTTCATATCCTTATAAGATTGTATTAAGGTTACATAAATAAATTATGTTAACTATATCGCTGTTTTAAATTGAATAAAGCTGCTCAGGCATTTTTTTTAAGTATTCTCTGTATGCCGGCAGCATCTGTCAGGTTCACTGTCTCAAAAATCCCATTGTAAAAAATGCCCCAGTTATTAAATACACAGGGCAGGTCCTTTGCTTTCCGGAGTGAGTCCACCCGGATGAAAGAAACAGGGATATGATTTGTTTCACAGTAATCTCCTATCCTTTCGATATACTGCGGTATAAATGGGCATTGCATATCATAAAAGATTGTCAGCTCTTTATTTTCGATGCTGGAGCTTTTGGCTCTGGGAGTGAATTCCGGCATGGTTCCATCAAAGGAAAGGGCAAGCAGTTCATATCCGTTTTCGGTGGTGTCAGCCACCTTAAAGCCATATTTTTTCGCAAACGCCTGATCGGAAAGCCAGCCCTTTTGTTTTTTGGCCCCCAGCATACAAATGCCGGATTTTCCCTTTTCCCTGGCATCTGCAATACAATATTCCATCAGGGCTTTCCCATACCCTTTCCCTTTGCAGCTGCCGGATACCCACAGGCAATACAGGTAATAATAATTGTCACCGATAATGGGTACCCAGGCAGTTTCAAGAGGGGCATATTCAATAAAAACCGTGGCCTTTTCATTCAATTTTCTGAATACATGGCCCTCCGCCAGCCGATCCGAAAGCCATTGCCGTTTTGCCTCCACCCCCTGGTGCGGCTTTTTACTGCGGATGATACAGCATAAATGCTCGTTGGCAAGGTTTTCCGGTGTTAAATTTACAAAATCCATATTCATGTAATGCTCCTCCTGTTTCACTGTTTGTCAATATTTTATCATAAACCGGTAAGCCCGTCTATCGAGGCGGATCCATAATTGTAGTGGTTCCATAATCCAAGTAATTTCATGCTCCAAGTGGTCCCGTACAGGCTGTCTGGCAGGATAAAGGCGGCGTCTTCGGCTGCTGAAAAAGGGACCGCCTGCAAGCATCAGATGAACGCTGCAGGCGGCCCCTTTCCCGGATATGGTGCGAGGGTTAAAGCTTAAATTTGCTCTTATCCTTCATTTCTTTATCAAATTCAGGATTGAAATAATAAAAGTTTTTGGGATCCAGTTTATCCTTTGTTTTTTCCAGCGCTTCACCGAATCTCTGGAAATGGACGATTTCCCTGGTACGCAGGAATTTCAGAGGTTCCCTGACTTCCGGATCGGTAATCATGCGCAGCAGGTTGTCATAAACGGTCCTGGCCTTCTGTTCTGCCGCCAGGTCTTCTGTAAGGTCCGCAATGGCATCGCCCTTGGACTGAAACTCAAGTGCTGTAAAGGGGACGCCTGCGGCGGCCTGGGGCCAAAGGGCCGCGGTGTGATCGATATAATATGCGTCAAAGCCGGCTTCCTGTGCCTGCTCTACAGTCAGGTGCTTCGTCAGCTGGTAAACCATGGCGCAGATGATTTCCATATGCGCAAGCTCTTCTGTACCAATATCTGTAAGAAGGCCGCCCACTTCCTTTACCGGCATGGAATAACGCTGCGCCAGGTAACGCATGGAGGCGGACAGCTCACCGTCCGGCCCTCCGTACTGGCTGATGATCAGCTGTGCTGTTTTCGGACAGGTTTTGGTAATTTTTACGGGGTACTGCAGTCTTTTTTCATATGCCCACATTTATACACACGCTCCTTCCCAGGGGGCCGGACCGTCTGTCCAGCTGAATTTTTTCATTTCCTTGCCGCAAAGGACCATGGCTGCTTCGGAAAGCGGGTAAAATTTCTGCGCGAATTCTTTTGTCAGCTGCACTTTACGGTTGGAATATTCCTCAAACATGCGGAGGGCTTCCTCATCTTCTTCGTGGGTATCCAGATACAGTGTCAGGTCATTTACCACAAAGCCGGCTTCGTCAATTTTGGAAAGCAGCTGTTCTCTTTCCTCCTGTTGCGTACTTTTTTCTTCAGCGCCGTTGTCAAACCCCTGGCCCGCGGGGATTTCCTCTGTGTCGTCAGCCATAAAAAATGGCAGGTTCAGCTCCGGGAAAATGGTTCCTTTTCTCAATGCCGCCGCAGGTTCATAGACTGATTTCCACTTCTGGCAGGGAATGCTTGCAATAGCAAGCTGGTTACCGTTTTTATCCATTGTAAAACTCCTTTCTGTTGCATAAAATGACATGGAGTTCGTAGCTTCATGCCGCCGGAATCTGTATTTTTTTTAAGTAAAAAAGGGTCTTTTTACCACAAAAAAATACATCCTCCGACAAGCTTAGTATGCTTCCGGGAGAATGTATTTATGTTGGGAGTTTGATACATTACTTATTTGCAGCTGTCATTTTTGTTATATTACGGCATAGCTTCCAGGATAAAGCAGTCTGCATAAAAGGCAGAGTTTCTGTCTACGTCTGTAGTATCCAGGAGGAGCTGGCTGCCTTGTTTTTTAAAAGGAATTTCCTGGCCGGTTCTCATCAGCCTGACACTCTTTATGTCTTCAGTGGCAGTAAGGTATACGCGCAGGGGCAGACGGACGCAGTCATCGTAGAGATAAAAAGCATATCGGATATTATTTTTGGCAGTGTATTTCACATTTCTTTCAAAATAGGGTTTGATAATATCGGTTTCATAAATGCCCTCTCCATGCATCCTGAGCCATCTGCCCATATCGCGCAGTGAAGCCACAGCCCCGGCAGGAAGTTCGCCGTCCGGTTGCGGAGCCAGGTTCAGGGCCAGGTTGCCGCCTTTGGAGACGATGTCCAAAAGAAGATGGACAAGCTGCCTGCCGGATTTGAAGTGATCTGTATAATGAAAGGAGAATTTCTCTCCTACTGTGGTGCAGGTTTCCCAGGGGATAAAAAGCGGCTCCTCCGGCACCTGTTTTTCAGGGGTTACAATGTTTTCGTATTCTCCGCCCACCGTCCTGTCACAGACAATGAGGTGAGGTTGCGGGCCTTTTCTAAGCTTCTCCACGATTTCCCCCAGGCGGATATCCTGATTAAGGTTATCCTTGTTAACCCAGCCTCCGTCCAGCCAGAGACAGTCAATTTTTCCATAATCGTTGCCAAGCTCCTCCAGCTGCCTGTGTGTATAGGATACAAAGCGGTCCCACAGCTGCGGGTATTCCTGAATGGAATAGTTCACATTTCTTGTGGGCGCTGTTCCGAAATCACGATGCCAGTAATCATCACAGTGCCAGTCGGGTTTGGAAAAATAAACGGAAATGGCCATTCCCCTTTTCCTGAATTCTTCATACAGGCTGCGCGTGATATTGGCATAAGGACTTGTATGGAAGGGACAGGAAGGAGCGGTAATCTTATAATCGGTAGTCGCGGTATCAAACATACAGAAGCCGTCATGGTGCTTGGTGGTGAAAAGAAGGTATTTGAAACCGCATTCCTCAGCCAGCTGTGCCCATTTATCCGGACGGAATTTTACAGGATTGAAGGTTTTGTTGGCATTGATATACTGCTGCTTGAAGGTTTCAATATCGGTCCAGTCCACATCCACCTGTGACCAGGAAGCATCGCCGTCCGACAGGGGCCAGGATTCCAGGGTTCCCAGCTGGCAGCCCGGCGCCCAGTGCATCATAAAGCCCAGCTTCAGACCCATAAACCATTTTACATGCGCCTGTACTTCAGGCTCCTTCGGAGGCACATACTGCTCAGCGGCTGTGTAGGTATGCACGCCGTTGGTTACAATTTCTTTTTTCATTTTTCTGCCTTTCCGCCCGTTTCCCCGGGCAAACTGCTTTTGTCAGGATTTTCTTTTTCCTGTGTGATATCCAGTATAATGCGTACTGTCAGGCTCCCATCCTCCTCATTCCGGAAAATCAGGCCGCTTCCTCCGTGATACCAGAGCGCGATCCGTTCATTTACATTACGGATGCCAAAGCCGCTGGAAACCTGCAGCGTTGTTTTTTCATAACGTATGTGGCGGTTCAGTTCCTGTGCGTCACAGCCTCTGCCATTGTCATGGACCTCTATCAGCGCCGTACGGCCTTCCTTCCAGGCGTGTATGTCAATGCACAGATCCTCCCCATCCACCGTTTTGGCATGGCGCACGGAATTTTCCACAAGCGGCTGCAGGGTAAATTTGGGAATGCTGATATCCTCGTTGTCAACGGAAGTATCCAGGTGCAGCCGGTTGTTATGGCGCAGCTGGTAAACGGAGATAAATTCCCGGATATTGGCGATTTCCTGGGAAATGGCAACCATGCCGTCCGCATTGGTGATGCTGTAGCGCATCATATTGGCGATGGAGGAAACGATACTGGCGATATCATCACAGTTTCGGGATAAAGCAAGCCAGTTCACCATATCCATCGCATTAAAAATAAAATGAGGGTTGATTTGGGCCTGCAGGGCGCGCAGCTGTGACCGTTTTTCCTTTTCATCCTGAATGCGGATGTCTTCAATCAGCCGGTTGACATTGTCAATGAGCTGGCCGAAGCTTTTTTCCAGTATGACAAGCTCCTTTTCATTGGATACGTGCAGCTTTTCCTTATCATAATTCCTGGTGTCGCGCACCTCTCCGATTGCGGCGGAAAGACGGATCAGAGGGCGGCTTAAGCGACCGGTGAGGATGTAAATGGCAAGCAGGAGAACCAGGGAAATTCCTGCGAAAATCAGGCTGTAGGTAGCCATCAGGGGCTTTACGCTGGCGGTGATATCGCTGTTTGGAGTAAGAAAAAGCAGATGTATGCCATACTGGGCCTGGCAGTTGCTGGCCAGGTATTTTTCCCCGTCCAGGCTTAAGGTAAACTCATCCTGTTCCCTGCAGCCGGAGGCCTGCCAGGCATATTCATAAACGTTGCAGCCGATGCCTGTGCTGCTGCAGTACAGGTTTTTCCCATCATCGTCCAGAATGGCATAACCGCTTCCGGCCGTCACAGGAATACTGGAAAATACGTTTTCCAGCTGGTTTTTCGCTACGCTTACCACCATCACTGCGGTGCCGTTGGAATCATAAGGACCAATGTAGTAGGTGTTGATAATTTTTCGGGCAATGCAGAATTCATCTGTAGACTCATTCGTAAATACATGAACGGTACGCTTTACGGTTTCCCTGTACCATTCCTCCTCCTGTACATTGGTATCGGAAAAGACCACATTTGAGGCAGCATAGGGATTATTGTCAAGGGTATAGCTTTCAAAGGTCTTCGCAATCGGGAGGAGGTCAGAGAGAAAAAGGGTACTTCGGTAATAATAGGTGCTGTCAATTACCTGGTGCGTGGCGTAATGCGCAAACTGGGTCTTGACGGCCTCCCGCATCTGTATTGTTTCCAGAGGATCCGTGCATGGATTGCTCAGATAACCGCCCAACGCCTTGTCACTGACCAGCTGCACGGCAGTGTGATAGACGGACTGTACAAAGTTATCGGCCATCTGGCGGTTCAGCTCCACACTGGCCCGCTGCCTGATTACGGTTTCCTCAAACATAACGTGATAAAAGTACAGATACATAACCCCATAGGAAACAAGCAGGACGGATAGCATGACGGCTGCAGTGATATAGAAAATTTTTTTCCTAATTCCCATCAATACCTCCCTGTATAATCAGATTTCTGTATTCGCTGGGGGTGCTCCCCATTTTCTTTTTAAACAGCTTGGCGAAGTATTTGGCGTCACTGTAGCCGGAAAGTGCGGCTACCTCTGAGATGGAATACTGCATATCGGAAAGAAGCTCCCTGGCCTTTTCCAGACGCAGTTCGGTAACATAACTGATCAGATTGTTCCCCGTCGTCTGCTTGAAAACAGTGCTCAGGTGGGACAGGGATACATGCATGGCATAGGACAGGCCGGACAGGTTAAAATCCGGTTCACAGTAATGCTCTCCGATATAACGGAAGGCATAGGCGGCTATTGCCTCCGTATGGGCGCTCTTCTGCTGGGAAACGCTGGTCAGCAGATCATAGTATTTCGTGATAATATAGTCCATTTTTTCCTGGCGGCTGGTCATATCCAGGAAAGTTTCCATGGTTTCATTCCTGGAATAGGAAATTGCCTGCTGCTCCAGATTCATGTCATTCAGATAGGCGTATAAATAATTGATAAGCTGGATGCCTACGGGATTGCAGTCATTCCCATTCATCAGCTCGGCAAATAGCGCCGACTGGAAAAATTCATCCAATATACCGCGATCATTGGTTTTCAGCGCCTCCAGGAGCTGTTGCTTTAAGGAATCATCCCAAACTGTAAGGTAGGATTTGCGCTGGAGAAGAAGCTGTTCCTGCTTACGGGCAAGAAGATCATTGAGCTGCCCTATTTTTTCCCGTGTGATGGGTTTGAGTATGTAATCAATTACCCCATATTGGATGGCCTGTCTGGCAAACTCAAATTCACCGTGAGCGGTAAGAAGTATCATCTGTATGTTTTCATTTTTCTCATGGACAATACGGGCCAGCTCGATGCCGTTCATGCCGCCCATTTTTATATCGGATATGATCACATCCGGAATCAGTGTTTCCATGAGCGCGACGGCTTCCTCTCCCGAAGAGGCCGTGCCTGTCAGTTCACCCTGGAAGCGGTTCCAGTCCAGCATGGATATGAGGCCTTCTATAGCGTATTTTTCATCGTCTACCAAAAGTATTTTCAGCATTGGGGAACACCTCCTTTTCAGGTGATGAATTTATTATAAAGCCGGTAAGAGGGATGTGCAATTGATTAACAGGAGAATCGAAAAAAATACACCTTTTCTAAAAAGAATCTGATTGTAGGGGCCAGCGCGTTTTTCTACAATGGAAGCATACCGAAAAGGAGGTTTTGGGGAATGGGAAAAAGAAAAAATATTCTGTTGCTTTTGTCGGATCAGCAGAGACTGGATACGGTAAGTGCTTATGGGATGGACTGTATCTGCAGGACTCCGCATATTGACAGGCTTGCGGAGGAAGGAATGAAGTTCCGTAATGCGTTCTGTACTTCTGCTATCTGTGCACCTTCCAGAGCCAGTGTGATGACCGGGCTGTATGCGCACCGGCATGGAGTGATAGATAATTATACGGATATTAAGGAAGGCGTGCCGCTTTTGGGGGATTGTATGGCTTCTGCCGGGTACTATTGCGGTTATGTGGGAAAGTGGCATGTATCACCGGTGAAAACACCGGCGGAATGCGGTTTTGAGGATAATCTTCCCTTTATGGGCTATGGGTTTCCCGGAAGCAGGGTATTTCCCAGCCTGAAATTTGATATTCCGCCGGTGAATACACCCAATTATTATGCAGAGTATCTGAAGGAAAAAGGGTTTGAGGGTGTGGATGTATCGCATGGGTTTATGGGAAATAATCCGGCGCTTCAGATTCAGGAGATGTTTTGCAGGCACGAGGGGCCTGTGGAGAGCACAATAGAGTATTTTGTGGCGCAGGAAACCAACCGGCTGATCGAAAAGGCAAGGGATAAGGATCAGCCTTTCTTTATCTGGAGTAATTTCTGGGGGCCGCACAGTCCGAGCATTGTACCGGAACCCTACTATTCCATGTACCGGCCGGAGGATATACCGGAACATCCCAGCTATTGCGAGGATTTCCATGATAAGCCGTATGGATATTATCTGACGGAGAAGATGTGGGGTCTATCAGATTATGGCTGGAAGGGGTTCCAGGAGATTGCCGCCAGATATTTCGGGCATTGTACGCTGATAGATGACTGTGTGGGAATGATAGTTGAGAAACTGAAGGAATGCGGACTGTATGAGGATACGATAATTATATACAGCGCGGATCATGGGGATTGCATGGGCGCGCACCGGCTGATTGAAAAGGGCGCTTTTACGTTTGATGAAATCTACAGGATCCCTTTGGTAGTGAAGGGACTTGGGACTAAAGATAATGAGAGCCTGGTGCTGCTGCAGGAACTGATGCCAAGCATTCTTGAACTTGCCGGCATGAGGCCTCCCAAAAAAGTGGACGGAGAAAGCCTTGTGCCCCTGATGCTTGGAGAAGTGCCGGATAATGGCCGGAAGTATATTTATGGGGAGTATCACTACCATTTTTATACGGCGCGGCAGCGCATGGTAAGGAATTTGGAATATCAGTTTACTTTTAATGAGAATGAACGGGGAGAATTATATGATTTAGGCAAGGATCCCTGGATGCTCAAAAATGTGTGTTATGAGAAGGAATACGAAGGCATAAAGCGTTGCCTGATGGATCGGATGAGTGAGTTTATGAAGGAAACAGAAGATCCGGCAGGGGTATGGTTTGAGAGAATCCGGGAGTTCTACTGATAATTATGGTGACAGGCTTATGACGGAGTTTTTTCGTAAGGCATCAGCCATGCATCTTTGAAAAAACTCCACTCCCCATAAAAAAAGTCGCGTTGTGGCGGGCCTGGGTTTCCTTTAAAATTAAGATATGGAAGGCGAAGTGAAATAAGGAGGCCAGTTGGTAATGAATGTGAATAAGAAGAGCCGATGGTTCTATTTTAAGAAGAATCTGCCATTGACTTTGATGGCGCTGCCCGGGGTGGCACTTATGGTATTATTTAAATATCTTCCTTTATCCGGAATTATCCTGGCATTTAAGAAATATAACATCCGGGACGGGATTTTCGGAAGCGCCTGGAACGGGCTGAAGAATTTTGAATATCTTTTTAAGACGAAGGATGCCTGGATAATTACAAGAAATACACTGGGTTATAATCTGCTGTTCATTGTGCTGGATCTGGTGCTGGCCGTGACAATGGCGATTGTACTCAATGAACTGCATCAGAAGAAAACGGCGAAGGTATTCCAGACAGTGTTTATGGCTCCCTATTTCCTGTCCTGGGTTGTGGTTTCCTTTATCGCTTATTCTTTCCTGAGTGTGGACAACGGTTTTATCAACCGGACCTTCGGGCTGGATGTCACCTGGTATTCCCAGAAATCGGCATGGCCTGTTATCCTGATTGTTTTCCAGATATGGAAGACGCTTGGGTATTCCACGGTCATGTATCTGGGTTCTATTGTGGGAATTTCCAATGACTATTATGAAGCGGCGCTGATGGACGGGGCGACGAAATGGCAGCAGATTAAATATATCACGCTGCCCTCACTGAAAAGTATGATGATTGTTCTGACGATTCTGGCAATCGGCAAGATTTTTTATGCGGATTTCGGTTTGTTCTACCAGCTGCCAAGAAATTCAGGACCCTTATTCCCGGTGACAAATGTTATCGATACCTATGTATACCGTTCCCTGAAGGAAAACGGGAATATCGGAATGGCTGCTGCGGCTAACCTGTACCAGTCTCTTATCGGTTTCGTGCTTGTGCTTTCTTCGAACTTCGTTGTCCGTAAGATTGACAAGGACAGCGCATTATTTTAAGGAGGCCAGATATGTCAAAATCATCGGTTATAAATCATAAAGAAAAAAGAATCAACGCTATCAGCAAAAAGGCCAATGTGATGATGCTTTGCATTCTGTCGGTATTTGCCCTGCTGTGTGTGCTTCCGGTGCTTCTGGTTGTGGTAGTCTCCTTCAGCAGTGAACAGAGTATTTTCCAGAATGGCTACTCTTTTTTCCCTACGCAGCTGAGCCTGAACGCCTATCGCTTTTTCCTGCGTCTGGGGGATCAGATTATCCGTTCTTATGGAATTACCATATTTGTGACGATTGTTGGAACGCTGTTCAGCCTGGCTGTGACCACGATGCTTTCTTATGTGCTCTCCCGCCCGGATTACCGTTATGGTAAAATACTTACGTTTCTGCTGCTTTTCACCATGCTTTTCAACGGGGGGCTGGTTCCCAGCTATATGGTGAACACTCAGCTGCTGGGACTCCGGGATTCGGTGTGGGCGCTGATTTTTCCCATGTCGCTGAATGCCTTTTATGTGATTGTGCTGCGTACATTTTTTAAGAGCATTCCTATGGAAATTATAGAAGCGGCCCATATTGACGGGGCCGGGGAATTCAAAACGTTTCTCCGGGTGGTGCTGCCGCTTTCCAAGCCGGGCATCGCAACCATAGGGCTGTTTACTGTAATCGCCTACTGGAACGACTGGTTCCTGGGTATGCTTTATATTTTTGAAACAAAGAAATACCCTATTCAAACGCTGCTTCAGAGTATGCAGAACAGCCTGGAGGCTCTTACCCAGTCCTCTGCCAATGCCCTGGAATATGCGGAAATGGCAAAGAACGCGCCTACAGACAGCGGACGTATGGCGCTGACGGTGCTGGTGGTTCTTCCGGTAATGCTGGCCTATCCCTTTTTCCAGAAATACTTCGTCAAAGGACTTACTATCGGCGGCGTAAAAGGCTGATATGGCAAAACTATTCTGTTTTATGGAATGCTTCATGCATTTTATAAATAAAGGTACTGCAAAAAACTATGATAAATGGAGGAAATGAGTATGAAAATGAAAAAACTGTTAAGTACAGGTCTTTCCGTTGTTCTGGCTGCCGCTCTTCTGGCTGGCTGTGGCAGCAGCCCTGCGCCTGCGGCATCCAGCGAACCCGCCGGAGAGAAAGCATCTGTTGAAAGCACTGCAGCGGATACGGCTGCGGAAACCACGGCGTCAAAGGAGACCTCTTCTGATGAGATCGTCACCCTGAAATGGTATATGTCCATCAATCCGGTGGCTCCTGATACAGATAAGGTCATTGAAAAGCTGAACGAGTATACCAGGGATAAAATCGGAGTGGAAATCGATTATACGGTTATTGCCAATCCGGACTACAAAGAAAAAATGCCCACACTGATCAATTCCGGTGATTATTTCGATATCTGCTTTACTGCGAACTGGACCACGAACTATCTGCAGTTTGCAGCAAAGGATGCCTTCATGGATATCTCCTCCCTCCTTCCGGAATATGCAAAGGAAACTTATGAATTTATTCCGGAATCCCTCTGGCAGGCGGCTTCAGTGGATGGTAAAATCTTCGGAGTGCCTTCCTATAAGGAAATGGGCTGGCAGTCAGGCTTCTTCGTAAATTCCGATATGGCTGACGAATATGGGATTGATTTAAGCACTGTTAAAACCATGGAGGATTATACGGAAGTACTGAAGACCGTTCATGAAAAATCTGCGGCAGCAGGCAAGAACGTAATCGGCGTCAGCGGCCTGAGCTTTAGCCTGACCACTCCTTTTGAAAGTCTGACAGGGGATCCCAAGCTGCCCGGCGCATCTCCCGTAAAGGAATTCGGCAATTTCCAGGGTGAGGATGAAATCTTTAATCAGTATGCAAGCCAGGAATATATGGATTACTGTAAGCTGGTGCGGGGCTGGTATAATGACGGTTATCTTTCCAAAGACCCTGTAAACTACGATACCGACACTGCTAACAGAGACAATGATTTCAAAAACGGCAATCTGTTCTCCTATGTTATCTCCTATGCTCCGGGAGCCGCAGAATCAGAAGCAGCAAAAACCGGACACGGCGTAACCTTTGTTCCGCTGATGAAGCCTTTGTTTGAAACCAGAAATGCCATGGGCGGACTGCTTGCCATCTCTTCCGCTTCCAAATATCCTGAAAAAGCGCTGGAATTCATTAATCTGCTCAATACCGACCAGTATGTGGGAACCTTAATCCGTCACGGAATTGAAGGCGAGCATTATACTGCAGTTGGCGACAATCAGGTTGACAGAACCATGGGCGGAACCCTTGATCCTGCGGATAATGGCTATGATTACACCTACGGCTGGCAGTTCGGCACACCGTTTAACCAGAAATGGGATATCTCCTATCCTGAAAACATTATGGATATGTTCATGGAATATAACGACTCGGCTGTCACTGCTCCTCATAACGGCTTTACCTTTGACAATGCACCTGTGGAATCTGAAATTGCCGCTCTTACGAGCACAGTTGAGGAGTATGCCAAGGCTCTGGAATCCGGTATGGTGGATCCGGAAGAAAATATTCCCAAATTCCTGAAAGCCCTGGAGGATAACGGCACAGAAACACTGTTGCAGGAAATAGCGACACAGCTTGGCAAATAAGCTTTCCATTTTTCAATCATACATGTATGGCAGGCAGGGAGCGGACGCTTCCTGTCTGCTGTTATTTTAAAATATTCCGAAAGAAAGGAACGACAGAAAATGAAACAGGAAAAACCAAACATTCTTTTTATTCTTACGGACGATCAGGGCGCCTGGGCCATGCGCTGCGCAGGAAATACTGACATCCATACGCCCAACCTGGATCGGATAGCTTCACAGGGGTATCGGTTTGAAAACTTCTTCTGCGCTTCCCCGGTCTGCTCTCCTGCCCGGGCCAGCCTGCTGACAGGGAGAATTCCTTCCGCGCACGGCGTACAGGACTGGATCCGCTCCGGCAATCTGGATCGGGACGGCCTGAAGAAGGAAATCAGGGAGGATCCTTATTATCTTTGTGAGGAAAAGCCCATCCAATATCTGGAGGGGATGCTGACCTATACGGATGTGCTTAAGGAAAACGGATATACCTGCGCCCTTTCCGGGAAATGGCATCTGGGCGACAGCATGACGCCTCAGCACGGGTTTGATAAATGGTTTACCATCGGCAGAGGCGGCTGTTACTACAATAAGGCGGATATTGTGGAAAATGGTGAAATCAGCTTTGAAAACAGATATATTACCAATGTGATTACTGACAAAGCGCTGTCTTATCTGGAAGAATTCAGGACGCAGGACAATCCCTTCTATCTGAGCGTGCATTACACGGCGCCGCATTCTCCCTGGGAGGAGGATCAGCATCCCGGTGAATACATTGAGATGTACAGGGACTGCGGCTTTACCGCCACGCCGGATCTGCCGGTACATCCCAATCAGATCCCCAGCGCGCCCTCCGGGACGGGAGAAGTGCGAAAATCCCTGCTGCGTGGATATTATGCCGCCATAACGGCTATGGACGCGGATGTGGGACGGCTGCTTGATAAGCTGGAGGCGCTGGGAATTGCGGAGGATACCATCGTCATGTTTATGGCGGACAACGGCATGAACATGGGGCATCATGGGATTTGGGGAAAAGGCAACGGCACCTTTCCCTTTAATATGTACGATACGGCTGTAAAGGTTCCGTTCCTCGTCTCCTGGCCCGGCCATTATCCATCAGGGGTAGTCTGCCGCAGAATGTGCAGCCAGTATGATTTCTTCCAGACGCTTTTAGATATGGTTGGCATCAGAAGGCAGCTGCCGGACGGGCTTCCCGGAAGAAGCTTCGCGGATGTTTTTGACGGGAATACGGAGAAAGCGGGCGCTGTGGTGGTCTATGATGAGTACGGACCAACCCGCATGATACGGACGGAGGAATGGAAATATATCTGCCGCAGTCCCTATGGGCCTGACGAGCTGTATCATCTGAGCGAGGATCCGGAAGAAAATAACAACCTGTCAGCCGACCCGGAATATGCCACTCTTATTAACCGCATGTATATCCAGCTGACACGATGGTTTTATACCTATGCAGATCCGGCAATGGATGCCTCCCGCGAGGGTGTGACCGGCTATGGCCAGCTGTGCAGGCCGGGAATCTATGCGGATCGGAGAAATGTATTTTATAAACAGCCGTAGCCCTGATTTTTCTTGTCATGTAAGTTAATCAGTTTCCCCGCATCTGCCTGCGGTAGGCGCTGGGCGGCATATGCATTTTCCGTTTAAAATACTTGGTAAAATAAAACTGATCCGAAAAATCCAGCTCCTCCGCTATCTGCGCCATGCTTTTATCCTCTTCTATCAACAGGCGGCAGGCCTTCTGAATGACCAGCTGCTCCAGATAAACACCGGGGGACATGCCTGTTTCCGCCCGGAAGCGTTTGGACAGCGTGCTCTCCGATACATGCAGCCTGTCCGCCAGGGAGCGTACATGGTTTCCTGCGCTGACCGGATTCTGGGCCAGGCGGAAAACCTGCTCCACCATACCGGAATATATTTTTGTCTGCGCCTCCTGCAGATCCGCCATCTGGATAAAACGTCCCAGCTCCTCCCACAGAAGTCCCTGAAGGAGAAAGGCGTCCTCCATCCGCTGGGAGCGGTAAAGCGCAAGCACCTTTTCCAGGTCCTCTGCCGGAGCGTCATGTTCATACACGGTGTCGCAGCCATAAAAAAGATCCATGCCGTTTACCTGGGTAATATTCACATGAAAGTAAAGCTGCTCCATGCTGGCGTCGCACCGGTAATTGTATAAAAGGCCTGCCGGGATCAGGTAAACGCAGCCCTCCTTTAACGGGATTTCCCTGCCGCGCAGGGTGAGGATGCCGCCGCCGTGGGAAATGAAGTATAGCCGGGAATAGGGGGAGCAGACATTGACCATATTCCAGGTGGTGTCCACCTGGGCAAGGCCGGAGTCTGCAACCTCCAGCCGGAGTGATTTCCACAGTGTTAAAAACCTGGGATTCGTTAAGTAAATCATGCTGAAAACTCCATATTTTTTCTCTATTTTGACATGTTCCTTTCTGCCCTTTTTCACTACAATAAAGCCATAAAATATCCTGCCGGACAAAAATAAGGCAAAAAAGGATAGCCGTAAATTACGGCGGAACGGAGGAATCATGACAAGCTATGTAACACGCAAAACTCCCGGAGACACCAGCTGGTTCACCCATGACCGGTTCGGCATGTTTATCCATTTCGGGCTTTACGCCATGCCGGCGCGCCACGAATGGGTAAAGACCAATGAAAAAATTTCCGAGGAGCATTACGATCTTTATTTCAAATATTTCAATCCGGATCTGTATGATCCCAGGGATTGGGCAAGACAGGCAAAAGCGGCCGGCATGAAATATGTGGTCATGACCACCAAGCATCACGAAGGCTTCTGTCTCTTTGACAGCCAGTATACGGATTATAAGTCCACCAATACGCCCTGCGGAAAGGATCTCATTAAGGAGTATGTGGACGCATTCCGTGCGGAAGGGCTGCGCGTGGGCTTCTATTACTCTCTCATTGACTGGCATCATCCGGATTTTCCAATCGACGTCCTTCATCCCCGCAGGGACGATGCGGATGCTTTCGAGCAAAGCCAGGGCCGCGATATGCATAAGTACGCCGAATACATGAGAAACCAGGTGACGGAGCTGCTGACCAATTACGGCAAGATCGATATTCTCTGGTTTGACTTCTCTTACGACGGCAGGGACGGCGATGGCGCACAGTCCTGGATGAAGGGCAAGGGGAAAAACGACTGGGAGGCTGACAAGCTGATTGCCACCGCCCGTTCTCTGCAGCCTGACATCATTATTGACAACCGTACGGACATAGAGCAGGATCTCTGGACTCCTGAACAGTATCAGCCTGTGAAATGGGTAACCCATCAGGAAACAGGGGAACTGGTTACCTGGGAGGCCTGCCAGACCTTTTCCGGATCCTGGGGATACTACCGTGACGAGCAGACCTGGAAATCCCCGGAAATGCTTATCCGGATGCTTGTAAATACCGTCTCCTGCGGCGGAAACCTGCTGATGAATGTAGGCCCTACCTCAAGAGGATATCTGGACTACCGCGCTGAGGAGGCGCTGAAGGTTTACGCGGACTGGATGAAATACAACAGCCGTTCCATTTACGGCTGCACCATGGCCGAGCCGGAGTTCACCGCTCCTGCCGACTGCCGTTATACCCAGAGCGTGGACGGAAGCCGTCTGTACCTGCATATGTTCGCATATCCCTTCGCCCATCTTCGTCTGCCCGGTCTTGCCGGCAAGGTAAAATATGCCCAGTTCCTGCATGACGGAAGCGAAGTCCTCTATACGGAAGGATCAATTGACCATTTCTCCGCCAAGGACGAAAATGGTGACGCTGGGGATCTGATTCTGTATCTTCCTCCGGTAAAGCCGCATACCCTGGTTCCGGTAATTGAATTGATTCTGGAGTAAATTTGGTAGCGGCAGCCGTTATTGCCAATGCTAATTATAGTGTAAAAAAAGCGCCATTGCAATGTGTTTCCGCAATGGCGCTTTTTGAATGAAGGGCGAGGGAGGGAAAGAAAGGGCAGGGAAAATATAGGGTGGGTAAATTTTCTTTTATTAATGAGTGGATTGGGACATGGCTCTTTTTTCATGGCGGTAGCTGTGGATGAGGTATAAGGAGGTGTAGGCGGCCATGAAAAATGAGACTGCGGGGGCTATGGAGCCGATTCGGGTGAGGTTGTCGGGGGTGTGGGTGGATACGAGGTATATGAGGGGGATGCGGAGGATCAGGGCGCCGAAGCAGCTGCTTATCATGGTGAATATGGTCTGGGAGCGGCCGTTGAGGTAGCCGTTCATGCAGAATACAAGGGTGACTGCCAGGTAATCGTAGCTGCAGGCGGTGAAAAAGGGGATGCCGGTTTTTATGATGGCGGGGTCCTGGGAGAAGACGGCTATCATAGTCTGGGGGGACAGTTGTGCCCAGAGCCAGAACAGGGAGGAGGCTGCGAGTGCAAAGGTGAGGCCGGCGAGGAGGCTTTTTCGTGCGCGTTCGGGTTTCCCTGCGCCGTAATTTTGGGCGGTGATGGCGGTCAGGGCGTTGGCTATGGAGGTGGCGGGGAGCATGGCGAATATGTCGTATTTGCTTGCTACGCCTACGGCGGAGGCTGCGTAGATTCCAAGGCGGTTGGTGATGCTGGTGAGGTAGAGGAAGGATAGTCTGACCATGCATTCCTGTAGGGATATGGGGATTCCTACCGTTGCGAGTTCTTTTGCTTTTTTCCAGTCAATGCGGAGGTTTTGGAGGCGGAAGGTGAAGATAAAGCGTCTGCGGTTGAGGTATAGGATGGCGGCGATCATGCTTACAGCCTGGGAGCCGATGGTGGCCAGTGCCACTCCTGCTACGCCGAGGCCTGCTCCTTTTACGAGGGCAAAGTCACCGATGATGTTGAGGGCGCAGGATAAGGCAATGAAGAGCATGGGTCTGCGGGAGTCGCCGTAGCCTCGGAGGATGGCGCTGATGGCATTGTAGCCGCAGATGAAAAAGATGCCGCAGAAGCAGATTTTTACGTAGGTGCGGGCCAGGTCAAAGGAAGGGGCCGGTGTTTTGAGCAGCTTCAGGATGGGGTCGGCGGCCAGGAGCATGGCGGCTGTGAGGATAAGTGCGGCTGCGGCAAAGATGGTGAGGGTGGTGCCGATTGTTTTCTTAATGTCCTCTTCTGCCTGCATGCCGGTGTATTTTCCCACCAGGATGGTGCTTCCCAGGGTGAGGCCGGTAATCATGCTGGTGATGATCTGTGTGACCTGGGTGCCTGTTGATACCGCTGCTACGCTTTCCGGGGAGCAGTATCTGCCGATGACGAACAGATCGACTGCGCCATATAGTGCCTGGATGAGGTTCGCTGCGATGAAGGGGAGGGAGAACGTGAATAGTATGCGCAATACGTTTCCTTTGGTCAGATTGTTTTCTGTTATTGTTTTTCCTTTTTGCATTTTCTGGCTCCTGATTGTTTGGTTGGTTATAGATTGTGATTTTTGATGTCTTTGGTGGGTAAATATTTGCTTTGATTTTTGTAGTTTAATGTGAAACAGGAATCTTTGGCAGGAAAACTTTCCTATGAGATAAAATAAACCCTCCAGTTGCTGGAGGGTCAATTACTTTTTTTACGAATCAGGTTTTTTGGAAGGATGGGTTAAAGATGGGGGACTTTTGCGCGGACAGGGAGCTGCAGCTCTGTTACGTATTTTTCGGTGTCGTCCGTGAAACCGGAATCGATCCATGTGATTTCCACGGAATCGCCGCAGCATTCCAGGCCGAGAGTATCCATATGGGCAAGGAGTTTTTTGTAGTATATGGCGGAGTCCTGATGGGTGCCGGCATACCATATGGCGAGGAAATCTCCTTCGGGAAGCCAGGCTGTCTCTCCTTTATAGTTGTCCTCCTCTTCTATCAGGACAAAAATGGCGGAAAAACGGTCGAATTGTCCTGCCAGCAGATTTTCCCGGCGAATGGAGACGCCCACCTTTCCCAGGAACATGGCCGGGGGAAGCTGGCTGGTGCGTTCCAGCTCCCGGATGGGGTATTCCAGATTTTCTCCCTGGCGTATTTCTTTTTTGAGGACGGCGGCGGGACGGGCGGGCAGGTGCTTTTCGTGGATTTGGTCCAGTTGGGCGTGCATGGCGTAGTCCAGCTGCTCCAGCCGGGTGGTCAGCTTGCGTTCTATGGCCTGCAGACGGGCAAGCTGGGCTCTCGTTTCCTGAAGCTGTTCTTCCAGGATCTGCTCCATAACAAGCGTATCCCTGTTTTCAAAAAAGGCTTTGATTTTATCCAGGGGCATGTTCAGGTTACGCAGGTATTTGATGGTGTTCATGCGTTCAAACTGTCTTGCAGAATAGTAACGGTAGCCGGTTTTGGGGTCTACAACCTCCGGCTTGAGAAGCCCGATATCATCATAATAACGCAGGGTACGGATATTGGTACGGAACAGTCCGCCCATTTCACCTATGGTAAAGAGGTTTTTTATATCCATTTCATCACCAGTGTACAAACTGTTTCAAATACGCCGCACAAAACCATGACCAGGATGGGATCCATTTTCTTTTTGCGCAGCAGGATTACTGCAATGATAAACCATATGATTGCACGGATGGAAACGTTGTCTGTCCGGAATTCCACGGTGCCGTTTGTGAAGACTGCGGAAATCAGGATCGTCACGCCGGCTATGGCAATCAGGGAAACGACTGCGGGGCGAAGGGAGCCAAGAATGCCCTGGAGCAGGCTCATCTTCCGGTATTTCATATAAATATAGGCAAGGGCCGTTACGAAAATACAGGACGGCAGGATGCAGCCGAGGGTGGCAACGAGCGCACCTAAAGGCCCGGCTATCTGGATGCCGACGAAGGTGGCCGAGTTCACGGCAATCGGGCCGGGGGTCATCTGGGAGATCGTAATCAGGTCTGTAAATTCCTGCATGGTAAGCCAGCCGTGGAGATCCACCACCTGGCTTTGAATCAGGGGCATGGCGGCATAGCCTCCGCCGAAGCTGAAGGCCCCGATTTGGAGGAAGCTTAAGAATAACTGTAAATAAATCATGCCTTCGCCCCCTTTCTTTCGCGCAGGAGCGTACGCACAGCGCCGATGATGGCGGCCGCAATGATAATCAGCACCACGTTGATGTCGAAAAGATAGCTGATGAGGAAGCTGGCTGCCATAATTGCGATATTCAGCCAGTCTTTTTCCTTTACCACATTGCTGCCCATATCAAAAACAACGGAAGCAATGACCGCGGCCACGCCGGACTGCATACCCTTGAGCATGGTTCCCACAATCAGGTTGGAACGGAAGGCGTCATAAAAAAAGGATATGGCGGAGAGGATAATCATGGGCGGCAGAATCGCTCCCAGAATGGAAAGCAGCACGCCCGGAAGCCCTGCCAGCTTGTAGCCGACCACGATTGCGCCGTTTACTGCAATTGCGCCCGGCGACGACTGTGCGATTGCCACCAGATCCAGCATTTCCTCTTCATCAATCCAGTGAAGCTCGTCAACAAACTTGTTTTTCATCAGTGTGACAATGACATACCCTCCACCAAAGGTGAAGGTACTTAAGTACAGGGTTGAAAAAAACAGTTTTTTCAGCACCTTGCTTTTCTTTTCCATGATAGCGCCCCTTTGTTCTTTTATTGTTATTTTTAAGGCCGGATTTGTGTTGCCGTTCCTTTGGCAACCGGATTCCCATCCGACAGATTGAGTATACACCCCCTTGTTATATAAGTAAAATAGTATTATATTATATATTACATAATGAATTTGTTATGAATTAACTTTACCCGGGCCTTTACCCGGCCAGGGAAAGCCGGAAGGAATTCATGGGGCCGGAGCCAAGGCCAAGGCAGCGCCTGACACAGGGAAGCACAGACAGGGGGTACGGATATGACTTTACGGCATCTGCGGATTTTTGTAGCGGTATATCAGGAACGGAGCATTACCAGGGCGGCGGACCGGCTGCATCTGGCCCAGCCCTCCGTAAGCCTTGCCATTAAGGAGCTTGAGGATAATTACAGCATCCGGCTCTTTGAGCGGTATTCCAGGCGGATCTATATTACGGAGCAGGGGGAACAGCTGTATAATTATGCGCTTCATATCATATCCCTGTTTGATGAAATGGAAGAAAAAATTCCGGCCTGGAAGCAGGCGGGCACGCTCCGGATTGGCTCCAGCGTAACTATCGGCAATTTCCTTCTGCCCACCCTGATCCAGAAATTCCAGGAGGAAGCCCCTGCCGTCCGTCCGCAGGTTACCATCAATAATTCGGGTTTCATTGAAGAGGCGGTTTTGAATAATCAGCTGGATTTTGCGCTGGTGGAAGGCTGCTCACAGAATCCGCAGCTGATATGCGAGTCCTTTATGGAGGATCGGATCTGTTTTATATGTGCGCCGGATCACCCGCTGCTTCAGAAAAAGAAGGTATCCCTGAGGGATATCTCCGCCTGCCCTTTTGTACTCAGGGAAAAAGGCAGCGCCGGCCGGGAGGCTGCGGAGGATCTGTTAAAATACAGCCAGCTGCCCATGACAATTTTGTGGGAAAGCGTGAGCACCCAATCCCTGGTGCGCGCGGTGAGCCGGAATATCGGTATCTCCGCCCTCCCCTGCCTGCTGGCTGAGGATGCGCTGGCCCAGGGCATTGTGGCGCAGATTCCTTTCGACGCCCCTGCGCTCCACAGAAGCTTTTCCATTATCTATCACCAGAATAAATATCTGACGGAAAATGCGCTGCGCTTCATGGAAATGTGCCGCCGTTTTTAAACGGCCTGTACGGAAAACAATACCCGGCCGCATCGCCGGGCCAGGAACAGACGGCCCGGGCGCAGCGGCGGAAAACAGATGTCCGTGCCGGAATGGAATGTACCATTGCGGAAGCTGCGTTTTTGTATTATGCTGGACTATATTGTTACAAAAGGTAAATGGCAATAATTACGACAAAAGATACTTTGAGAGGAGCTTACTTTATTATGGCAAAACAGCCTGCTATCACGCTGCTGATCAAACCGGCATCCGGCAGCTGCAATCTCCGCTGCCGCTACTGCTTTTATGCGGATGAGATGAATATCCGGAGTGAACGTACCTACGGAATGATGTCCTTAGAGACACTGGATACGCTGGTGGAAAAAACCCTGAATCAGGTAACCCACATGGCAACCTTCGCCTTTCAGGGCGGGGAACCTACGCTGGCCGGCCTGGATTTTTACCGTTCCTTAATTGAAATTGAAAAAAAACATAACCACAAAGGGATTGAAATACATAATAGCCTACAGACCAACGGTATCGTCATTGATGAGGAATGGGCGCAGTTTCTGCATGACAATCAGTTCCTGGTGGGCCTGTCCCTGGACGGGTATCAGGAGCTTCATGATGAAAACCGGAAATTTCCCGACGGCACAGGCAGCTTTGGGCGTGTGATGGAAACCGCGCGGCTGTTCCAGAAATATCAGGTGGAATTTAACATCCTTACGGTGGTCACCGCGCAGTCCGCCCGCCGTATCAGGCGCACCTATCAGTTCTTTGAAAGCCAGGGATTTACCTATCAGCAGTACATTCCCTGCATTGATCCCTTTGAGGAGAATAAAGGGAGCCTCTCCTATTCCCTGACACCGGATCGCTATGGGAAGTTCCTGAAGGATCTTTTTGATTACTGGTATCAGGACTGGAAGGAAGGCCATCCGGTCTATAACCGTACCTTTGAAAACTGGATCGGGATGCTGCATAATTATCCGCCGGAATCCTGTAATATGATGGGAATCTGTTCCGAACAGTGGGTGGTGGAGGCGGATGGCAGCGTTTATCCCTGCGATTTTTATGTGCTGGATGAATGGAAGCTGGGGAATATCCGCACCGCATCCTTTGAAGAGATGAATGAAAAGCGGGAGGAACTGGACTTTGTCAGCCTCTCCCGCCATGTGCCGGACAAATGCCGGGACTGCCGCTGGTATCCGCTCTGCCGTAACGGCTGCAGACGCGACCGCGAGCTTCTGCCCGACGGAAGGACGCCGGGGCTTAACAGCTACTGCGCAAGCTACCAGGATTTCTTTTCTTATGCATATCCGAGAATGCTGGAAATGGCCAGGAGCATCAGATAGGCATTTCAGATGCCAAGAACGCGCATTTTTTCCAGGATGCAGTCGATTCTGTCCTGAAAGCGGAGTTTGTCTGCATCCGAGGATGCCTTTGCTGCAACGGATACTTTTGCGGATGCCTTCGTTGTATTGGTTGCTTTTGCTGTATCAGATACTTTTGCGGATGCCTCCGGAAAACGCAGCTCTCCTGCTGTCCTGCCGTCGGCCAGGAATAGGATGCGGCCGGCCCTGGCAGCGATTTTCGGGTCATGGGTTACCAGCATCACGGCCGTGCCCTGCGCATTGATTTCCGAGAAAATGTCCATAATTTCCTCAGCTGCCGAGGAGTTCAGCGCTCCGGTGGGCTCATCGGCAAAAATAATTTCCGGATCGCCCATCAATGCGCGGCAGATTCCGGCGCGCTGGAGCTGGCCGCCGGAGGTCTGGGTAATGCTTCTTCGGGCAAGGGGCAGGATGCCAGTGCGTCCCATGAGAGCCTTTGCCTTTTCTTCCGCCTCTGCTCCATTTCTTCCATGAGACCGCAGAGACGGGAAAATAATATTGTCAAGAAGATTCAGGTTTTTCAGTAACGCGGGCTGCTGGAAAACAAAGCCCATCCTGGTTCTGCGTAAATCGGCCAGCTCCTCTTCCCGGCAGGCGGCCAGGTCCCTTCCGCAGAAGGAAACGGTGCCTCCGTCAATGGCATCCATGCCGCTCAGGGTATACAGGAGCGTGGATTTCCCCGAACCGGAAGGCCCCATTACTGAAAGGAATTCCCCCTTTGCAACGGATATGTCCACTTCATCCAGTACCTTTCTTTTTTCACTGCCCTCTCCGAAAAATTTCACGAGTTTTCTGCCGCATATAATTTCTTTCATTAATCTGTAATTCCTTTCCCGGCTGAAGCCGGTTTGCTGTGGGCTTTATGCAGCTGCCGCCGGCGTGTGCCTGCAGCCGTCTTATTCTTTTATAGTTTCCGATATTTTAATGTTTCTCACATCATGTGCCGCCGCTGCTGTTGCTCCGGCTGCCAGAAGAGCCATCAGCAGGAGGCAGGCGGTATAGGCCGGGCCGGGATTCCCAAGAAACCGGAAGGACGCGGCGCCGAAGGCGGAAAAAGCAAAAGAGGCCAGCCCTTCTCCTGCGGTATTTGTAAACAGGATTCCCAAAAGGATGCCTGCCGCCAGAAGGACGGCGGAACGTGCCATATACTGGATGCTTAAGTCACGGTTTGTAAAACCGCAGGCTTTCATGACCGCATTGGAATACCTGTCTTTTGCCGCCAGCAGCTTGACAAACAGTAAGGTAATAAAGGCCGTTACCATCAGGGCGGCCGCAGCGGCTGCAAAAGCGGCGAGCTTTACGGAATGAAGGGTCGGGCCATAGGTTTTGTTAATGTAGCTGCGGATATCTGTCACCTTGGCAAAGGGGAAATAACGCGAATACGCTTCCGTTTTTTCTTCCACAAGGCTGTGCTCGTTCAGTTCGGCATAAATGATGCTCCACATCATGGTTGCAGAGGACGGGAAGGCGGCCTTTGCCGTTTTTCCTCCGTTGGTTATGTCTGAATATATGCCGCAAATGGTAAGCTGTCTTTCACCTTCCTCCGTCAGGATGGTTATGGTATCGCCGATGCCTTTTTCCAGCTCTTTGCTGTTTAGGGCGGAAAGGGCAAGCTCATCTTCTTTTGCAGGGGCGAAGCCTTCTGTATAGGCGACCGGAAAACTGCTGTGGTCACCCAGTTCAATTTTCAGCTGCTCCAGGGTGCCATCCTCCTTCCGGATGGAAAAAGAACCGGTGTTGAGCACCGTAAAACTTGAAATGTCCGAATCCTGTGCCAGGACCTGGGCTGCTTCGGCTGTTTTTTCTGAAATCCGGTCTGTCTGCTGGATATCGATGCGCAAATCGCAGCTGCCGATTCCCATATAAGCTGCAAAGCCCTCCGAAGACAGGGTTTCATACAGCTTTTGCGGAAAAATGATGATAAAGGAAGCAAAGATCAGTATGACAAGGTAGGCTGCATATATCTTTTTCCGGGAAAGGATATCGTGAAGTCCATAAGAAATATTGGCTCCGGGCAGACGGCGCCTGCACAGCCGCAATTTCCCTGCGATACCGTTTTGCTCCTGAGGCGCGCCGAAGCGGAGCGCCCCGGAGGCGGATATCTTTCCGAAGCGTTTGAGAATATTCCGGACAAAGAGCAGGATAACGCAAAATAAAAGGAGGGCGGCCAGGAAACCGAGGAGTATGGAAAAGGTCGTTTTACCGCTCTCCCCCATTACCAGCTTTATATTTGCAAGGAGCATATGCCGGCAGGGAAAGGAAAGAAGAAAGCCTGCCATGCAGCCCAATGCGGCTAAAAGGGCATATTTGGCCAGATAAATACGCCGTATGCAGGAAAGGCGGAGGCCAAGGGCCTTCATTACGCCGATTTCCCGGTAATCCTCTTCTATTTCGGCAAGCAGCGCGAAGCGGATGCATAAAAGAGCGATCAGCACGGCTGCTGCGCTGACCAGCAGGATTACGGCGATCATGATGCCGTCGGAAAGCGCGTTTATCATACGAAACAGCGGGTAGGTGATGACAGGACCGTTGGCGGGAAGGCCGGAGGCCGTATAGGCCGCGGCAAAGCTGCCCAGCGCCTTTGTATCCTTCAGCCGGAACTCAATGAGGTATTCCACGTTCCCGCATCCTTCCAGCCGTTCATAATCGGCATTGCTGACCAGAAAGCGTTTGGAGGAGGCCAGCATGGAATTCATCTGGGAATCCCGGAGAAAGCCGGCAATTACAAACGGCTCGCCACAGATCTCAGCCCGATCGCCCACGCTGGCAGTATGATCCTGCAGGTAGCATACGGGTACATACAGTTGTCCGTCCTCCGGTTGTATTATGTTCCCTTCCAGATCTAAAAGATAGTCAAAGCTTCCACTCTGCATGGACAGGCCATTGTCCTGGGTACTGTCCGTAAGAAGCTCATCTCCCAGGCGGATAGCGCCACCCTCCAGATTCAGGAACCGGAGCACCTGGAATTTATCCATGTCACTGTTGTTAGAGGCAAAGGCGCTGAGCTGTTCCATATCAATATCTCCCGAATGCATCTGGAGAAAATGGGGTGTTTCCGCCCGGGCCATCAGCGCATTTATGGCATCTGAGAGATTGACGGCCAGGGCCGCCGCCAGAGAAGCAAGCAGAGAGGCGCAGGCAATAAAGAGCACCAGCGTAAGGGTGACAAGCTTATTTCGTTTCAAATCATTTTGTAGCATTTTATTCTGCATGGCAGGCTTCCTTTTCCGTTATTTTTTCAAGGGACCGGATCGCTTTGATATGGTAGAGAAGAAAAGCTGTGGCTGCCAGCAGGATTCCTGAGGCAGTGATGAGTTGGGCAGCCCCTCTTCCCACGCTGACACCCATTATCCTGGCGGTGGCATCTGCCAGGACACCTGCCAGCGCATAAGCGGCCACATAGCCAACCTGTGAAAGCACGCCAATCAGTCCCCAGGCCCTTCCCTGGCAGGTGTTGTCAATATTGGTACGGAGCAGATAATCCAAAGCGGTGTTGGCAAAGGGAAGCATGGCAAAAAAGAAAAAGCCGGAGGCACACATCAGCGGTATGCTCTCCTTCAGGCCAAATACTGCCATAAAAAAACCGGCGCCTGCCAGGGATAGGGATAGAATTTTCACATATCCTTTTTTCAGGGAGACCATACCGATGACGATGCTGGATACCAACATTCCCAGGGCGCAGATCGTTTCCGCCGTGCCCAGCGTGGCGCTGTCTGAAAAGGCAAGCACCATAGGGGTGAATAAGGTCTGCAGGTAACCGAGAAAAAAAGTGATTACTGAAGAAAGAAGGACAAGCAGCAGAACACCGCTGCGCTGCGAAACTGCCCGCCAGCCGGTTTTCAGTTCCCTGAAGAAAGCCTTTTCCCGATTCTTCTTGCTGGAAGCCGCCGCAGCGCCTCCTGCCAGAAGCATGCCGCGTACGGCAAGCGTGGTAAAAACGGTCAGGAAAAAGGTGCAGATATCAATAATAAGAAGCAGCCTGATATCAGACAGCGTGAGAAGGAAACCGGCCAGGATGGGTGATACCAGGTATTTGGCGGAGCCGGCGATTCCGATCAGCCCGCTGGCTTTGGTATATTGCTCCGGAGTGAGCAGATCCGTCACGGTCGCTTTGTAGGCCGGATCCATCAGCGCCGAAAACAGAGAGCTGATGGTGACGCCCACACAAATCTGCCATACCTGTGCCCCGCCCCGGAGGACGCAGATAAGTATAAAGATAAGGCCGACGGCGGACAACCCATCACCCAGAAGCATCAGAAGCCTTCTGTCATACCTGTCTGCCAGGACGCCTGCCGGCACGCTCAGGAGAAGCCCGGGCAGAAACGCAAGGAGCGTCACCAGGGCCATGGCTGAGGCCTGCCCGGTCTGTTCAAATACATAGACACCGAGTCCGAAGGAGGTCAGCCCGCTTCCCACGGCCGAAATAAATTCTCCCGACCATAAAAGAAGGAAGTTGTAAAAATTTTTGTTTGGGTTATGCATTTATCTCTCCTTTTTATTCATCGGTATCCGAAGCGGGAACCGGGTTTCTGTCAAACATCCGCAGCATGCAGGAAGCAAGCCTGCCGTTTTCTGTGCCAAGCAGCCGTTCCATATTGAAGATAAATGCCCGGATGCGCTGCGAACGCTCCTCCTCCGACATATCCATGGCATCATCAAAAAAGGTTGTGGCGTAAGCCATGGTCATTTCCATGCATTCGGCAGGATAAGGGGTGGAAAAAAGGCCTTCCCTGATACCCTCTTCAATAAGGCCGGTCAGTACAGGCGTCAGCCGCGTCAGGGTGAGCTGCTGTGTTTTCTGGTGCATCAGGGCATTCTGCGGCTTATGCATCTGCTCCACAAGGGCCTTACCGCCGTTTTGGCTTACATTCATGGCCAGCACCACGCGGATCAGGCGTTCCGTTACCGGAAGGCTGCCGTCTTTTGCAGCAGCGGCAGCGGCTGAATACATCTGTTCCTCATACCGCTGTATCAGGGCGTCCAGGATATCTTCCTTGGATTTAAAATGATAATACAGTGTGCCTCTTGCGATACCCACCTTTTCCAGGATATCATTCGTGCTTGTGCCGTCAAAGCCTTTCCGGCCGAAGAGTTCATCCGCCGCATCCAGGATTTCATTTCTGCGTTCTTCTGCTTCCTTTACAATTCTCATTTAATAATTCCTCTCCAAAATAGTAGACCGACTGTCTGTCGGTTACAGGATAGCATATATGGATGCCAAAGTAAACAGCAAAGTGAAATTTCGTGGTAAATTGTTCCCATACATGATAAAATGATGTATCCGGGCGAAAATAAGGAGGAAATAAATGTACGAAAGAATGTTGGATAAGAAGGCGGAGCCCTCCATGCCTGAGTTGGTCGCCCACTGCGGCATCTGCGGAGATATGTTTGCTGATATCAATGGTTATCTCACGAAGGAATTCGAAACGGAAACCGAGATTCGCTTTCCTTACGGCAATCATTACGGCTGGAGTGTGAAGCACAAAAAGAAAAGCAGGCTTATCTGTGATATATTCGCTGAAGCCGATGCATTTACCGTAATGCTTCGCCTGACGGATAAGCAGTTCGCTGCTGTTTATGACGGGCTATTGGATGAGACAAAAGAAGTGGTCGACAACAGATATCCCTGCGGAGAAGGCGGCTGGATACATTACCGGGTGACGGACAGGAAACAGCTGGAGGATGCAAAACTGCTGCTTCGTGTTAAGCTGGGATGCCTTGCATCAGGCGCTCAGAGGCGCGGACGGAAGTGATATTCCTATCGGCGGGCCACCTGTTCAGGTTTTAGGCGGCAAAAAAAGCGGCGTTCCTTTTTCCCTTAAGTGGGAACAAGTGAATGCCGCTTTTGCTTTAAAATAGCCGTCCGTTCTTACCTTCTCCAGTTTCTGTCCTGCTTAATCCGGGTTTCATAGGTGACTGCATCCACTTCCATATCCATATTGGACGGGCCTTTTTCTTCCGGAAGCCGCATATTTTTCTTTGCCTTTCTCTCCGGCCGTTTGCCGCTTATCTGCCGCTCATAATCCCATTTCCGCAGGAAATGACCTGCTGTCGGGACAAGGATTATAAGTGCGAAAATCAGTAACAGACATTGCAGTGCCGACATAACCGTCCCTCCCTTTTTCCCTTTTCCGTTTCCTTTTCTGATATCCTGTCTCTATCCTATCATTCCGGACGGAAAGGTTCAACGGCTATGCCCTGAAATGTCACTTTTTGTCTGTAAAAACCGGATTTTCGCTGTTTATACAAAAGTGCTGTCCCAGACATCCACGCCGCTCTCCTGGAAAATCTCGTGCAGGCGGGCTTTCAGCATCTCCTTTGTAATCCCTTTTTTCAGGATCATCTGCAGGAATCCGCCGCCGCCGGCTCCCGCGATAAAACGGGCGTCGATCATATCCTCACAAGCCATGAAAATCTGTTCGATGCAGGTATTGGTTGATCCTGCATCCAACTGCTTGGACAGCTCCCAATGCTGATTGAGCAGATCGGTAAAAGCCTCCATATTCCCGCGTTCCAGCGCAAATTTCATGAGAACGGCAAGGCTCTGCATTTTTTCCAGGGCATCGATGGATTCCGGCCGGCCTCCCAGATAACCGCCCACCACATCACGGAGCAGGTTGCGGGCCAGCCGCCGCTGGCCGGTATATACGAGGGCAAAACGCTCCTGGAGCTCCTGTCTCGTTGCTTCCGGGATTTCCACCTTTTCCACGCGTATTTTCTGATCGATACCGGACATGGTGGAAATAAATTTAATGCCGGGGGTCAGGCCGCCGACCTGATCCTGCCAGCCGCCGCCGGTGCTCATGATCTGTTCCATATTCAGGACGATATCGTAAATCTCCTCCTCCGAAGCTTCTCTTCCCAAAAATTCAAACAGTCCCTTCACGCAGGCGCCGGAAAGGATGCTACTGGTGCCAAGCCCGGAGCCCTGAGGGATTCCAACAACCCGGGTGGAAAGGCTGATGCCGCCGCCCAGCCGGCTGCAGATTTCCTGAAGGTTCCCGCCGCTTAAGGGAATGATGCCGCAGGCAATCAGCGCCGCCTTGTGCAGGGCAAAGGAGTCGTAAGGATTATGGCAGTCCTGGATTTCTTCCACGGTTTCCACGCTGCCTGCGGCGCCGATATCCGTGCTTGCAAATTCCACATGCAGTTCCTTAAGCTTCTTTACCTGGATCTGAATGGGGTAAATGCCGTTCAGCTTCAGAGCGGCATTCAACACAACACCGCCGCATTCGTTGCAGTGAGGAGGAGTATCGGTCCAGCCGCCGCCCCAGTTGACGCGGACAGGCAGTTCCACCGTCACCTCATCCTTCGCTATCCGGTAATCCTGGCTGGAGGGCAGCTTGGCCGCCGCATTGTCATAAATCGTCCTTTGGATGGTTCCGAAGCACATGGCTTCCAGGGCATCATAGCCTGTCTGACCGAAGGTGATCCGGTTTTCCTTCATGTACTGTGCCAGAGCGTAATAGATACGGATTTTCAGGGAAAATCCGGCTTTCCCGGCATCCTCCAGCAGCATTTCATAGATATCCTGGCTGATGCCATGGGCTCCGAATACCTGCAGTGCTTCTTTATAATAGGTGCCTGCCTCAATGGCCCATACGAATTTGCTGGCAAGGATCCGGCTTTCCAGCTCATGCTGCCATTTGCTGATGGCAAGGACATCCGCTCCGTTAAAGCTGGAATACAGGCTCATGCGCTCCTTATTTTTCCAGGCTTCTATCTCTTCCGGGGAAGCGGAATGCTCCGCCATTTTTTTTACAAGAAGGGCAGAACGGATCGCTTCCTCCATCGTATCAGCCGCAGGGTAAAGGGCGGCAAACCAGAGATAATGCTCTCCATCCTTCCACAGCGCTTCGGGCGTCAGGCCGTTGTCTGAAAGGAAGGCTGACAGTGTTGTCCCCAGGAAGCAGGCGTCTTTTTCCAGCGTTCCCTTGGGATTGTCCTCCACGCCGTAGATACGCACCACATACCTGCCGTCAAGAAGCTTCAGCCCGTGCAGCACCACATTCTCAGGAACCGTTACATTGCGAAGCTTTACGTTGGAAATTACGCTTCCTTTGCCTACCACACTTTCATCCAGCACGTAGCTGTCTTCCAGATAAGCGCCGCAGGCGATGCGGGCGCGTTTTCCCACATAGCTGTTGTGGGCGGCATAGGCCGAGTTTTCCGGGGCTGTGGTGGAAACCTGCTTTTTCCAGTCCAGGAATTCATAGTCCTCCACATCCGCCGTTACCAGCCTGCGCAGCTCTGTTGTAGTCCCGAAATGGATGAATTCCGCAGGAGAAAGGCATATGAGCTTCATGGAAAACGGGGACAGCGCCTCCCATATTTTGGCACGGCAGCCAAGGAGCCGCTCATTGATCGTTCCCTCCGCCGCTTCCCTGTAATATTGTTCCAAGGTGGCGGAACGGGCCAGCGGATAGAGGAAATCGCCGTAAAAGCTGATTCTTGCCTCTTCGTTGACGAATTCGGAGAATTTCTGTTCATCCGTCCTTCCGTCCGTGCTGATCAGGCCAAAGAGGGACTGAAGCAAATCCGTGTCCATTATGACCGCCCCGGTATCCAGATCCACGTTGTCCTGGCTGTTGACGGCGCCCAGCTCACGAAGGCGTTCTTCACTCTGCTTGTGAAGGAACTGGCCCACATAATCATTGCCGTCATTGAGGAAAACACCGTGCTCTTTTCCTGTCTGCACATGCTCCTTCATGGAGATTGCGGCAGCGCCGTGATAATTGAAATCGATCTGCAGCGGGTTAAACAAAAGAAGCACATCCCCTGAAAGCACAAGCATTCCTTCCGGAATCCGGGAAGGCACGCCGGACATACCTATTACAAACTCATCAAACAGCGTGGAGGCATATCCGTTGGGCAGCTGCCTTGGAACCGGGGAAAACAGCTTCCCGCAGGCAGAGTACTGGGGCACTCTCTTGCTGTCTCCGCCGGAATGGATGACGAGAATCCGGCGGCCCTTGAATAAACCGGCAGGATCGGCCGACGGCTCCTGCTCTGCAATATATCTGAGAACATTAAAGGTTGCGCCGCCGGAGCCTACCCGTTTGCCGTCCGGATCGGGAAGCACCGCATAATGGGTGCCCGCGGGAAGCAGTCCCTGTGCCAGCCTGTAATCAATCTGTTCTCTGTATGTACGCGCCTGTTCCTCGTTGGATGCGGTCAGAATCAGATAGTCCCATTTGATAAAGCTGGGCTTCCTCAGGCTGTTTTCATAATCCTCCCAGGAATCCAGATAGGATTGCCTGAGGAAGAGGTTTTTCATTTTCTTATAATTCAATGGCTTGTCCCCCATTCGTTTTTGCAAGGGGAGGAAATCGCAGCTTCCCTCCCCTGCTTTTTCTATTTTATCTATTTATGAAGAAGAAATCAAGAAGCTGTCCATATCTCTTTTCATTCTTTGTTATTGTTCGCTTTCGTACAGGAATCGGATGTTCTCATAAATTTTTGAAAAATCGATGATGCATTTCCTGTCAAAAATGCAAACTGAAACTTTATCCTCAAAAGTATAAATGGAGGGCAGTTCATTATGTTCCAGATCATAAACAATAACCTTTTTCTTATCCGGATCGACAAGCCAGTATTCCCGTACGCCGGCCGCGGTATACTTCGCAAGCTTCAGGCTCATGTCCCTGCGTCTGGTGGATGGAGAAAGAATCTCTGCGATAAAATCCGGCGCTCCATAAATGATACCCTTTTTCAGCTTGTTCCGATCACAAACTACCAGAACATCCGGTTCCACCATTGTGCGGTCATCGCAGTCAAGCTGTACATCCAGCGGTGAAATCAGAGGAATACAGCTTCCCTGGTTCTGCCGGATATAATTCGCCAGTTCACGGTAAACCTCTCCTCCCCAAAGCTGATGTATACTGGTTGGGGAAGCCATATCATAAATAACGCCGTCAATCAGCTCCACCCTGTGTTCTTCCGGTATCTTATAGTAGTCTTCCAGCGTATACTCTCCCCGCTTCTTCCCGCCATAGGCCGCGGCGGTTTCCTGTACAACAGAGGTTCCCGAAGGGCCGCCGGGATAAATGCCACAGGATCCCTCTTTCCCGTCTTCCGCGGGCAAATTACCTGCAAGCGCCGTTTCCAGGGCTCTTCGTGTTTCATAACGCGGAGTCTTCGTGATACCGCCCAGAATTTTCTGCACGGTTCCCAAAGGAATGCCTGAAATCTCTGCCAGCTTCTCATAAGAATACCCCAACTCCCTCTTACGTTCCTGCATCTCTTCTATCGTCATCACAATCATCCCCTTCCTGATATCCAAATAATATCATAAATAAAACCGTTATTCAACCGTTTTATCCATTTTCTGATAAGATATCCATTATCGCAGCGAGATGATTTTCTGCATTTTTTTACACAATAACATCAGACTGCCCAGCCAGTGAGCAGTCTGATGTTAAGCTGTACCATGATATATACCTGCATTACAGGCAGTGTGATTTCTTCCTTAATTAACAGAAGCCTTTGTTTCCACGAGCGCTGCAAGACGGTCCCAGTATCCGCCGCAGGCTTCCCTGGATTCGGGAACATGCTCTGTAAGCTCCTCCAGAGAAAAAGGCAGATCCGTCATGGCCTGGCTGTCCTGTCCGGGCAGCTCTGTGCCGCCGCTGTACCAGTTTTTATGGAAAGAGGATTTCTGCCAGCCGTCGCGGGGGCTTTTTACAAAATGAAATATGTTTTCGGTGAAATGATGGGACTCCCCTTCCTTGTGGCAGCAGATCGCGGGGCCTTCCTTGGTATTCAGGAACAGGTTCCCATAAATTTCCGCGGGCAGGCCATAGTCGTCCTGCACCAGGCAGCGTTCATCATTGATGCTGATATTATACCGCAGGATGGTCCGGCCGCAGTCCCGGTTCCGGTTGATGCCCATGCAGTCCAGCCAGAAGCCGCCTTTATTTCCATGGGTATAGTTGTATTGGAACACCGTATCGCCTGCGGTTCCCCAGTCCGTATCAAAGGCTGTCCCGTCATTTTCAAACAGGCTGGTTCCTGCCACTTCATTTCTCTGAATCAGCGCATTGGAGGTTGCGCAGACCCAGATCCCTGCAATGAGACGGGTATCCTCCAGGCTGCCCAGCGCTCCGGCATCTATGCAGGTATTCCCGTCTATCAGGGGAGAAATACAGTTGGCAACGATAATGCTGTCGCTTCCGATCCGTTCGATGCGGTTGCCTCGTACCACAACGTGAGTGTGGTGGATGTCATTGATAAAATCCTCCTGCTGGTTCACACGGATGCCGCTTGTGAGGACATCGTGGATATAGTTGTTTGCGATGACTATATTATGAAGGCGGTTTTCGTTACAGGAACGTCCCGGTATGGTGACATAGATCCCAGAATTCCAGTACATGCTCTGATAAACGTCCCTGTTTCTCCGATTTTCCCCGGTGACGTCGCTGATTTCGCAGCCCTCCACAACAATGTCCCTGGTGATGCCAAGGGGGCTGGCGCAAATACAGATTCCCTGCCTTACCGCTCTCTCCTGCGCCCGATTGGTCACCCGGATGCCGCGGACGATCCAGAAGCTTACACCCTCCAGCAGGATGGCTGCATAGCTGCCGTCGCCGTGGATAGCCGGCATGGCGCCTTCCCCGAAGCTTTCCAGGATTACCGGCGCATAAGGTGCGCCGCTGCCTTTGGGAGCGAGCATACCATGCCATTCTCCCCCTTTTTTCAGCCGGATGGTGTCTCCGGAACGGAAAACCTCCGCGTTCACCCGTTCCAGGCTCAGCCAGGCTTCTTTTTCCGACAGGCCAGAGAACGAATCGTTTCCGGCACAGTCATCCACATAAAAAATTCTTCCCTGCTCTGTTGCTGTCATACTGTTTTCTCCCTTTCATTTTTCTCCCTTTTATTTTTCTCCCTTTTATGTTTGCAGGTTTTGCTGCGGCCTTCCTGCATCAGCTCCACAGGGAAGCCGCGTCCTTTTCATTTTTCAGCCTGCGCAGCGCCTCCATGCGGAAGGAACCGGGCCAGGCTACCAGCCACCCGGAGGCAATGCCCCGTTTGCCCTGTCTTGTTACCGTATAGCTTTCATCCTGGCTTCCCTCCGGGCGCAGCCTGCCGTCAATGACCAGGCTGCCGTCGGAAATATGCTGACAGCCGTTTCTCCAGACAGCCCTGGCGCGCTTCAGCCACCGTTCCTGTCCGGTAGCCTTAAAGAGCTGATACAGCTCCGGGATATAGCACAGCGCAAAGGGATCGATGCCTTCGTGCACTGTGGATACCAGAGTGCCTCCGAATGAATCATAGCCGGTCTGGCCAAGCACCGATTCCGGGCCGAAATGGCAGGTATGGGTATACTGCCAGGTGGACAGATACCAGGCGCTGTCCAGGGCGCCGTCCAGCCATTCCTTCTCTCCGGTAAGCTCATAAAGCGCCATTGCCCCCTTCAGCAACGGGATACCGGATTCCTTATCAATGGAAAAAATATCAAGGGCGCCGGCTGTGGTATAGCCGTATTCCTTCAGCTCCTTCAGGTAACGGCGAAGGCCTTTCACCGCCGCCTCCTTATAACTTTCCTTTCCGGTTCTGCGGTAGCCTTCGATCAGAGGCATGACGAGAAAGGCTCCCACGGTGCCGTCTTTGATGGCGGTTCTGCCATCTGCGTGCCAGCATTTGGCGAAGCTGCCGTCCTCTCCCTGCATCCTGACCGCAAAGTCACAGATTTCCAGCGCGGCCTCATAATAGCGGGCGGCCTTTTGCCGGATACGTGCCGGATCGGCGGAGTCCGTCTGTTGCGCTTTCTTCCCTTCACCGCATAAAATACGGCCGCTCAGTTTTTCCGTAAGATCGCAGGCTTCAAAATAGGCCAGACCTGCGGTTCCCAGATCACAGGCCTCCAGATATCTGACCTGTCCCGGATCATAATAGCTGCCTGTCACGCCGGCCGGGACCCTCGCCATTTCCAGCCAGCTGTCAAGCACGGAAAAGCCCATGGCTTCTGCTTCCTTATCGCCGGTCCGGAGGGCTTCGCACAAAAGTGCATTGGCAAACATGGCATTCTGGCCGCACCAGCCGATTTCGTATTTGTTGTATTTGCGTTTTTCCCAGCCGCCGTTTTCCCAGGCAAGGCCGATGTTAATGCCGCAGAAGCCGTCAGGCTCTTTGGTATACAGCTGTTTGGCATAAGCGATTCCCAGCTCCCAGATCCGTTCCGGCGGATAAGGGCAGTCCCGCTTCCTGTCATTTTGTTCCCAGGCGGCATCCAGCGCCTTGCGGTAGCCGGACCTGGGAACAGCATCCTCCTCCAGGACGATCCAGGCGGTAAAGCTGTCCATTTCCTTTTCCTCCCCCTGCCAGGCCGGGCCAAAGCGATAGAGAAAAAGCGTTCTGGGCGCTTCTGTCTCCGGCCAGACGAGGCTGTGCACCTCTTCCTCCCGGTCCGAATACAGCTGGCAGCTGTTGCCGCCCTCCTCTTCTCCGAACAGGGCAACGCTTACGGTACGGCCGGCAAGCGTTTTTTCCGAATAGGTCATGGCGGCTACGGAGGAACGGTGCCAGCCATAAGTCCAGGGAACGCCGTGATAGCGGTCAGAGGTATACTCACAGAAGGTTCCCCAGCCGTTTCCGTCATAATTTACGCCCGGAACCATGGTGAAGTCCGGAAGATAGGAGGCCCGCAGCTCCATCCGCATTTTTGCCGTCCCTTTATTCCCCGCCTCGGAGGCCGGAAGGCGGCGGATCCAGCGGTATACGCCGGGCGCCTTCTCTTCAAAGCTATCCAGCCAGCCTTCTTTACCGACCGCCCTGGCCAGTTGGATTCCATCACTGAAAAAACAGGTGTCCGGGCCTTTTTTTATTATCGTAATCATCATTTATCTCCTTTCTGCGCGTTCCGGGGCTGGTTACTGCAGCAGCCCGTTCAGCAGGTTCCAGTTATCGCATTTGCGCAGCACCTCCAGGCGGAAGGCGCAGGGCCAGGCAACCAGCCATTGGGAAACGCTGAAAATACCTCCCCAGCCGCCGTCCTTGTTTCTGCGCAAAGCACCCCAGCGTGTATGGAGATAGGCTTCGTCACAGCTTCCGGCAGGCCTGGGCGCTTTATCCATAATCTGCAGCGTCCCGTCCGAAATCCCCTGCACCCCGTTCCTCCAGACAGCCAGGGCGCGTTCCTTCCACTCCTTGTTTCCGGTCAGCTCCGACAGCTCCAGCAGCTCAGGAATATAGCAGAGAGCAAAATCATCAATATGGAGATGGGAGGTGGAAACCGCCGTACCACCGAAGGTATCATAATGCATCATGCCGAGTACGGAATCCTCCGGGTAATCCACGCTGTGGTGCCACTGCCAGGTGGACAGATACCAGGCCGCTTCCTCCGCCATCTGCAGATTGGAGTCAAAACCGGTGGCGCGGTACATCAGGATGCCGCCTTTGAGCAGGGGAATGACGGATTCCTTGTCAATGCAGCAGGTATCCAGGGCGCCGCTGGTGCCGTAGCCGGTATTATGGAATTCCCTGTAATAATAGGAATAAGCGCGGACAGCAGCGATATTGTACCGGTCCTCTCCTGTGCGCAGGAAGGCCTGTGCCAGGGGAAGAATGAGGAAGGCGCCCGCCGTTCCGTTCAGCTCATGGGCAGAGCCGTCCCGGTTCCAGCTCATTCCGATTCCGCCGTCCAGCCGCTGCCGGTTCATGGCAAAATCACAGATCTCAAAGGCCGCATCCAGCCAGGCCTTTTTTTCAAGCCCCAGCAGCCTGGCCTGATCGTAAGCTTCAAACAACTGTACGCCGTAGGTGCCCAGATTACAGGCGTCTATCAGGCTGTCCTGTGGATCATAGCGGGTCAGGAGAAAACCGTCCTTACTGCGCGCTTTTTCCACCCAGCTGTCCAGTACGGACACCGCAATCTGCAGGGATTCTTCCCAGTCCTTCGTTTCGGCGCCGGAGGACTTCCTGCGCTGGCAGTCATACAGCAGGGATACTGCCAGGGAAGCGTTCTGGCCGCACCAGCCGATTTCATATTTGAAATCCGGCCGCTTGCTCCATTTCTTCCCATCCCAGCTGAATCCGATGCTGAAGGCCTGGAAACCATCTTCCTCTTGGGTATACAGCAGTTTTGCATAAGCCGTGCTCAGGTTCCAGACCTCTTCTGCCGCCCTGACCGGTTTTTTGCTTACATAGTTCTGTTCCCAGGCATGATGCAGCATGTTCCTTTCCGCTTCAATGCCGGCGCCGGGGCACAGGTAGGCGGTAAAGGTGTCTGTCGGCTCCATATGTCCGCGGTATGCCTCCGCCCAGTCGTCTGCATAGAGTACCTGGGGTTCCTCCGTTTCCGGCCAGATCACCCGGTAAACCGGTCGCTGATCCTTCAGAAATATACTGCCGGAGCAGCGGCCGCTGCCGAAAAGTGCCAGGCCGTCCTTTTGGTTCCAGGAACAGGCCGCCCCGGGAACAGCGCAGCGGTGCCAGGCGTAGGTATAGGGAACGCCGTCCTTTTCCAGCCCCTTATATTCATGATCCTTTCCCCAGGGATTGCCGTCATAGGAAATGGCGGGCACCAGGGTGTGTTCCGGCTCAAAACAGGCGGCGGCTTCCATTATCATGTGATCCACAGGCTCCTTTGTGCGCCTGGTCCAGGTGATAAGGGTGCCGTCCTCCGATATATGAAAGCTGTCCTCTGCGTTTTCCGGCGTTTCAATGCAAAAGAGCGGCCTAGCCCCATCAGGGCCGTCCTGCCGCCGGAATATGTGTTTTTTCCCTTCCTCAACAATATGAAGCATTTCGTTCTTCCTCCTCTTTTCTTGGCAGCCATGCAGCAGTTCTGTTTTTACTGCTGCATAATTACGTTCTTTCCCCGTCTGTGCCTGATACCCCGTCTTTTTCCTGTCCCAGAAGCTTCATGCGGTACTCCTGGGGAGACATACCCATGCTTTTTTTGAAAAAATGGGTGAAATAGGATGCCGTATTCAGGCCTACCCTTTCAGCGATGCTCTGAATACGGATGGTGGGATCCTGCAGAAGCGTTTTTGCCGCATTCAGCCTTTGTGCGGTGATATACTGGCCCAGGGAGTTATCCGTCACCTTTTTATACAGTCTGGATAAATAGGCAGGATGCAGGCCTGCGATTTCTCCAATCCGGGTCATGGAGAGATCCTCGGAAAGGTGCTCCAGAATATAGGTGTTGACCTTATGGACGATATAGTTGTCCGTGTCCGTATGTATCTCCTGACGGCTGCGGAAATATTTTTCCGCCACGGTTTCCAGATAATAGCAGGCGTCCCGAAATCCGTGGTGAGTATTGTAATTCGCCAGCTTTTCCAGACTGATTTGGGTCAGCAGGCTGCTTTCCCTGGGCAAATAATTAAGGATGGCCTGAAGCAGCAGGGAGGCCAGCGTTGTATATATTGTGATCTCCGCCGCAGGACCGGAGGCAGGCATACCAGCCTTTATTTTGGCAAGCACTGCCATAAAATCGCCTTCTTTACCGTAAACCAGGCTGTCCGAAAGCTTCTCAACGTTGAAGGCGCCCATGACAGGGCCTTCCCTGCGCCAGGTATAGGAAGACAGGGCATCCTTTTTGCCGCACAGAAGGATGCCGCCGCCCTCCTCCATTTCAAAGCGTTTACTGCTCAGTATGGAGAAAACCTCGGACAAACCTTCAAGCCCGGTTTCCTTTTCATACAGATAGACCGCGGGAGGAATCAGCTCCACCCTCTCACACATGCTCAGGGCAATTTCCAGAAAACCCTTCAGCCGAAGCGGCCGGTTGTCCTCCGACTGGGCAAGAAGCAGCATAATGTGTTCTGAAACGTAAGCAGCTCCGGCCCGAAAGGCTCCCTTTATATTTCCCAGGATAATACTCTGTATCTGTCCGGTTACCGAAGCATCCCATTCAGGCTCCATACAGATAAGCGCGGTAAGAAAACCGGACTGCAGATCAAAGGAAATACCTGCTGCCTGAAGCTTCGCATAAAGCTGTGCTTTGTCCGTTTCCTCCCACCGGACGGTGGTTACCATCCGGCGGAAGCACTCCCTTCGCAAAAGAGGCGCGGCCTCCTGCCAGGAAGCGTTCAGCTTCAGCAGCCGGCTTTTTTCTTCCTGTTCCTTCTCCAGACGGTCATAAGCTTTGTCGATTGCCCGGCGCAGAGCTTCGTCACCGTCCAGCTTGAGGACATAGTCGATCGTCCGGCTGCCCACGGCCTGTCTCGCATATTCGAACTCACTGTGTCCCGTAAGGAAAATGGTGAGGCAGTCAGGCCATTCCTTTTCCACGATTTCCACCATCTCCAGGCCGTCCATGCCAGGCATACGGATATCGCTCATCAAAAGATCCACACGGCTGTTCTGGAAGATTTCCAGCGCCCCTTCGGCGCAGTCCGACTGATAAATAAGAAACCGGTTTCCATAAGCCCTCTCTATCATACGACAGAGTCCTTCTAAAATCAAAGGTTCATCGTCCACAATCAGTAAATTATACATATTTTTCTTCCGTAAGCTGTATTCTGGCAGTTACCCGGAAGCCTCCCTCCTGCCTGTTCTCAAAATATAAACCGCTGTTTACCCCATAGTGGAGCTTCAGGCGGATATTGGTATTGGAAAGGGCGTGTATTTCCTCTTCTTCGATCCGGCCCTCTTCCATACGTTTTTTCACCCGGGCCAGCTCTTCCGCTGTCATACCCGGCCCGTTATCCTCCACCGTAAAGTAGAAAATACTGTCCTCAAAGTGCATTTTGATGTGTACCTCCCCGTCTCTGACACGATTCTTCATACCATGCTCATAGGCGTTCTCAACCAAAGGCTGCAATGTGAGAGGCATGAGTTTGGCATCCGCAAGCTCCGGCGGAACCTCTCCCAGAAAAGCGCGGATCCGGCCGCCGAACCTGGTTTCCTGGATGGCGAGATAATTGCGGATATGCTCAATTTCCTGGCTGATTTTTACCTTGCGGTCGCTGACCCTGGTGATGTACTGATAATATTTTCCCAGATGCTCCGCATAATCGGCGATAGGCTCGTTTTCATCCATCTGCGCCATGCGGTAAATCAGGAAAATGCTGTTGTACAGGAAATGGGGCTGGATCTGATACTGCAGCGCCCTCAGCCGCGCGATGTGCACACGATATTTGGAATCCAGGTTTTCGCGGATCAGGCTTTCCGTACGGAGGACCATCCGGTTGTATTTGTCATAAATGATGGCCAGCTCGTCCTTTCCTTTTTCCTGGATCAGGAAGGAATTCTTATCCTGTTTATCCTCCATGGCCTGGAGTATCCGGCCGAGAGGTCTTGCAAAGGATTTTCCCGCATAAAAAGCATAAGCGCCCAGAAGAGCCACTACCAGAATGGTCAGCGCCGCATTGAAGATCCGGAAAAAACGGAGCGGCTTTTCCACCACCTGATTGGGATAACAGTAAACCAGCCAGATTCCCAGGCGGAATAGCAGCCGGCCGGAAGCAAAACCATCCCTGGAGGCGTGAATGCTTTCTTCCTCTCCTGCTGTGCGGATTTTCTCCTGAACTAAAGCGAGAACCGGAACGGAAGCGATGTCCTCCTCCAGCTTTTTCCCGGAACCGGCCAGTACGGTGCCGTCCTGGTTCAGCAAAAAAACGTTGCCCTCATCCTCTCCCAGCATTTCCTCCAGTTTGCCCTGCAGCGTTTTCGGCGTGATGGTGGTTCTTATGTAAAAATGGGGGATTTTCCGGTTGGACGGATTCATATTGTAAGGGAAAAAGATGGTCAGGCAGATGCTCCCGTCCTCATTCAGACAGGCCTGCCTGAAATCTCCGTAATCGTCCTCCTCATAGCTGTCCAGGATGGGGCTGTCGGCGCTGATTACGATTTTCCTGTCCGGGAAGTAGGTCTTGATGGACGCGGCAATGCTGTGGAGTACCTTTACATTCAGCAGGCGGTAGGAAAACTGCTTCACCGCTTCATAACGCTGGTAATTGCTCAGGCTGTCCCAGGCCACATGGAGCTTGAGAAGGCTGGCGTCATTCGTCAGGCTGCTTTGCGTCAGCAGAAGGCTGTCGGTTTCCTGCTGAAGCTGTTCCTCCCAGAAATGGACCTTGGAATCCAACGTGTCCTGGATCTGATGGGACAGCACATTCCTGTTGTACTGATTGCTGAACAGTCCGATCCCATAGAAACAAAGGCATACCAGTGTAATGGAAATCAGCATTTTATGAAATGTTCTGGAATGGTACATCTGCCTCCCCCAATCTGCCCGGCCGTCCTGCAGGACGGAAGCGTTTTTCACTTGCTTCTTCCAACGGTAATTATGGCCGGGCCAACACTATTTTAGCATAACGGCCTGTGATTTTGCATTTTTCCGGAAGACAGCCAGCGAATGCCGGCTGCATTACTGCAGCAGCCCGGCTATCCGGAGTGCTTCGCTTTACTACCCTTTTACAGAACCCATAACCATTCCTTTTACAAAATATCTCTGTAAAAAAGGATAAGCTGCCACAATAGGCAGGGTGGACAGAAAAATCTGCGCGCATTTTACGGTTCTGTCGGAGATCAGCGCCATTGTCTGCCAGTCCGTGGTGCTGTTGACGGAGGTGTCCCCCTGGATAATAATGGTCTGCAGATAGCTCTGCAGGGGATACTGTGTGGGTTTGTTCATGAGGATGATGCCGTCAAACCAGGAATTCCAGTGATAAACAAGTACGAACAGGCAGATGGTGGCAATACTGGCCTTGGACAGCGGCACATAGATCCTGGCCATGATATTCCAGTGGCCTGCTCCGTCCATGAAAGCGGCCTCCTCCAGCTCCTCCGGTATCGCCCGGAAAAAATTCAGCATCAGCACCACGCTGAATACGGGCACTGCTCCCGGAAGCACCAGCGCCCAGATGGTTCCCAGCAGATGCACGCTCTTAATCGTCATGTACCATGGGATAAGTCCCGCATTGATCAGCATGGTGATAAAAAAGAACCAGGTATATACCGTGCGCAGCTTCAGCTTGCGGTTATCCTTGGACAGCGGATAGGCTACAAGGACGCACATGATGACGTTCAGCGATACACCCAGCAGGCACCGGATCACCGTCACCCCAAGGGATTTCCAGAAGGCCGCCCTTTTTGCCACGTATTCATAGGATTTCAGGGTAAAATCCACCGGCAGCAGCTTCACCAGCCCGGCTGTGGCCGCGGCATTGGAGCTGAGGGAAATCGCCAGGATATTGATCAGGGGAAGGATGCAGATCAGCGCCAGGAAGGCGAGAATCAGGGTATTGATAATTGTAAAAATACGGGAACCCACGGATTCTCTGACCTTCACACCGCTTTTTTGTGTTTTTGTATTCATTTTCATAAGGCTTGCCCCTCCGTTTTTACGTTAAAAGATCCGGTAATCGAAAAATTTATATGCAACATAGTAGGATACGGAAATGAAGAGACAGGATACGGCGGACTTGAACACGCCCATTGCCGTCGCCGGCCCGAATTGCGCGTCAATCAGGCCGATGCGGTATATAAAGGTATCAATAATATCGCCGGTCTCGTAAACCTGGGGGCTGTAGAGGTTCAGAACCTGATCAAACCCGGCGTTCAGTACATTTCCCAGGGAAAGCACACACATGAGCACAACGATCATCCGTATGCCAGGCAGTGTCACGTGCCACATTTTCTTGAAGCGGTTCGCACCGTCCATCGTCGCGGCCTCATACAGGCTGAGATCAATTCCGGTGATGGCGGCGAGATAAACAACCGTACCGAAGCCGAAGCCCTTCCAGACATCCGTCATGATGATAGTGGGCTGAAACCATTTATTGCTGCCCAGAAAGAAAATGGAATCTATTCCAAAGAAATTCAGGACCTGATTCAGGATACCCTGGGAGGGAGAAAGAATATCTATCATAACGCCTCCGAGAACGACCCAGGACAGGAAATAAGGAAGATATATGGCTGTCTGCACCGTTTTCCTGAATTTATTGGAACGTACTTCATTTAAAAGGATGGCAACGGTAATCGGCACAATCAGGCCGAGAACGATTTTAAAAAAAGCAATGACAACGGTGTTGCGTAAGGCTGACATTGCTCCCGGCATATTGAACAGATATGTAAAGTTATCAAAGCCTATCCATTTCTGGTCTCCGAAAAGGCCTTTGGCCGGAATGAACTTCTGGAAGGCGATTACCATGCCCGCCATTGGGATATAACAAAATATAACAGTGAAAATAATTCCGGGAACCAGCATGAGATGCAGGGGAAGTTCCCTTCGGATCGCATTTTTCTTTTTTTGTTTTTGTCTGCCAGCTGCCATATAACAGTCCTCCATGCTGCCGGTAGCGAGGGCCGCTGCCGGCACAGATTTTTATACTTACGGACCGGAAAAGCCGGAGGTTTTGTTTGTATGCCCAAAGCCTCCGGCTGTCACAGGTCACAGGTTACCTTTTCCGCTTATTTTACAGAGGAATACCATTCATTTACTTCTGCTGTCATATCGCTTCCGCCCAGCTTGTTGAAATCCTCAACAAAGGTATCGAATTCATCGATGGAAGCTTCGCCGATAATGATTTTGGTGTATACCTCATCCCTCATGGTTTCCAGTGTGGAAAGCTTTTCTGTCATGGTCTCGGTGGGCGCTCCCACAAATTTATTGATCATGATGCGGTTATCCTCGCTCATGGCGTTGATTGATGAATAAGAGCTGGGATCGGGCCCGTAAATCCTTTCCCATCCCCAGAGAGCAAAGCCTTCATCGCTTCCGGAATAATAGCTGTCCAGCTTATCCTGGATGGATTTCGCTTCTCCTGTCAGGGAAGAGGTATCGCCGGACTGGCGGGCCGCTTCGATGTCCAGGTAGGCCTGCAGATTCTTATGAGGCATGGAGCACTGGATAGGAGAAAGCTTCCATACGCCTTCTGCTTCCGGCGGCGCATAATATTTACCGTTGTCTCCGGTCTCGCCCCAACATTTCTCGATAAAGAGATTTATCATTTTTACAACTGCTTCCGGATGTTCAAAATTTTTGTTTACGGCGATCCATCTGTTGGTGCCCAGATCCGCCTGTGCAACAGCCGGTTCGCCCGTTGCGGAAGGAAGCGGATATGCGGACCACTGGCTGTCCGGATCGTTGTCCTTACAGGACTGGAAGGGAGTGAGGGAAAGCCACTGCTGTCCGAAGGTAAAACCACATTTTCCGGCTGCTGCAGCCTCTCCTGCCTTGGTGGAATCCTTAACGCCGAATTCTGTGTCAATGTAGCCCTTTTCATACATATCATGAAGCGCTGCGAGTGCTGTTTTACATTCCGGCTGGATTGCGCCGTAGGCCAGCTGGCCGTCCTTTTCCACCCAGATTCCCGGATATGCGCCATAAGCGTTGAAAAAGCCTCTCAGACCGCCGAAGCCGCCGCCCAGCATGCTGGTTCCGGCCACGCCGATACCTACGGTATCCTTGGCGCCGTTGCCGTCAAAATCAGCATTTACAAACTGGTCAACCATGGTAAGGACTTCGTCCATGGTGGTGGGGACCTCAAGATTTAATTTCTCCAGCCAGTCTGTCCGGATCCACATCAGGTCAACGGAGTCCACGCTTCCGCCGGTTACAGGCAGGCCGTACTGCACGCCGTCCTTCTGGCCTGCAAGGAACGGGGAATCACCCTCCTGGTTCATAACCTCTTTGGTGAAATCGGTGGCATACTGCTCAAAAACCGGTCCCATTTCCTGCACCAGGCCTGCGTCGATGAGCTGCATCATCTGTGTCGCCGTTACGCACATCACATCAGGAAGCTCTTCGCTGGCCATGGATACGTTCATTTTCTGGTTGAATTCGTCGTCGCCTTTTACAATCCAGTCATAGACTATCTTGATGCCAAGCTCGTCCTCATAGGTATCAAGCCAGAAGTTATCCTCCAGGGTCTGGCCCGGCAGGTTGGCGAGAACGTTTGTCTCAATGGTGTCATCCGTGGCGCGGACGAAATGGATTTCCAGCGGGTCGGCGTATTTGCCGAAGGGATCAGCCTCTGCGGTGTCTGTGCTGGCGTCGGCATCGGATGATGAGGCGTCTTTTGATGCTGTTGTTGGGGTTGATGTGGATGATGAAGCTGAGTTTGAAGTCTGGGCTTCATTGTTGGAATTGCCGCAGGCGGTAAGAGAAAATGCCAGGGCGGCGGAAAGAAGAATGCTTAGTAGTTTTTTCTTTTTCATTTGGGTCCCCTCCTTTATTTGATGGGTTTATTATAGATTGTGGGAGGGGGAGGGGACAATTGTGATATTTTGATATTTGTTGTGTTATTGTGACTTTTGGGGTGGTGGAAATGTGAATTGCTCAATTTTTCAGCGAATATTACCGAACAAAGCCAATATGAATGAGGCTTGAGAGGACAACGGAACTTGGTTCTAAAGTCTTTGAGCATACCAACATGCGTTACAAATAGGCTTCCGGCTTATAACTTTGATGGAGGGATGGAAATACATTTATTCCTGTCAACAAAATGGAATTATCTCTTAAATCTAATACCTTTAGACTTATTTTCCCTAAATATTCCGACATCGTAAAACCTGTCAGAATCATTGATGTGTGGTTGAATAGTTGTTATATTAAAGTCATTTCAATTATTTTTAGCAAGATGCTCTGAAACCGAGCATCACATCTCCTTCCTCTTTTCAAAGCCATATTTGTGAATATATTAAAAATAAAATAATTATCTTTCCCTTAGATGTGTACAAAAGATGTATTTCCTTGTCCGTTTAAAACACTCGGATATAAGAATTATCACAATAACAGCAATAACGGGTAGAGTATACCCCCCCCCATTTTTGGAGTGGACTCCTGTCTATTATATATATTACTGGTAAGTGTATACAATATATGATGGTAGATAGATCCTTGCCAATGTGATGAATAATCTTACTTAGATACATCTCGCGCTTAACAACGGCAAGACACATCAAGCCGATACTTATCATAATCGTTGACAAATAAACATCTAAATAAGTTTTGTATATAACGTATTCAGTAAATGCCATTAAAAATCCTATTATAATAATCGCCATAAACTTGAGCGAAGCTTTTTTTATGCCACAAATTTTATCCTCATGCTCTTTTAGTATACCTCCGATCATAATGAATGGAATACCTTGTAAAATAAATGAACGGAAAATGTAAATCACCTCGTTAATGTCATATACACTTTGCCAAAACAAACGACCATATACTTCAATCGTAAGTAGAAGTGGAATAAGAAAATAAGCTGCTTTTTTTCTATTATCATAGCCCCAGGCTGAGAAGATAACCCAAACCCACAAAACAGCATAAAGATACCACAATGTACCATTAAATATTGTTCCCAAAAAGATTGTTCTAATGGGATGGTGGATAAATTCAAATTGCATAATCCATTCTGCTATCGATATAACTCCACTAGTTAACCAGTCATCAGTTAAGATTACTGTGCCCATAAGAAGTTCCGATATTAATATCAATATAAAAATATATTTTGCTTTATCCCTATACCATTGTTTTGATCTGTTTGAGGCGAAATATCCAGAAATCATAAAGAATACTGGAACAGGAAAACGCATAAAATAACCAATAAACCGACCAAGAAATCCAGGAAAACTGCAATGCAATAATATAACGGTTATACATGCAACACCCTTAAGTGTATTTAAACTTTTGTATTCTTCCACTATTTTATCCCTACCTATTTCAATTATACTCTATCGGTCAGGACAACCGATGTCCCATGTTATTTCGTTCTTTATAACGACTGCCGGATTCCCTCCAATAACACATGATGTCTGTTTATATTTTCCATGGACAATGCTACCTGCTGCAACCACAACATCTCTTCCAATGTAGGTTCCTTTCAAGACCGTGCTCTTTGCTCCTATCCATACATGATCATCTATTGTTACGGATTTACTTTGATTCTTCTTACCGTCAGCTCCGACAATAGTATGTGCATCTGAATCCATAAATAATGTATTCCACGAAATCAAATCACGTTCTCCAAATGTTATCCGATTTCTACATACAACTGTTGAAAGACCGGTAAAGTTAGTCCCTTTTTGCAATTCAAGCACCCCCTCTTCACCAATTTCAAAGCGGCAGCCTTTTCCGATATATATTTCCTCGTTAATCCTTAATAAACCATCCACACGAATGACTGTGGCTTCACGTTCGTCCATCCATTGCAAAGCTTTGCCTCCTATATAGATATGCGGGTTGCTTTTTCGAGGGTAGGAGATTTCAATGTGGCCGCGGCCACTTATCTTTGTGTTACGGCCGACAAGCATAGGCAACTCAATTGCGCACTTCCATGGTAAATAATTAAAATTATAACGAATCGTACGTAAAATGCTCCCATGACCTAATGAAACAGCCTTAAGACGTTTGAAAAAATAAATGAAATTCCCCATTGTATACCTCATTTCCTAAGTTTTATAAGTTTTCTGACAAGCTTATACGCTGGAGGAAACTCCCTGCTTTTAAACAAGACGGCTATCATTATCATTCCCGAAATCCCTACCGTCAAAATTAGACGAATAACAAGCCCTTGCAAACCATTTATATTAATTTTACTACATATCAAATACGATGCGACACATGCAAGAAGTGTAGCAAATATATTTTTTAGAAGCAGCAAAATATATCTTCTGACAGACATGCCAAAAAACAATTCATGAAACACGTTAAAAAGTAGCCAGGGCATACTGAGAACAATGTAACTAATAATTGTCGAATACAGCACACCATAAAGTCCCAAGAATCTAATAGTAATTATATTCAATGTCAAATTTAAGATTGCGCTTAACAGCGGGCGGTATCTATCCTGATACCAGATTCCAGCGGCATCCTTGTATGTGCTGATTAATTGATCAACTTCATAAACGTAAAAATATATTACAAAGCTAATTATTAGAGAAATTGATAACAGGTTTTCATCACCCACCCACAGCTGTATGAAAGGCTGGTATAAACAAATAAAGCAAGCGCAACAAATTCCGATCAGTATTCCAGTAAGAAATGTCAACGTACAAAAATCTTCATAATTTTTCTCTTTCCTCTCCGTAATAATACTATTTCCTATTCCCGCTACACAGGCCTCAAATATAATTGTAAAAATGCTAATTACTGCAGACAAAATATAATAATAATTTTGATATTGTGCAAGTACAACAAGTCCAAGAAATGCTGATATAATAATAGAATCGGCTGACCGAAAAATTACCCCTCCAATTTTATTAGTAACAAGCCCCTGGACTTTCTTCTTGATATCCACAACTACAACTGACTCAACCTTGCCGACTGGTTTATAAGGATAAGTCTTGTCAACAACCATTGCGGAAATAAGGTTCAGAAGTATTTGTGCTGCAATTGAGGATATTACATATAAATAATAGTTGTGAAGTTTTAAAATCACAAGTGCCTGCAAAAAATATTGTATCGAATATGTCACCAGCGAAATCTTACTATTAATATCATTTCTCTGAAAAGCATATATTAAACTCTTTTTATAAGAAAAAAGCCAATACGAAAGAACAGTATTAAGAAGATACAAAAAATATAAATGTTGCAAGTTCAAATTATCTGGAACATTACCATTTACCAAATATTTAAGAAATGGCATGCACAGAAGCCCTAGAGCAAAAATGATACCTCCTATAATTTGAAAACACTTACGGTACAGATTCAGAAGAGCGGAAATCTTTTCCGATTCATCCTTTGCGATTGGCTCATACATGCTAAAAGTCAATGCCGCTCCGATTCCTAACTCAGCAAGGTTTAATACCTGAAATAATGAAGAAAACAGATTATTTAATCCCGCATATTCCATCCCCATCTGATATATCATCAAAGTACGCATCAGGAACGGTATAACAATATTATATACTTTTAACACTGTTCCAAAAACAATGTTTCTACCTGCATTTTTCGTTCTTTGTATCTTCACTAAATATGTACTCCTTCTTAAAATCAATATGAAATCGTTTCTTTGGGTGACAAAATAAAATGGTTAATTTCATCCTGCCCAATAAAGCTGTTCTTACTAAAATCTGATTAAAGCGGCTTTTTACTGCGGCTTTATTCATTCTGATTTCTCGTAAGACAGCTACTAAAGTCTGTTCATCGTCCTCGGTGGTCTTTGTTTATATATACAAATTAACTGTCCCCAAACAGCAACGCATATGTACTATTGGAAATTATTCAGTAATGTCATATGTCTTCAATGCATCTTCAAGAGCGTGTAATATCCCTTCATACGCATTCGTATGGTTATAATCTTATTACAGTTAAGAAGATAATCTAAATAATTTGCCGAATATACAAATTACTTTGTATATTGAAATGCATCTGAATAGTCAATGTCTAATTCATCATCGTTTTTCTCATAGTAATTAAACACAATCAAATCACAATCTTGGCATTCAGTCGCCATTTTAACAATCGCCTGAAAGGAATTATGATCTACATAGTCATCGCGCTATATCAATAAATGTTATTTACCGGCCTCTCGTATCCCCCTCCGACATTTTGAGCGCCAGAAACACAAAATTTTTTTTATACAACGCCTTAAGATTCTTATATCACCTAGATAGTCCATCTAGGATCTTGCCTGCCCTATCTTGTGAACTATCATCAATACAAATCACTTCACAGAATTTTTTCAGTGATTTTCTCCTGAAGGCTTTCAACGCACTATGTAATTGGATTCTCTGCGTTATAGCACGAGATGATGATTGATAAGAAGATATTCTCAGTTTTAATTATTAAGAATCGCCTCAATCAGTCCAACCCATTGGAGTGTAACTGAATTTAAATTGAACCTTTTGACAAAACTTCTTGACTTTTGAGACATTCTATCTGCTCTCTCCTTATCTTTAGTAAAGTCAAGCATTGAATTTGCCAATTTCTGAATATTTGCCTCATCAACCAGATATCCGTTTTCACCATTGCAAACCAGATCGTGAGGACCAGTCTTGCAGTCAAAAGCTATGATAGGCAGCCCATACACCTCTGCTTCAAGCAGAACCATTGGAAATCCTTCGTACCTTGACGAAAGAACATAAGCCGAAGCTGTAGAATAGTATTTTCCTACATCTGTGGTATGCGGAATAAATTCAACGTTCTGCAATCTCAGATCATCCTTCTGCTTTTTGAGTTTTATCTCATCTTCCCCGCTTCCTACAATCCTCAATTTCCAATCAGGGATGTAATTTTCTATTCTGCTCCACGCCTCAAGGAGCCAATCATATCCTTTTGGAGGAGTCAATCTGCCTATGGAAAGGAATATTTTTTTATCGAAATCATAGACTGAATCCTGTACCTCCATGCATGGATTTGGTATTGCTGTGATAAGATTCTCGTCAAAACCCAAATGCTTAATATGTGCCTCCCTATCCTGCTCTGTTAATACAACCAATTCAGTTGCGTATTTTTTAATTAATTTTTTTGCTCGAAAACGGCGTGCCTCTTTCAAACGGAGCATTGTCCAGTAATTAAAATGTTCCCATGAGATTAATTTACATTTAGTTCCTCTGATTGCATACGCTGAATGTCTTGATAAAACAGTATCTATATCAACAATGATGTCTATATCGTTATTTTGAATAAATCTATGTAACTTAATAATAGGATAAATTCCAGTGCGATAAAACTTACCCTCAATTTTGTGATTCAACAAATAATGCACATGAACCTCATCCTCAAGATGGAAATAGGGTTTACCTTGATTCCAAAAGCTAAGCAGGAAAACATCATATCCGGCTTTGCTTAAAGAATTGGCAATAATAGATCCGACTCTTTCAGTCCCCCCCGATCGTGCGATTACCCCGCTTACAAAACAAATTTTTCTCATGAAATTTACTTCCCCTTACGGATAATCTTATTTTTTACATCAACCAATTTGAAATATAATTTGTCACCGATAATACGTCTTACCTTCAGCATCCTTTTCTGATGTGGAGTTTTCCACGAGGCATTGAACCAGTGTATACTGATTGTATTATCAGTAATTTTCATTTTGCCGGAATGATAATCTCTTGGACAAAATACAGCCTTGGGATAAATTGTAATTCCTGCAACCTCTTGTTTCATATTGTTTTGACACAATCCCTTCTTTACAAGACGTTCTGTGTTCATGATAGGACTTGGAGTCGTATCCATACTTCCATCAGGCTTAATGAAATCTCTACCTTTATAGATGTCCATTAATTCAAAGATAGTTTCGTGCTTAGCTTCTGCCGCAATAATCAGTCCTGGGTTAACACTCCTCCCATCTTCAAATCCCATTACTGCTCGATTAGATAATATATCGTCTAATGACTTTATCAATTCAACATCGGTATCCAAATAAATGCCACCGTGATTGTAAATTATGTCCAAACGTGCATAATCTGGAACAAAGCCCCATTTTTTAGCCTGATATGCCTGATACATATAGGCATTTTTTGTAATATCATAATTCTCTTCATTCCATTGTATAATCTGAAAATCAGGGCAATATTTTTTCCAACTTTCAATACACTTTCTGTCTTTTTCTGGAATTTCCTTACCTCCAAACCAACAGTAGTGAATTATTTTAGGTATCATATTCTATCTCCTTCATAATTATTGTCTTCATTGTAAGTTTCATAATTACAATTCTTCACGGCAAAAGGAATTGCTAATATAGCATATAAAATATATGCGCAAAATTCATTTCTCATTGTGGTATTATAAAATACCAAAAACACCATAATCATTACAGTAATCATATAAAATTTTTTCCATTGTGTACCTTTCAATACTTTAATCCCTCTCTTCAATGAAGATATAAAAATCATAAGGTAGCTAATCAATCCCAATAGTCCAGTTTCAATAAACACAAAAGCGTGTGTAAAATACTGATAATGCAAATAACCATATTGATTATAAAATGTACTTGTAAGCATTTCATTGGATTTCGAATATTCTGCAGAACCTATACCGTAGCCGAACAATAATCCAAACAAATCATTACGAAAGAATTTATCTATCAATTCCTGTATGGCTGTAAAGCGATTTAAGTCACCAACACCATCGTATCCCTCTGTTCTGGTTGCATATTTAATCATGCTTTCAAATGAAAACAAATCATTTGTATAATAGGATCTGCCTCTTGCGTTAATTGATACAAATCCCGTTATTATAATATTAAAAGCTAGTATTCCGACGATAAAAAGAGTAATTGTTTTCCAACTTACTTTACTAATAATCATTGCAACTACAATTACAACCAACATTTCAACGATAAACAATTTTAATTCTGCAAGGATTGCCATCCACATACCGGCTGCAACGGTTATTATCATTTTCTTAAAACTAATCTTTCCATCTAAGCACCATAAAATAATATAAACCGAATAAACAACCAGTATAATATTCAATGGAGCATTAGCACTCCCTGTCCTATAGTATATTCCACCGACCATATCACCAACAATTGTCCCTTGCGGATACGTAACAAATAATCCCTCATAGGTGCATAATGGAACAGAAATCCAAAATATAATCTCAATTACCTTTAATATAGTCCGTATGTTTTTTTCAGTCATAAAAATGGCACAGCTGTAAAAAAAGAACAGATAGCGAGAGGTCTGTCTTATTCCCCATATTGTCAGTATAGGTGATGTCAAATTTATAATGCTGCCCATAATCCCAATAACTATAAACAGAATTACCCATAAAAAAACTGGTTGTTTGGTCATAGAATACCTTTGACTGCGAAATGCAGACAAAAAAAGCCAGGCGTTCAGGGCATCCGTAAAATAAAGTATAGAACGAGGAACTCCGAGAAAGGCAATTAACACAGCGGAAAGAATATTCCATAAAATTATATAAACTAGTAAATTGTCTCTGATTTTAGGTATTTTTATTTTCATATCTGTGCTATTCACCTCCTGTTATGATCGACTTTTTACTTTTAGCAAAAGATAAACTAATAGATAATTTTTATGTTTAACCAATAAAGCAAACACTCTAATTGGCAATCTATATTCACGGCAGTTAATTCTTTTTAACATATTTTGAGTTGGGTCGTCAGATATTATTCTTTTTATATACCTCACCTTCTCTTTGAAAGAGAGCGACGAAGAAATAACGCGAATTAAAAGACTTCGTACTTTAGAAAAGCCGCAACGATGAACTCTCATACGCACATCCTCTGTAATGTTTTCAAGTGAAGTCAACTCTTGTACTTCCCTATAAAAATTGTAAACTCTGTCTAACTGCGCCGAATTAAATGTATGTGATATAGAAACAGGATTATTTCTATACATATATCCATATTCTTGGATGATTGTAACCCTTATGGATTTTAACATATAGCGATAATTAAAAAAGAAATCTTCTGAAACACAATATCTCTCGGACGGGAAATTTATGTTATTTTTTATAATTAGTGATGTACGATATAAGCTGAAGCAAACACTTGCTGGAAGTCCCAAATCTTGCTTTGACTTAGGTGAGGCTGCCACAAATTCTGGCAGTACCTTTTCAATTACCGAACGCCCCTCATAGTTTCCATATATTGGAAGTTCAATTTTTTTGTATTGTTCTTCTTTATTTTCATTATACCTAGTTCTCGATCCAATTGTAAGATCAGCATTGAACGCTTTCGCAGCTTGAACAAGGTTAGCTATGTGATCAATATCAAACCAATCATCTGAATCGAGAAACGTCACATAATCTCCAACAGCATACTCCAATCCCTTGTTACGTGTATATCCGAGTCCCTCGTTTGTTTTATGAATAACCTCTATTCGAGAATCCTTGCTTTTAATCCTATCGCACATAGCGGATGTTCCGTCTGTAGAACCATCATCCACAAGAATAATCTGTAGGTTTGTGTAAGTCTGATTTAATACACTATCCAAGCATTTTTCTAAATATTGCCCCGTATTATAAACCGGAACAATTATTGAAACCATCGGTTGCATAAGTTTTATTTCCTTCCTATTATAACAATCCCTAAACCAACGCTATTTAAGGCTTTTCCTCTATCGGTTATGGGAATAATGGAACCGAGGATGATGAACAGTCCTCGTATCGAGTACAGAATAATCAGATCAGGGTTCGCAAATAATGCATCTTTGCGTTGCTCTATAAAGGCCAATTACCTCTGCTCAACTATGGTGAACCTTCCGTGCCTATAGAAGTCGTGTTTTAATTTCCCTGTACCCACCGGTACATTTATCGTGTGCGAACTAAACTTTTCAATGGGATCGAGTCTCACGGAGAGAACTACTGGCCAGCTACAGCTCTTGTTTCTCAATTAGATTTTTACCAAACAACCTTGCCTTCCAGATACTAGATTCAGTGGACGCAACATCATCTCTGGCTTCATTGCTAATGCAGCTTCTTACAGCTCCATTGTGTTGGGACTCTTTCTAGAATCCTGCCCGATTTCTGAGTTTCAGGAACTCGATAGAATTCTAGATTTTTTTTATTTATTATGCTGCCATTGCCATAACCTGTTTTTGAGGGCGCTTGATATCTCGTAGCATTTTCTGAGGATCATATAGACTTCCATTCTTTAAAATGGTGTATATCACCCGTATTAGCTTGAATGCAATAATAATCAGAAACTGCATTTTCTTAATCGGATTCACCCCTCTTGTCGTGTAATATAGATGGATTACTTAAAATTCTTTGCATGTGCCACAATAGATTTAGCAGCTTGGAATAGCCAATATCTAAGGTACTTGCGTCCTTTCGCAATTATAAACAATTTTAACGTAACAACATAAAGAAATTCCTCCAATTTAATCAAACTCGTTTTTCATTTCTTTCTGAACACGCGTTGCCAGTTCGACACGCATATCACTACGTTTAGCTTGTTTTAGTCGTAATCCCTTTGATATGTGTGTTGAAATTACTCTCGGTAGATGGTTTATTATTCTTCTGAACATATTAATACCCATCTTTTTGAGACTGTTTGGCTCGTATAGTTTTATTAGTTGTGCGTAACTTAAACGGATTGAATCATTAAAGAATTCCCTTCTATCAGGAGGTAGCGGAATTTGGTTGCCCCCCCACATATATTATTACAAGTGTTTATAATACTAGTTACTCGCATCTGAAATGTTAATTCTTTGAAAATTTGCATTCCTCGCTCAGTGTGTATCCACATGCGAGTAGTCCCTTTATTATCGTCCATCGTTTTATTGAACTGACCAATATTAACACAATCTCCTATGGTAAAGTCACTTACTCGAGGTTTTTCTCTATATACACATTGATAGCAAGACGGTCTAACGTCATAAAAGTGTTTGAAAAACATATTGCTATGAACCTTAGCATCGTAGGACTGTTCAATTATTTTGCCATTAGAAAATTGAACCCTTATATTAGGCACAGCATAACCGTAGCTTTTATCACGAAATCTTACATACGAAACCTTAGAGTCATATTTTTGATTTAAATAGTCAATCCATTTTGAGAACAGACCCGGAGAAGATGTTCCAAGGCAAAGCAAATCAATAATTATTAGATTGGGACTTTCTCCAATATATCTTTTTAGCCCGTGTGCCTGACATGGCGTACCTACAAACAATACAAATTTTCCTATTTTAAGGTGAGTCTTAATTTCTTTAAAGGTTTCATTAAGTGTGCTCTGAACATATTTGGAACCGCACAACTCCCTAAGTTGATCCTGTTCTGTGCACTTTTTATGACATACCACCATTTCGCTATATCCCACAGCATAAACTATCCCGTTATGCTGTAAAATATAGTCAGCAATCAAAGAGAACGCGCCTCCGGCTGTGCTAATATTCCTTCTATTATCATTTTTATTTTGTATTGCAACGCAAGTGCTGCAATTTTCTTCTTTTGTCAAAACAGTATATGGACACACTTTTTCACATAATCCGCAATGCTTGCAGTTCTTCTTGTTCACAACTGGATACAAGAAACCTTCCTCATCAAATTCCATTTTTATTGCATTTTGGGGACAAATAGAATAGCAAGCTGTGCACCCGCAGCACTTATGTTTTTCTCTGTTATCTATCATAATGTTCTCCTTCTTAGAAAGAGCATCTTTTTACTGGATAATTTGCTATATTTGCTTAATGGCGCTGCTAATAAAATCCACCGCATATTTCCGCAATTTAATTAATCTTTTATCCACATCAACGTAGTCGATAATGTCATTGATGTTCTTCACAATATCGCCTTTGAATCTTCTCTCAATCCCAAGTTGATAAAACAAACTATCCAATCGTGAGTTACGTGAATTCTTGTTATTATCTCCATACCTATTAAATGAAATAAACTGCTTGTGGTTAATAATAGAAAATACACTTCCATGGAAAGAATCTGTGCAAACATAGGTCGCGAACCGGATAAGATTAATAAACTCTTCCGGTCCTATATTATACAGTGTGCAGTCTCCAAAGTTTTCATCTGAAGCGATATATTCATCCAAGTGCTTAAGTACTACAATTTTTAACCCCGTATTTGCACGAAGCTTTTCTACTTCTTTACGTTGTTCCAAGTTGTTACCCAGAAAATAACAGAATATGTAATCCTCATCGACAATCCTTATGTTGGGTATATTTTTATCCCAGTCCTCTTTAGTAATCACCAGAGTTGGATCGACAATAACAGGTACATCCCTTCCGGTCAAATCCTTTATGAGTTTTTGACCGGAATGCTCGCGAACGCTAATAAAATCTATTCGATTCAAATAATTTTTGGTTTTATTTATCTGAATCTTAGGTATCTCACCGACACCAAAGCTGGCCGCATAAGCAATTTTTTTTATCTCATCAGGCACAAACATTAAGTTATAAAAATTTGTGTCAAGGCCAGATGGAAGCCAAAGCTGATCACTGCCCACCATAATCGCGTCAAAATTACGTGAATACTCTTGTAATACATTATAGGAACCAATAACCGAAGAAAAATTATCAAAATTACGATTTACAAAAGACTCAAATCTAGCTGCCCTTATAGAATCATTCTTAGCAAAACTCTTATGTTTTTTCTTTCCTATTTTCTTTTTCAAATTTCTATACTTCGAATATCTCATATCCGATAGGAGAAGCCTCGGTATCGAGTTAATATAAAAACTTAAATCTTTTTTTCTTTCATAGCGAAGTATCTCGTAATCCACATTCAACTTTCGCAATTCAATCAGTGTAGCAAATGACTGGAGCATACTTCCGTAATTCCAGTTTTTGTATACTATACACAATCCGATCTTGTTCATTTTTATTCTCCATACAAGCTGGTCCAAATTTTATCTATGCGTGCAAACATGGTGTCCTCAGAAAATTTTTCAATACAGATCCTTCTTGACTCCCTAGATTGCTTCTTCCACAGCTCATCATCAGCAACAAGTTTAGTGATTATTCTTTCCAGCGCCTCAACATCACCAGGGTTATATACATACCCGTTTAGGCCATTATTTACAGCTTCATTAATACTACCTACGTCTGTACTCACAATCGCTAAGCCGTATGACATTGCTTCAAGAATTGCCATTGGGAGTCCTTCATTATATGAGGGTAAAATCAGCACATCACTTTTCATCAGTAGATCATTCTTCTTATCTTTATTGATCCAACCGAGAAACTCAACCTGTTCTTCTAGGCTATTTTTTTTTACATATTCCTTCAAAGCTACTTCTTCTTCGCCAGAACCTGCAATAAGCATGTGCCAACCATTTATGCCATTCTGTTGCATTTTATTCAAGGCCTTCAACAAATCCTGCATGCCTTTCCTTTTAATTAAAGCCCCCAGGAAAAGCAGTACTCTTTCCTGGCTTTCTTCCTTCTCGCCTATCTCTGGAATATGGACTGCATTATTAATTACTACAACATTTGATTGTGGAGCAATTTTATTTATAAATTGCTTCCACTGTTCACCTAGAACTATTGTACAATCAGTAATTGTAAACAACTCCACTATCATCGACTTTCTTTTTTGGTCACCATTATTATAGAAATCCTTAAACTCGGATCCGTGGAGATGTACAATGACCTTTTTTCCATACTTCTTGCATAATTTTGTCACGTAATATTTTCGATAAAAGCTCCCTTTGTATGACATGTGAATATGAATAATATCAAATTCGTCTTCTTTCAATAATTTTTTTAATTTTATATATGCTTTTCCAAAAAACAAAATCTTTTTAATTGCATTTCCTGTTATATGCGTAGCAAGATAAGACAGTTCAAAATTAGTACCCCAATCATGATTCATTAGTTGGTCTATTACACTATTCATACCACCTTTTTCTTTTCTATCAGAACTGCACATCAAAATACGCAATTTACTTTTATCATGTCTTACATCCACATTAGTACATGATGTAATCATCGCGTCTATTGAATCTATGATATTTTTTGTGTTTGAAACATAGGGCATAACTTCTTTTTCTTTTGAAACTTTTATTGCTTCACCAATTTTATCGCACTCATAACATCCCGTAACCATTCCAAGTTTTTCAAATGCCTCTACAAGTTGTATTTGATGATCATCCACGACTTCATGGTATTGAACTAATCTTGGAACAGCAACTACTCGTTTTCCCAGTTTAATTGCATTAACAATAACCCCTGTTCCACCATGAGTTAATACAACATCACATTCATTTAACTTCTTGTTAAACTCTTCATGATTAAGGAAATCGACAGTTTTGTAATTCTTAACCTGATATGTACTAGAACCAACTTGAGCAAAAACTTCATCTGAAATTTCACCTTTTTCAATAGCCAGATCCACTGCCTTTAGTAATCTCTCAAATTGAAAACTTCGTGAACCTACTGTAATAAAAATCATTAGTAGATTCCTCCTTTACAAATAGCATTTGGATAAAACTTCTTCATACTTTCCCATTGTACATAGAATTGATCTGCAAATTTATAAGCAATTTTTCCTGATATATTTGGGGAATAAATCTTTGCAAAAGATTCTATATAAATAACCTTTCCTCGAAATATTTTCGTCCACATCATAAGAGGAACTGCTGCCAGCGCCCCTGTCGATATAATGAAATCTGGTTTATTACCAATAATGATAAAAAAAGACTTAATCACATTACAAAGAAATTTTAGTATAAAAGCCTTGTCCGTTCGATTAATTGGCATTACATATTTTACCGGAATATTGTCGACCTTTATATCATATCCAATTTTTTCTGTAACCACATAACCATCATATTTTTCGATAAGTGGTTTTAGCATCATCAACTGTTCAAAATGACCACCTGAAGATGATGCCAAGCAAATTTTGATTTTTTCTTGTTTTTTCACTCTTACAGCCTCCAAAAGCGCATATTGGATCCTTTTAGTTCTTCTACTCTATAGAGACCTTTTACATCAATCAGAACCTTTTCAACATCGGGACTAACCTTAAATAATTTTTTAATATCATCTAAGCTTATAGCTTTAAACTCATTATGTGCGACTGCAATAATTACACAATCTGCATCATAAACGTCATCCAATTTAGTAAGTGTTACACCATATTCAGACATTGCATCTTTTTCACTTGCCCACGGATCTACAACTACTGGTTTAATCCCATATGTATTTAACTGCTTAATAATATCGTTAACTTTACTATTCCTTGTATCTGGACAATTCTCCTTAAATGTTAATCCCAAAATAACTACCTTTGATTTTTTAGGTGCCTGTCCAGCTGCAATCATCTGTTTTACTGCACTATCTGCAACATACTTTCCCATGCTGTCATTTACAATACGGCCATTAAGAATAATCTGGCTATGATATCCAAGTTTCTCAGCCTCATATGTAAAATAATAAGGATCTACACCGATGCAGTGACCGCCAACCAATCCCGGGCGGAAACCAAGAGCATTCCATTTAGTGTTCATGCCGTCCACAACCTCATTTGTATCAATACCCATGCGATCAAACACCATCGCCAACTCATTCATAAAAGCGATGTTGATATCACGCTGACTGTTCTCGACAACCTTGACAGCTTCAGCTGTCCTTAAATTTGATACTGGATAGGTTCCAACTTCAATAACAATATCATAAATATTTTTGATTTCTTTGAGTGCCTCCGCGTCACAGCCAGAAACAATTTTATGAATATTTTCCAAACGATGTACCTTATCACCGGGATTGATACGCTCTGGGCTATAACCGATCTTGAAGTCTACACCGCACTTGAGTCCTGATTCTTTTTCCAGAATAGGAATGCATACATCTTCCGTACAGCCTGGATAGACGGTAGATTCATAAACAACGATAGCACCATTAGTAAGATTACGACCAACAATTTTAGATGCACCAATAACAGGAGTTAAATCTGGCGTATGATCTGTATTCACTGGTGTGGGAACTGCTACAATCAGGAACTTAGCAGTCTGTAATGCCTTTTCGTCTGCTGTAAAATCTACAGAAGAATTCTTAATTACTTCATCGCCAACTTCTTTTGTTGGATCACTCCCTGCTTTATAAAGGTTAATTTTTGCTTTGTTAAGATCAAATCCAACAACTTTTAAGCCTTTTTTAGCAAAAGCAACAGCTATTGGCATACCAACATAACCCAAACCAACCAACGCAAGTTTTTCTTCACCATTAATTAATTTCTCATACAATGACATTTCTTTTTCCTCCAAATGTAACTCTTTTATTGACATACATAAAGCTACTCCACTGTCACTCTCTTAGCCAAATTTCTCGGTTTATCAACATCAGTCTCTTGGCGACACTTACGTAATATCCCAGCAACTGTAATGGTATTACAGCCAGTGAAGCCATAAATCTCTCATCCACCTTTAGAACGCAAGTTACAAAATCAGTGATATTCTCAATCTCATATTTACCATAAGAAGTTACAGCACATAGATACGTCCTACGACAACTTTTCGATTTATAAATCACAATACTTTATAATATTTTACAATTATACTAATGGTATGGTATTTAATTAATTTGTACACAAAATTTTCTTGTGCCAATGCTCTTTTTCATACCAACCCAACACCTACTGTCTCTTTATACCGAGCACTCGCTTTAAATAGAGAAATATATTAATCAATGAATATACCACTACACTGATATTTCCATTTAACTTTTGTACGTATAGTAGCAATCGCTATAATCTTTTAAATTAGTGAGCAGCTGTTTAGATTACTTTAGACAACTCTCACTACCAAATTACTAACCTCAGATCTATTTCCATCCGTATCCACCGTATACAACGTCACTGGATACTCCCCTTCTTCATTCAACTTGACCTGTCCTTCCAATTTCAAATTGTTATAAAGCGTATTATAATCATCCTTATCATCACTCATCGTCTCTATCACTTCATTCCAATTTGGCGCCACCCCTTTTTTGGTTTCTATCACATCTGCATTCAACACCAATACCGGATTAGGGCCCGCTGGTTCTCCCTCATTATTTCCTTCTCCCTGATTCTCGTCCTGACCTTCTTCCTCTCCAGAACTACCTTCCTCGTTACTTCCCGTCTCTGTTTCTGTAGCTCCTTCTGTTCCGGGCATATCCCCAGTCTCAAAAGTTTCTTCTTCAACAGGAATGTCTCCTCCCCCATAACTGCCAGCTACCGTAAAAGCTCTTGATGCCTTCCCCACATTATTCGCCCCATCTCGCGCCACATATGTCACTATCACTTCTTTCCCATTTGTCCCTGCCACCTTCTCCACCAGCAGGCTGTCACTCACATCCCCATCCTTCTCATCCACTGCCGTGACCCCTTCCAACAGCAGTGCTTCATCCATTCCCTCCGCATATTCTATCTGCTTCTCTTTATCAAAGAATATTTCCGGTCCTTTCCTGTCTTTCCCCATATACAGAACCAGACATACCACCAGCAGTACCACATCTATCGCACCAACCACAGCTACTATCTTTTTTGCTTCCATCTCCCGTCTCCTTTACCTACTTCCCTGCCTCTGTCACTTCTGTATCTTCTTCCAATTCTTCAACCTCAAGCTGCACCATGTCCACATCCAACTGTATCATGTCATCCTCTTCATACAGGCTCTCAGCTTCCTTTTCCACTTCTCCGGCCATCAGTTTTACATTCCCATCTGCCTTTGCTGCCACCTTACCTTCATGCACTTTTGAACCAGAACCGCTTTCCTCCTGCTTTGCTCCAGTCTTCGCCGGTTTCAACCCTTTCTGCACCACCGCAGAATGCAGTCCGCCTTCCTCATTTCCGCCATAATACTTCCCATAATATTTCCCGTAATACTTCCCATAATAAGCGCCGTAATACCCCTTGCCGCTCATATTCACCTTATTCAGTATCACTCCCAGGATTCGGCAGTCCACCTTCTCCAGCTGTTCTTTCACCTTCTGTGCAAATTTATAGCTGATAGCCCCACTCTCAATTACAACTACCGTTCCGTCACAATACTGTGCAGCTACTGCCCCATCAATAACACTTCCCAACGGTGGTGTATCCACAATCACATAGTCGTACTCATTCCTCAAATACTCCAATAATAGCCGAAATGCATCATTTCCCAACAACTCACTGGGATTCGGCGGTACCGGCCCAGAGAAAATAACATAGAAATTCTCAATATTTGTCTTACACGTAACATCCGCAATCGAAGCCTGCCCACTCAGATAATGAGACAGCCCATACCTGGAAGCATTCGTCTTATACCTCCCCTTCAACACCGACTTTCTCAAGTCAGCATCCACAAGAACAACTCTCTTCCCGCCTTCCGCAACCGACAATGCCAGCTGAAAAGACACACTCGTCTTCCCTTCATTCGGCGTACAGCTGGTTACAGAAATTACCTTCCTGTCCCTCCCGGAAAATTCCAAATTAGTCCTTAACGTCTTATAACTTTCCTTCGTCCTAAAATCCAGTTTCTCTATCGCATTAAAATTTACCGTCTGCATCCTCTCTCCGCCTTCTCCTTTATCTTCCAGTTTTCAATCACCCATATGATAACAGCAGAAAAGTTTCCCTCACGCTCCGCTTTCCTGCCTGTCCTTTTCTAACTTCTTTTCACTTTCTTCTTTTTCTTCTTCCCGTCAGCTTCCCCCTCATTCAAAGGAATTACCGCCAGCGTAGAAAGCTGCAGATATTTCTCCACATCCTCCGGGGTCTTTATTGTGTCATCCATCAGATAACGAACCAGCACAACAGCAATTATCAGGAATACTCCCAGCACACCGCCAAGAAACGTGTTCTTCAGCACGCTGGGGCTGGCCTTCTTCATCGGCATATTGGCAGTCTCTGCCACATTTACCGCCTGGATATCCATCACGTTCATAATATGCACCGAGGCAGCTTCCCGGATTGCATTGGCCATCTTCATTGCCATAACCGGATCTTTATCCTTCACCGTAATCGCCAGAATACGAGTATCCGTAGGCGTCGTAACTGAAACCTTCTCCTTCATCTGCTCATACGTCAGATCCAGCCCCATCCCCTGCACTACTTCCTCTAAAACGAACCGGCTCTGAATCAATTCCGCGTAGTCCTTCGTCAGCTGCGTCCCCAGCTGAATATCCGAATAAGTCACCGCACTGTTCTCCTGCTTATTCAGGATATAAATCTTCGTAGTAGACTCATAAGAAGGCGTCACCAACAGCTGTGTAAACAGAAAAGCCCCCAGCGCCACCATAATTCCCACAGAAACAATCAAAGCCAGGTTATGTATCAGCACCAGACAGATTTCCCACAAATCAATCTCAATTTCATCTGTCTGCCGTATCGTATTTTCTTCCATTCCTATTTTCTCCCGCACATTTCTCTTTTGTTCTCAGTTCCAAATATCATTAACTAAAAATATGAATACTCCCTACAAAACCCGATCCTCCAGAATAGCCTCCGCATTCTCCCGCATCAGCTTCCCAGCCATGGTTTCTCCATATTTCTTCTCCAAATACCCAGCGCACTTCCTCAGTCTCGGCGCCCGGCTCCCATCACTATGTGCATCAGTCCCCACAAAGTCCACTAGCCCGGCTTTCAGCAGCTTCTTCACCACATTCTTCGCCGCAAATCCCTGTTCGCCGACAACACTTGAGGCATTCACCTGAAAATAACACCCGGCATCTTCCTTCAGCCGTTCCGCCTTTTCCATATCCTTAATCACATTCACATACCGTTCCACATGGGCCACCACCGGCCAGTATCCAAAGGAAGCCACTCTGCCTATCGCATCTCTTATGTACGCATAATCCTCCCCCGGCAAAAACTCTATCAGCACATAATGGGAATTCGCCAGTGTCCGGATCTTCCCCTGCTCCAGCAGCTCTGCCAGGCCATGGCGGTAAAAAATTTCATTTCCCGGAAATAATTTAACAGGAATTTTAAGCTCGTCCGCTTTTTTCTGCAGGATTTCTATCCGTTTCACAATTCCCTCGGGTGTTACACACCTTCTATCCGCCTTCTGATGGGGCGTCAATATCATTTTCCAGATGCCTTCGTCCGCCGCAATCCGCAGCATATCCAGCGCCATTTCCGTTGATTGTGCCCCATCATCCACCATAGGCAGTACATGGCAGTGAATATCTATGAATCCGGGGATATCCTTTGATTCATGAACTTTTTTCACTCTATTCATAATTTTTGAACCATAGATATCTTTCAATTCATCCATATCTGCTGTCTCATCCTGCCTTAGTCCTTTTCCTGTTTTATTAATTCTGTACATGCCTGGGCCTTACTACCTAAGCACTGCGATATTTCATCCGCTATATTTCCTTTTACCTGCGAAAAAAACGTATGCAATCACTTCTGATACCTGCCGCCATTCCCCGGGGCCTCTTCCTCCTTCAGTCCCACATCACTGCACGCAATCAAAAAAGTCCGCAGTACCTTCGCCGCATACATACGCTCCCGCTTCGACACATTATTCAGAAGCTGATACACCGCTTCCGTTTCTTCCGTCCGGCTTACATCCTTCTCCGCCCCTGGCTGATTTTCCTCTTTCCCAAGTATCAGATAATCCAAAGACATATGATAAAGCCTGGAAATTGCGATCATCGTTTCCACCGACATCCCGCAGTTTCCCCTCTCAATATCCGCATAATAAGTAGGCACCCTGCCCAGCTTTTCCGCAGCCTCTTTCATGGTAATTCCCAGCTGCCTGCGCTTTTCCCGGATCCGTATGCCTGCTGCTTTTCTGTCGTACGTATCTTTTTCCATTGTTTCCCACCTTCCGACATTCCCTGTTCTGGTGTAAAATCTTTACTATCCGGGCCGCTTTTTTGCTTTCCGGTATTGTTTCCCGGCTCTTTTCTCAGGGAACAAACAATAAAATCAGAATCTGTTATGTGTTTTCGCTAAATTTAAACTTTTGCGAAACACAATCCATAAAAGCAGCACTTATCTACATTTCAGTTGTACAACTGACCATTTTTTTGACGGCTCAGAAATTAAAATCACCTTCCTGAGCCGTCGCATTATGCATCTTGCTAAGCCACCGCAATGTGTGCGCTCTAAGCCGCCGCATTATGCCCCTGCTAAACCAACACAATGTGTGCGCTCTAGGCCACCATAATATGCGCCCTGCCAAGCGTCGCGATATGCGCCCTAAGCCACCGCCATCCGATACCCGGCCATCAGCTGTTTTTTCCTCTCCATATCCGAATGCACATAAATCCTCATCGTTGTACTCACATTGGAATGCCCCAGTATTTCACTCAATGATTTCATATCAAATCCCTGCATAATACAGTTCGTGGCAAAAATATGCCGCAGCATATGGAAATTAAAAGCAGGAATTCCCAGTTCCTTCAATATCCTCTGAAACCGGTACTGAAGGGTTCTCGGTTCCGTATATTCCTTCTTTTTTCCCGGCATAACATATCCTTCCTTTACACCGCTCATTTTTTCCAGCAGCTTCAGCAGATGCTCCGGCAAAGGGATTTCCCTGTTGGAATTCCGGGATTTCGGTCCGGCCACCACCACCTTTGTCCCGGTTCTGGTTACCGGTTTTCCTTCAGCCCACACCGTTTCAAAGGTTCGTATCCTCTGCATCGTCTTACGGATTGCCAGTGTCCCTTTTTCAAACTGAATATCCTTCCATTGCAGTGCGCACAGCTCCCCAATCCGTATCCCGCTGCATCCGGACAATAATATTCCCAGGCAGGTATGATCTCCATGCTCCGCTTCCTTCAGCAAATACGCCTCCAGCCTTCGAATACTGCCTTCTTCAGGCGCATGGGAGGCGGCCGGCGGCGGCCCCTTTTTTACAGCAAAACAAGATGAGGGAAGCTCCGGCAGCCTGCAATGATATTTTTCCTCCAGCACCCTGAAAATCTGTCCGAATAAAATATGTATCTGGTGCAGATATCCTTCTGACAGGCAGCTTCCGTCCCCCCGTACTCTGTATTTTTCAAAATATCTCTTATACAGCTCCCCATCCAGCGCCGCCACCGGAGTTCTTCCCAGTTCTGGTAAAATATGTTTTTCCGCAATCGAACGGTAAGTCGCCAGGGTGGATTCCTTCCATCCGCCTTTGCGTTCCTCTATCCATAAATCCACGGCTTCCCTCACTGTTATCCCTGCAGGCAGCCTTCCGCCAGCTTTTTTTCCTGCCAGCTGCTCTCCCTTTTTTACAAAAAGTTTTTCCTTAACCTCTCTGTAAGACTTCCCATAAACGGAAATATATCCTGCCTTTCCGCCGGACAGCCGCCCGGTCCGGCAGCGCCCTTCCCAGCGCCCGTCCTTCCTTTTATATATATTTTCCCCTTTTCTTGCCATAGCTACCTCCATCATCCTGACGAATAAATTGACGGTTTATAAATTAACTGCACCTATGGCAGAGTAAACAGACACTGCGATGTATTAAATAACGAACAAAATAATGCGCCATAGGAACCTTGTGTTACTTGCTTCCAGAAACCTTCCGACAAAAAATGACATTTCAGTATTATTTTTTACGCATTAATTGACAAAATACAAAACTTGTCTTACAATAAATTCCAGTGTCGAGTTAAGAATTACCATAAAATGTCAGTTTAAAACATATAATGATTTTCGCATAAGTTTAAATTTTGCGAAATAATAATACGGAAAATCGGAGCCATTTCCCACGGGATATTCCGGTATAAACAAAAAGCAGATGCCATAACAGCACCTGCTTTTTTCAATAAATATGGATGTTCTCAGCATTTCCGTCATCTGAAAGCCCTGATACCTAATCCTAATAACCGGTAAAATTGTTAACTTGACAAAAAAAGATCCCACCAGACCAGTGGAATCTTTTTTGCCAGGATCAATATATGCTTTCCTACGCCAATAATGTTGAAAATGTATGTTTAAAACTGACCAGAAATAAATTATTTTCCTGAAAATGATTTTCTGGAAAAAAGTATTATAAGATTCGTGTCTGCTGCTTGAGCCACAAATATGAATGCTCAATTAGCAGACACGAATGAAAATCAGTGCAAAAGGGAAAACTTGCAGCAAAAGTACAGCACCTGCTGCTGGTTTACTCTCCTGTTACCCTCTCTTAATCTTCACCATCATAGCCTCATAAGGCCGAAGGCTTCCGTCAGGTTTGCTGTCCGGGTAATTGGAAATCAGCACTTCCCCGCCGTTCCATTCCTCAGGCAGAGTCCGCGTCTGCGTTGTATCACCGAAATTGCAGTATACCAGCAGCTTTTCCAGCTCATTGGTCCTTGTATAGGCGAAAATATTTTCATCCTCTTCCATCAGCGGCTCATACCAGCCGTCAATCAGGACTGCCTCCTGTTTTCTCAAAGCGATCAGCTTCTGATAATAATGGAATATGGAATCCTGGTTTACCAGCGCCTCCTGCGCATTGATCAATGTATAATTGGGATTGCATCTAATCCAGGGCGTTCCTTCGGTAAAGCCTGCGTTTGCGCTCTCATCCCACTGCATGGGAGTCCTGGCGTTGTCCCTTCCCTTGGAATAAATGGAACGCATAATCTCCTGTTCCTCATACCCTTTTTCCATACGTTCCTTATACATATTCAGCAGCTCGATATCCCGGTATTCCTCAATGTCAAATCTGACATTTGTCATACCCAGCTCTTCACCCTGATAAATGTAAGGGGTTCCCTGCATTCCGTGGATCATGGTTGCCAGCATTTTGGCGGATTCCACACGGTATTTTTCATCATTTCCGAAGTGGGATACCGCGCGGGGAAGGTCGTGGTTATCCAGGAAAAGGCTGTTCCATCCCTTCTGATACAGCGCCTGCTGCCATTTGGTAAATACTTTTTTGAATTTCACAAAGGGGAACGGCGCCAGATCCCATTTTTCCTTCCCGGGCTGCTGATCCAGGACCATGTGTTCAAACTGGAATACCATGGAGAGCTCCGAACCGTCCGGGTTGCTGTAAAGAAACGCTCTTTCCGGCGTAGCGGACCAGGCCTCTCCCACGGTCACCAAATCGGCCCGCTGGAATGTATGGCTGCTCATTTCCCTGATAAACGGATGAAGCATGGGGCCTTCCGCCATGACACAGTTGTCCGTATCCTTGCCGATGAGATCGATAACGTCCAGACGGAAGCCGCCTACGCCGCGGTCTATCCACCAGTTAATCATATCATAAACTGCCTGACGCAGCTTCGGGTTTTCCCAGTTCAGGTCCGGTTGTTTTACAGAGAACTGGTGAAGATAATACTGGCCGCATTCCGGCACCCATTCCCAGGCAGGCCCGCAGAAGGCGGATTTCAAATCGTTGGGATATTCCCCCTCCACGCCGTCACGCCAGACATAAAAATCGTGATAAGGATTCTCCCTGCTTTTCTTTGCCTCCAGGAACCAGGGATGCTCGTCAGAGCTGTGGTTCAATACCAGATCCATGATGATGCGGATTCCTCTCTTTTTGCCCTCCGCAATCAGCTCGTCCATGTCAGCCAGGTTTCCGAAAATAGGATCAATATCCTGGTAATCGGAAATGTCATAGCCATTGTCGTCCTGAGGGGAGCGGAATACGGGAGACAGCCAGATAGCGTCAATGCCAAGCTCCTGCAGATAGGGAAGCTTCCGGATAATTCCCTGGAGATCGCCGATGCCGTCTGCGTTGCTGTCGTAAAAGCTTCTGGGATAAATCTGATAAATTACCGCCTTCTGCCACCACTTTGTCTGCTCTTTTTCCATAATTATTTCCATCCTTTCCGTCATGCTGCATAAGGCAGCATAAACAATCCATTTTGACTGATACTATACTCATCACGAAAGCTGTGTAAAAACAATATCCACGCCGCCGCTTTTTCTAAGAAAAGCTTAGTTGGTTTTGTCTGGTTATTCAATAAGTGTTGTGAAAAACCAATTTTCTGCACAAAAAAACAGCCTGATATCGGGCAGGATGCACAACATCAGGCTGTTTACTATAAATAATGATACCTGTAAGGGTATTGAAACGGTTACTCTTATGGCAAGGGCAGCGGCAAATCCGGAATCACAGCTCTTGTGCTTTCCCTCACAATCAGTTCCGTAGGGAGGGCGAGCGAACGCACGGGGGTTTCTTCCCCCCTGATCCGTTTCATGAGAAGGCTTACCGCCTGTCTGCCCTTCTCCTCCGGCAGCTGGCGTACTGTGGTGAGCGCCGGCCGGGAAAGCCTGGCATAGATGTTGTCATCAAAGCCTGTTACGGAAATATCCTCCGGCACTCTCAGCCCCTTGGAATAAAATATGGTGATGGCTTCATTGGCATAATAATCGGAGACAAAAAAAGCAGCGCTGTAGCGTTTCCCGGATTTCCTCACGAACTGCCGCAGCACCTCGTGGCGCATTGTTTTGTTTTCAGGAAGATAATAAAAATCATCCCGGCAAAAAGACAGGCCAAAGCCCAGCAATGCGTCCTGAAAGCCGCGCAGACGTTCACCGTTGCTTGCCAAAGGCTGTTCCTGATCACAGAAAAAAGCAATGGAACGGTGCCCCAGGCGGAGCAGATAGGAGGTCAGTTCAAAGGCACCCTCGTAGTCCTGCAGTCCGATATTGTCATATTCTTCACTGTCCGCAAAGCAGGAATCAATAAAAACCATGGGTTTTCCGGTCTTTTTCGCAAGCCTTGCGCACTCCTCCGGCTTCCAGCCAAGAACTATCGCGCCGTCGATATTCCAGGGGGCGCACAGACGGAGTATGTCCTCTTCCGTTTCCGGTACGTCATAAACGATGTACCTTCCCTGTTCCTTTGCCGCTTTCTGGATGGCACCCAGAAGCTCTCCACAGAAAGGATCAGTAAGGACGTTGCAGTATCCTCCCATGCAAAAGCCCACTGCGATCATATTTTCTCCCGACGATGCGCTGCTGCTTTTTCCTGCTGTCTCATAATGGTTTTCCCAGAGCGCTTCTTCGATTTTCCGCCTGGTTTCCAGGGACATTTTCCCGGTGCGTCCGTTTATTACATTGGATACGGTGGTTGGGCTTACGCCGAGTTCTTCTGCAATCTGTTTAATGGTGGTCATAGCCGGCTCCTCTATTTCAACTTTCTCTCACTGCCCGGAACTTTTTTTAGCATATAACTGTTCCGCAGCTTCCTGGCTACATCAGTATATTCTATTTTTCCACGAAAAACAATCCGTCCCTTTCGGAAGTATCCCGTGTATCTTTTCAGTCCCTTCGCAGTTATTTCAAATCATCCGCCGCCTTAAGCCAGGTGCCGCTTTCCCTGAATTCCTCCAATACCTGAAGAACTCTGCCGGCCCAGTCCCCTTTATCCCATTTCCCGGGAGAACTCATCAGTTCATTGTCTACGTACTCCAGAAAACAATCTCTGATCACAGCCGCATTTTTTCTTTCCTGGGAACTGCCTTTAAGCTTCTTGGGAAGCCAGTATAATCCGAGGGATTTCATATAATGGGCCTGGCTGTAAACATTCGGCCCAATAGCCATGTAATCCTCCTGGAATATGCGGAAAACCACCTGATCCAGGGAATAGCTTTGCCGGGAATTTCCTGACTCTTCTGCTAATTCGAACATGCGGGCAGCCAGAAGCTTTCCGAAGGACAGCTTTTCGTAACTGCCAGTTTCTTCACAGTTAGCTTTTTCATAGCTGTCAGCCGCCGTATAGTTGCTTTCTTTTTCATGGGTGTCACCTTTTTCCAGGCGCTCCCTTCCTTTTGCATTCTCTTTTGCTTGCCCACTCTGTCCATCCGCTCTCATCTGTGCCGCAGTCTGGCCGGCTGGTTCCGTTTGTTCCCGAAATACAATTTGACCCTGCTCATTCAGTCTCACTTCAGAGAGGGGATAAGCTTTTTCCCGGATTACCCGGATTCCCTTATCATCACACTTTTTTATGTAAATAAGGCTGTTTTTGCAGTCAATGCTTAAAAGCAGCGGCTGCTGTGTGCTGATCTGGTATTCCGCCGTTGTCAGCCGCTCCTGCCCGTCGGGGCGGCAGGGTGTGAACCATATAGGCAGGATTCCCATTTCCTTCATGCAGCCCATCTTGTTTTCCAGCTGCGTATGCTTGACAAAATCGGAAACATAATTCAGGGCAATTTTAATTTCTTGCTTAATTTCTTGTTTCTTATCCTGGGTATGCACCATGATCTGGCTGCGCAGGCTTCCACGGAGAGGCTCATATTGCAGGATTGTCGCATCGGGAAAGCTCAGGGAGGCGAAATAAAGCATGGCATCGCGCATACGGCGGTTCCGTTCTCCCTGCTCTTTGTTGGTCAGCACACATTCACTGCCGGTATAGTGGCTGAAATAGGGCTGTCTGATATTTCCGGCGTTCAATATCAGCGGCTCCCCGCACTCCGGGCAGATAAATTTGCGGTTTTGGCTTTCTGTTCTCATTTTCAGGCGCAGCTCCTGAATGTAGTTACCGTTCCGATCCTTCAAAGAAGATGCTTTCCATAAGGCATCCTGATAAATGGCTTCTTCACACTCGTACATACTCGGCCTCTTTTCTCACGCTGTGGGAATTTGATTTATGGGATATTTAAGGAATATCATATCACATCTGCTCAGGGGCAGACAGTATTTACCGGAAAATACACTGTATAGCATTCCCTGCCGATATTTTTAATCGGAAGCAGGCGGAAATTCTCCTGCTGTCCCACCGTACGGAAGCCTTCCTTCCAGGCCTCCCATTCCCGCTCGTGATCCGGTGCAAGGAAGGATTCCGGCCGGTTCCGGTTTCCGTAAAGCATATGCGCATGCTCTGTCAGCCCGGCAAGCAGCACAGGCCCGTCAAGAAAGGCGACAGTGTCAGGTTCATCCGCCAGAGGCCAGCAGGTCAGCCCCTTAGGCAGTTCCAGGATGAGCTGCTGCGTACCGCTCCACAGCCGGGTTATCTGAAGGTATCCGTTTTCTTCCGGGGAAAATATCTTTTTGCCCTGAGAGGAATTTTCGTCCTGAGAGGAATTTTTGTCCCGAGAGAAATTTTCTTCCTGAGAAGAATTCTCGCCCTGATTATCGCCCTGAAAGGAAACAACCACCCTATCCTTTAACCACCAGGGAAGCCGCAGTCGCAGGGTAAATGCCGTTGGCTCCGGCGCGGATACCGTAATCTGTATTCTCCGGAAAGCGGGCCGGCTTGTTATTTCTCCGGCAACATCATGATACCGCAGATAATTCCCTCCCAGATCGCAGTCCTCCATACGGAGGAGAATCTTTTTCCCGTCAATTTCAGCCTCTGTTTCAGAAGGAATGAACTGTTCGGCCGAAATCACTGCCCCGGACTGGTACCAGATCCATTCCCGGTATCTGGCATTTGCCTGTACGGCCGTACAGTGGCAGCACCAGAAATCTTCCGTTTTTCTTCCCCATTTTTTGACGGAGCCGGGCGCCAGAGGCAGATAATAACAGACAATGCCGGAATCGGGAATATGGGGCTCCAGCGCGCCGTCCAGGGCCCTGGCCTCCCAAAAGCCCTGGGCAAGCAGGCCGTTGACGAGGTTGAGTTCTATGTAATCCTGGTATTTTTTCTCACCGGTCCAGCGGTACAGATAATCTGCGAGCCGTATCATATTGTAGACGACGCAGTGCTCCTGGTTCATATCAGAGAGCCGGGCGGCCTGTTTTCCCGGAGGGGCCCAGGTTTCCGCATCGGTCTGCCCTCCTGTGGCAAAGGGAGGCCGGTCGTCCACCGCCAGCCTCCAGTAGCTTTCGACAATCCTTAAGTACCGTTCCTCTCTTGTCACCTCATAGGCTCTGGCGCATCCGTGGATTTCCGGTATGGTGGCGTTGGCGTGCATGTTGGTCAGAATATCCCTTCCTTCTAAGAGAGGGCCGGTAAGGCGAGGGCGTTCATATTTTCGCATCAGCTCCAGGTGCTGTCTACTGCGGGTAATGCCATAAAGATCCGCCCACAGCTCCATGAGCCCGCCCGTTTCCTCCAGATCCATCATATCATCCATGGTCTCTCTGCTGATATCCGCGGCAAAACGGGAGAACCAGGCCGCGCAGCCCTCCAGAATCTGTAGCGCCTGCCGGTTATCCGCATACTGATACATATCCAGAAGCCCCATCATGACCTTATGGCATACGTACTGCGGCGCCCAGAAATGGCGTCCCTGCTTTAATCCCTGAAGATATTTTTCAGGTATCGGGAAGGCCCATTCGCCGCCGTTTGCTTCCTGGCAACGCCCGATTTCAGCCACGATATAATCCGCCTTTGCTTTCAGGCGGATATCGCCTGTCTCCTGGTAAAGTCTGGCGGCAGCGCTCAGCCAGTGGCCGGTGAAGGTGCCTCTGATTTGGCTGAGAGGGCTGTCCCACCCTCCGTGCAGCCAGGGCTCCGGGCGGTAGTTCAGCCTGCCGTTCAGCCCCGCTTCCGTATAATAGGGAAATAAAAGGTTTTCCTCCTTCAGTTCCATCAGATAAGCCAGATCCCGATCCCTTTTCAGGCGGTATTCGGAGGGCAGCAGCCTTGTCTGTCTGATAAGTGCATTCAGTTGCATAATAACTCCTTCCGCCGCACCTGGCCGCGGCTTCTGATTGGAATAAGGAAGGCCTGCGGCACTGGTGTAGCTTTTTTGTAGTTGTTGTTCCAATAGGATATAAAATTGCTGGAGCTTGCCAAAACGGTTCCTTAGCGCACCGGCATTTGCTAAAATAAGGACAGGCGGTGCTTTCCGCCTGACACACAGATATGTTTATGTCTGTATAAAAATAAGGGAGGTATTTCTTATGGCAATGGAACAGACGAATCACCCGGGCGGACCCGCTGCCCAGGCGTGTCAAATGTTCGTGAATCCGGTCCTGGACGGCTGCGCGGATCCGGATGTAATTTTTTATGAGGGGAAGTATTACCTTTATGCTACCAATACGGATATGAAGGATGCTTCCGAAATGGGCTTCAAGGTTTACACCTCCGAGGATCTGGTTCACTGGACGGACGCCGGCATGGCGCTGAAGGCCTGCGATTCCTGGGGTGAAAAGCAGTTCTGGGCGCCGGACATTGTATATGTGGACGGAATCTTTTATCTGTCTTATTCTGTGGAGGAGCATCTTTGCATCGCCACCAGCCGCTCCCCTCTGGGGCCCTTCGTACAGGAGGTAAAAAAGCCGCTGCATGAAGATATTAAAGAAATCGACAGCCATTTTTTCCAGGACGGGGACGGCGCCTGGTATCTTTATTTTGTCCGCTTTTTTGACTCCAATCAAATCTGGGGCGCGCGTTTGGCCGATGATATGATGAGTATCCGGGAAGAGACCCTGACCCGTCTGCTGGTGCCCGACACGCCCTGGGAATGCAAACAGTGGCCGGTAAATGAAGCGCCTTACATGATCAGGCACAAGGGCCTGTATTACCTGACCTATTCCGGCAGCCACTGCCTGTCCGACTATGGCTCCGGCTATGCGGTTTCCGATTCTCCCCTGGGCCATTATGAAAAATATGGAAACAATCCGATACTGCGCTCCAACGACAAGGTACACGGCGTCGGCCATCACTGCATCACCTGGTCCCCGGACAATAAGGAAATGTTCATCATTTACCATCAGCATTATGACCTGACCCGCATGAGCCCCCGCCGCCTCTGCGTGGACCGTATCCACTTTGAAGCGCAGGAAAACGGTCCTGATATCCTTGTGGCAGAAGGCCCTACTACGGAACCTCAGCCCTGTTTTTTTCAGCAGGAACAGTGAAGAAAAAAGCAACCGTTGCCCGTACAGGGAAGGAACCCTTATATAAGAAAGGATGATCTAATCATGCCGGAAGAGAAGAAACAGCAATCAAAGCAGCTGCGGGTGGCCGTTATCGGTGCGGGCGGCTGGGGCTATCAGCATGCCAGAGCCTTTTGGAGCAGAAAGGACACACAGCTGGCGGCCATTGTGGGCCGCACAGCCCAAAGGACACAGGAAAGGGCCGATGCCTTTCAGGTCCCCTGGTATCTTGATATCAGGGAAATGCTGGAGAAGGAAAAGCCTGATTTCGTATCGGTATGCCTGCCTGCGCAGCATACCTTTGAAGCCACAATGACCGTAATTGAGGCCGGCATTCCGCTGATGTCGGAGAAGCCGCTTGCCTACCGGCTGGAGGAAGCGAGGGAACTGACGGCCAGGGCGGAAGAAAAAAATCTGTTCTATGCCATTGATTTTAACCAACGTTACAGCATTCCCTGTCTGAAAGCAAAGCAGGATATTGATGCAGGGCGGCTGGGAAGGCCGGTTTTTGCACACTGGCGTTTCGGCCACGGGTGGGATACGCAGCTTCTGGATCATCCCTATCTGAATCTCATTGAGGCCCAGTGCCACGGGCTGGATCTGCTTGAGCATCTGTGCGGCCCCATACGTTCCTGTATGGCGGAGATGACCGATAACGGCGGGCGGAACAGCTATTCCAGCTTCACGCTTTCCCTGCGGTTTGAAAACGGCGCTGTGGGTTCCTTCCTGGCAACCCTGGATGCCAATGAGCATAACCGGCTTTCCCAGCTGATTGAAATCGGCGGCACGGATGGCAGAATACTGATCGAAGACAATGTACGCTCCTATACCTTCCAGGCTACGGACAGCGAAATGGCGGAAACCTGGCAGGCAGGCTTCTTTGAAGACGGGCTGCGCAGCTTCGGGCACAATCTGGACAGGCACCTGGATGCGCTTATCCCGGCGCTGCTTGCCGGGCAGGAACCGCCTGTTCCCGCCAGACGGGGGCTGCGGGCGCTGGAGCTTGCATATGCGGCAATCGAGTCCTTCCAGACCGGACGCCGTATAGAAGTGAAGGCGGATTAATCCGCCTTCAGCTCCAGACTTTTTTCTATTCTTACTTTTTCTGTAAATGAAATCCTGTCCTTCTCCCGGGTAAATTTCTGTTCTTTCCCATCGCAAGATACCTTAGCTATGTTCCCCTCTGTCCCGGTTACAAACTGCTTCAGGAAAAGGCTGCCCCGGATAATTTCCAGGATGATGGAACCGTCGCTTTGATAGCGCACCCTGCCCCAGCCGCTTCCGGCGGACCAGAAGCTGGTGAAGCTATCGTCTGCGCAGCGGCGTCTCGGCCGGAAGCCAAGAATTCCCTGATCCAGGTCACAGGTAAAGCCGCTGTAGGAAAGCAGAAGCGCATAGCTGGCCATGGAGCGGGCATAGTAGCTTCCGCATTCGATCTCGCACCAGGGGTTTCTGTTATCTCCCCGGTACTTCTCTCTTACCGCCTTCACAATGGTTTCCCCCTGCTCCAGCATCCCTTCCCAGATCATATGCGACGCCGTCTGATACTGCATGCCATCCATGCACTCCTGGGCATAGGTGAGCGGAATCGCAGGCTTCAGCGTCCCCTCCGGCCATTCGCACATGATTACGCCGCCCTCTTCGTCAATGGCAAAAATACGCCAGGGATTATAAATTTCCCCCAGGGAAGGTTTGTAATTATAGTGGAAAATGGCATCCAGGGCACAGCGCGCCTTATCCTGTTCGAAAATCTCCGGCAGCCCGCACAGGTTTCCATGCCACTGGGCAAGCACCTGGTCAATGCCGCAGCCGTCAGCGATCTGGTACTTTATCTGCCCCTTTTCCTCGTTCCAATAGTCGTCCTGTGCCTGGAAGCGCTCCACGACAGAGCGGTCGCATACGTCAACTTTCTGGTAGAAATATTCTCCGTTAAAAAGTTCCCTGTTCAGGTACTCTTTCGCTTTGGCGGCCAGCTCCCGGTATTCCTCCTCCGCTTCCCTGTCTGCTAAAACGGCAGCCATTTCAGCGGCGGCGCTCAGCGCGCCGGCGTAAAAGCCCTGGAGCCAGGCGTTAGGGCCGAAAAGTTCCATATCCAGCGTGTGATGCTGCCGTCCGTCCAGATATCCCTTTTTTCCCCGATCCCAGGCATCCGGGTTCTCTTCCGACCATGCATAGGCAAGAGCCTTTTTCACGGACTCCCATTTGGAGGCCAGCCATTCCCTGTCGCCGCTGATTTTATAATCCCTGTAGGTAAGCATAATACTGCCAAGCTGGCCGTCCGCACAGGAGTGGAACCATTTGCCCGTACTGCCGACAGGCAGTCTGAGCCTGAATTCTATGCCGCCATCCGCCCGCTGGCTGTACCGGAATTCCAGATCCCTGATGCTGCGCGCCAGCGCCGGGAAAAGAAAAGGCAGCGCATAGGCATAATTCCATACATGGGTGCAGGTTCCCTCACAGCTTCCCACATTGTCAAAGCAGCCTTCCCAGCCATAGAAGGAACCGTCCTCCAGGCGGAGGCAGGTGGGCGAACGCAGAATCGCCAGGTTGGCTGTAACCGCATCCAGAGCCGCTTCAGGTATGGTGGTTTCATACATGGCGTCCATAAACGTCAGGGTTTCCCCAAGCAGCCGCTGTCTGTTATGCAGCGCATAGGAAGCGCTTGCCCAGGAGTCCTCAAAAAGAACGGCATAGTAATTCTTCCAGGGTGTCCGGTCACATACATCATAATGAATATTGGAGGTGCTGATATCCAGACCGCTCCAGTAGTTGTTGCAGTTAGGCACGTTCCAGGTCAGCACGTAATGGAATTCCTGCATTTCTCCCGGCGCAGTCTCCTTAGAGATACAGAGCATGCCCGTATCCTTGTAATCCTTTTTCCCGTTTTCATAACGGCGGTTTTCAAGAGGCTTTGCCGAGGCAAATTCCCGCCAGTAGGTTTCCACATGATCCCGCCAGTTCCCGCGGAACCAGTATTCCTGACAGGCAGCCTCCGAATCTGCGGCAAGCGTAAAATCACTGTAGGAAACATCCCCTTTATCGATCTCTTCCGTAGTGAAATGGATTCCGCGGATGCCATTTCCTTCCCGGAAGCGGTTGCGGGTAAAGCTGCTTTGGCACGGATTTGTTATGATTCCCGCCGTGGTATAGGTAATGGGGCGATCTGTGGTATTCTCCACCAGAATGTCTGCAAACAGCGCCGGAATGCTGGAATCCCTGTCATTGAGAGGGATGAACGGATTATAGTAACGCACGGTAACCCTTCCAGGGAATCTTTCATCCAGGAAGGAAAGCTCCGCCATAGGGTATTTCCCCTCAAATACCAGCTCCCGGAAATGCGGCATGCCTAGCATGGTTCTTTCGTCCACCTGTCCCAGATAGGGCTTTCCCAGATCCGAGACCAGTACCCTGGCATCCAGCAGCTCATCACCCGCCTGCGCTTTCACGGCAAAATGGCTGTATCCGTTTCTCGTTCCCATGGCGGGGCGGTTATAAACCTGCCAGTCGATCAGGCAGCCGTTTCCCGCAATGCCGATACTGCCGCTTCCCAGCCCTCCCACGGGAAAGGATATGGCCCGCTGCCGGTCCTTTTTATAGGTAAAAGTATTGTAAGTGTCAGTTTTAATCGTGCTCACCTCTTTTCCTGTTTAATTCACTTCCAGCGCGTTGGCATCCGGCAGCGGCGGAACGGGTTTGTGCGGCTCCAGCTGATACCAGTAGCCTACGGAAGCGATATCGTCCTGCAGGGGAAGATACCTGCCCTCGCTCCTCCAGCCAAGGGCCTGGATTTCCACATGCAGATCCGTATCGAACCGGATAGGATCCGTCAGATGAAAACGGTACATGCCAAAACGCTGCTGGGAGCAATACAGGCCGTCGGGCCTGATAATCTGATGCAGCCCGGAATAAGGTGTGGAGAAACGGCAGTATTCTCCTCTTGGATATTCGAAGTTCCAGGCGCCGCCGATATAGTCCTCCGTCCCGGTCCCGCATATGGTAGGAAAATCAGTGTCCCCGTCAAGGAAAAACTTGATTTCACCCTCGCCCCACCAGCGGTTACTGTTTACGCCCCAGGCAAGATAGGTTCCCACATACTGCCCTTTGCCCTCGGCCCGATCGACAATCACATGGTTTTTCATATATTCCAGCGGATTGTCTCTCCTGAACTGGGCGTGAAGATAGGGGGTATCCTCTTCTACGGCTGTTTCCGCATAGGTGATCTGATAGTAGACCACACTTTTTTTATCCGTCAGGTTTTCCAGTGTGATTTTTGCACCTGTCCGGAAAGGCATCTGCCAGTAACAGTTCATCCCGCCACTGGGATTAACGCAGACAGGAAGCGACTGCAGAAGCCCTGTTTCGCACCAGCCCATGCAGAAGAAATCTCCCAGGGGCACCTCTATGGAGGGCGTCTCCTCCGCATCCCAGTAAAAACGGAGCACTAAAGAACGCCAGTCCTCATGGGGGCAGGTCAGCCAGATGTGCTGGATTATGCCGCTGCCCTGGATGTCAGCCAGAAGCAGGGTTTCCTTACCGGGAATTTCAACGGAAGGGGAAATCTTCCAGCCCTGTCCCAGCTCTCTTGCGCACTCCTTTCCCGTTCCTTCCACAGCCATGCCTCCCTTTCCCTTTTCCCCATGGAAATTTTCCGGGCTGATGGATCTTGTTTTTGCGTCTGCCAGGCAGGTCAGGCCTGCCAGCAGGGAATGTTTTTCGTTCATAAGAAATCCGTCTCCTTTTGCTTTGCTATATCTTTGTGGAAATGGCTTCTGAGCACAAAGACGCAGAGAGCCGTTACGGCAAGCAGAACCAGTCCATAGAGGAAATAGGTTTTAAGCAGCCCGATTTTTCCTCCCAGCCAGCCGCCCGCGATGTTGCTGAAGGTACAGGCCAGGCCGGTCTGCACCATATAAAACAGGGATTGCCCCGTGCCATGCAGCTCCTTTGACAGGTTCTGGTTCATAAACATGACACAGCTGTAATACATGATCATATAGGTGACGCCCTGCAGGGACTGGCCTATGAAAATACCGGCTATGCTCCCTGTCAGCGGCAGCCAGATTCTGATGGTCATGGCTGCGCCTGCAATGAGGAGCAGGTATTCAATCCGGATCTTGCGTGAAATATAGCCGATGCACAATAGCACGGGGATTTCGCTCAGCGCCGAGACGCACATCAGCCGGCCGATTGTAGCGTTATCATACCCCATATCCGTCACCACCAGCCCCAGGAAGGATCCGTAGCAGCCCAATACGATCTGGAAAATACATGCATAAAACAGGACAAACAATATCTTCTTGTTTTTAAAAACAGATAATATCCCCGTCCGTTTTTTACATTTGTATTTCCGCACCTCTTTGTTCATAAACAGGGTAACCAGCAGCATGATGCACCAGACCGCGGCCGTAATCCCGAAGGAGGCGGTGGGATTTGTTTTCAGGTACATCCCTGCAAAAACCACTGTCGCCGCATAGGCAAGAGTCCCGCCCAGCCGGATGGAAGAAAACTGCAGGCCATTTTCCAGGGCCATATCCACCACGATGGAATCCCCGATGGGCCCGACTGCACAGTTGAAAAAACTGTAGACGGACACGCATACGGCAAAAAGAAGGAAGGTGTCCGCCCGGTAATAGCACAGGACACCGGCGGCGGAGCCTGCAAGGGCCAGGCGGAGCACTGCCATGTGGCGGCCCCGCCTGTCGGAAAGAATCCCCCAAAGCGGCTGCAGGATAAGCGCAAGAAGCGGCCCAATGGCCGACAGCAGGCCTATCTGAGATACGTTCATTCCCTTTGATCTGTAGTATACACCGATATATGCGCCGAAGGTAGCCCCGGGCACATAAAATAAAGCATTAAAGGCAAACAGTGTCCAGAATATCCGGAGAGTCTTTTTACTGCCTTTCATAAACGCTCCTATCTGCCTGCCGAAGCGGGCGGCTCATCAATACCGGTTCGGCATATCCGGCAGATCAATCCGGATTCCTAGATAACGGCAGGCTTCCTGGATGATATGGGAATAGCTTCCATGGATGCCGACCACATGATGGATAAAGGGCCCGAAAATAAATTTTTTCTCCCATTTTACCCAGTTGTCCGTTTCGATCCACAGATAATTCCCGTTGGTAACCGGCCCGTCCACGCCTTTGGCTTCTCCTGCGAACATATAGTACTCTCCATGGTTCCCGTCAAAGCGCAGTACGGTGACCGGCCCGCCCTCCAGTTCATAAAAGCCCTTCCCCTCTTTCACAATCCGTCCGTTTGCATCCGTTTTCTTCAACTTCTTGGCAAAGGAACCGCAGTGCCACAAAAGCTCCGCATTGTCATTTTCGGGATGCCTTATGGTGAGATCCGCCACAAAGGAGGGCGTTTTGTATCTTGCGGCGGCTACCGCCATTACGGAGGTGATTGCCGCGTGGACGTCGTTTTCACAGGCGGCAGGCAGGCCGCGGTCGTTCAAATCCCCCAGGATAAAGCAGGGGGATACACCGTATTTTTTGCGGAACAGGTTCCAGCATTCACAGGAAAGGGCATTGCAGTCGTTTGCTTCGGCAAAGTCCATCAGCGCCAGCTCAATGGCGGCCAGAGGATATCTTTTTTCTCCCAGCGCGCTGATATCAAGCCCTGCGTCCACCAGATCCTGTAAAAGCGCCTCCATACGTTCCCTGTCCTCTGCCAGTATCCGGTCCACCCTGTCCAGAATCACCGTCGGCTCCCCGGGCACGATTTCGATATCGTATTTTTCCAGAAGCTCCGCCTCATTGACCATGACGCTTAAAAATTCCTTGGGGCGGCTGCTGATCCTGGCGATGCGCAGGGCGCGGAAGGCCTTTACCACATTGGCCGCGGCCAGGAAATCTGCCAGCTCTTTTTTCAGGATATCACTGTCAATTGCGCAGTTTTCTATGTAGGAAAAGGTTACGCCGTAATGCATGAGCAGTTTGGTGGTGGCGAACATGCCGCACTGGCTGTCGGTGGGCCGCCATTCCAGGCCGTTGGGGCAGCCGTCCCTGGGCCCCCAGATCAGAACCGGCAGATTCATATCCTTCGCCAGCCTGCCCACAGCCTCCTCCTGGCCGAAATTACAGTGGGGGAAGATCAGGGCGTCCACGCCGGCAGCTGTCAGCTTTTTGTAAGCCGCTTTCACATCGTGATATGTCATCAGCAGGCCTTCTTCATTAATGTCCTCAATAGTAACGATTTCAAAATCCAGTTCTTCCGCCAGCTCCCGGAAGCGTTTAACGACGGCTTCCTTCTGGCGGGTGGTAGTTTCATTGGCAAAGGCCTCTCTTCGGGTAGGAACCAGGCCTATTTTCAGCTGTTTGTCCAGATTTTTCATAGCTGCTCCCATCTGCCCGTACCAACGGGCATGTGAAATATGTCTGTAAGTAACCGGTAACTGTCCGTTTCATATACCGTTACCCTGCACTATACAATGGTTTTGTCAAACAACGTTTTATAATTCGGCAGGCTGTAGGCGAAGTCCCGGCTGTACTCATCCAGATACTTCATATCCTCTGCGGAAAGCTCCCATCTGCATGCGCCTGCGTTGTCATTTACCTGTTTCCTGTTCCTGGCGCCCACAATCGGCGCTGTCATGCCTTTACACTGCATTACCCAGCGGATGGCGGTCTGCGCCGGTGTTTTGCCATATCTGGCGGCGACCTCCTTCACCCGTTCGGTTACGGCCAGCGCACGTTCAAAGTTTTCCGGTGCAAACAGCGGCGTATTCTGTCTGGAATCCCCTTCCCTGAAGGTATGGCCCGGCTGCATGGAGCCGGTAAGAATCCCCTGTCCCAGAGGCGAATAAGGGATTACGGCGATTTTGTTCTCAATGGCAAAGGGCAGGATATCCCTGTCAATAAAGCGCCAGAGAAGGCTGTAGCAGGGCTGTATCACATCAATCTCCCCGAAACGCAGCGCCTCCTTCATCTGTTGCAGGCTGAAATTGGATACGCCGATGGCTCCGATTTTTCCTTCGTCCTTCAGACGCATAAGCGCTGTCATGGTTTCTTCGATCGGCACGGTTTCCGAAGGATAATGGATGAAGAAGACATCTATATAATCCGTCTGCAGCCGCTGCATGGCCTCTTCCAGCCCTGGCTGCACCCTTTCCCGCGCCATATCTGTTTTCCAGAGCTTTGTAATGATAACGCATTTATCCCGTACACCACGGAGCGCTTCCCCGAGCAGCTCCTCCGCATGCCCCTTTCCGTAAATATAAGCTGTATCAAAGGTATTGATTCCGTGTTCCAGCGCGCATTGTATCGCCTCTGCGGATTCCCTGTCCTCGGCCCCTCCCCAGTAATCCTTTCCCATGACCCAGGTACCCTGGATGATTTCGGATACCTGAAGCTTTGTTTTACCCAATGACACCATTCCCATAAAATAACCCTCCATTCTGCTGGAGGACGGCGTGCCGTATACGGACACGTCCTCCGTTTATAAATTGTTTCTGTAATAAGCCAGTCTGCGCTGTGCCTCCGTCCGGTCGATTTCTCCTGTTTCCAGGAACCTTTGCACCGTCTCCCGGTTGGGAATCCCGGTTCTTCCTCCGAAGCAGGTGCATTTTATGGCGGAAACCGCGCTGGCAAACCTGGCGCATTCCGGCGCGTCCATCCCTTCCAGCAGCCCCACGATATAGGCTCCATGAAAAACATCCCCGGCGCCCGTGGTATCCCTGACCGGCACCTGGAAGCTTTCCGTCCGGAAAAAACCATCCTGCGCCGTCATCCCCACGCTTCCCCTGCTTCCCAGCGTAACTATCGCTGTAGACGGGCCGGCCTCCAGCAGCTTCCTGCAGCCCTCCTCATAGGGCAGATTCCCGAACATATCCCGGTAGAAAAATTCCGAGGCGATAAAAACATCCAGACAGGGAAGCAGCTTTACAATCCCCTCCTGATAATTGTCCGCATCCATTACCGTTACAATGCCGTGCTCCCTGGCAAAAAGAGCTGCCGCCGCGCTGGCGGGTCTGCCGTTTTCCAAATGAAGGTATTTTGCTTTGCCCAGATATTCATAATCGATTTCCTCCGGCAGCAGTTCTCCTGCGGTGCCCTCCTTGCCGATAAAAATCCTGGTTTTGTGCTCCTCCTCGGAAAGAGACAGGCAGAAGGGACTGGAGGTCCCCGGGGCATCCACGATGATGGCGGAGGTGTCCACACCATTGTAGCGGAAATCATTGATGATAAACTGGCCCCTGTGGTTTTCGCCCACCTTGGCCATCATGCCTGCGCTTCTCCCCAATCTGGCGGCAGCGGCCATTGCGGTCGCCACCTTGCCTCCCCCCTGGTAAAAAGCTTCGTTGGCGCCCGCCGCACCGTCCAGCCCGGGCATTTTGCTCACGTTGATCACCATATCATAGTAAGGGGTCCCGATTCCCACAACATCCATAGTTTCCCTCCCTATAATGAGAAATGGTAAGGATTAATCCGGGCAATCCGTCCTCTGACAAAATCGATTACCTCTTCCCCTGCTTCTTTGTAATGATCCAGGACAAATCCGTCCTCTCCCATATGCGCTGCAATGCAGTTTTTACACTTTTCAAAAAATTCGGTTCCGATATTTACCTTATTGATTCCATATTTTACGGATTCGATCATCTGCTCTGCCGGAATGCCTGAGCCGCCGTGAAGGACCAGAGGGGTATCGATGGTTTTATTGATTTCATCCAGCCTTCGGATATCCAGGTGCGGCTCGCAGACATAATGTCCATGGCTGTTGCCTATGGCGACGGCGAGGGAATCCACGCCCGTCCCTGCAACAAAATCCCTTGCCATTTCAGGCTTTGTATAAAGCTCCTCGTTGCAGAAATCCTCTTTTCTGCTGCCCTGTCCCACGGTTCCCAGCTCTGCCTCCACATCCACTCCCAGCAGATGGGCGCATTTTACCACGCTTGCCGTAACCGACAGGTTCTCTTCAAAGGGACGCGCGGAGCCGTCATACATAATGGAAGGAAAGCCTGCCGCAATGCCGCCCACCGCTATCTCATAGGATTTGCCGTGATCCAGATGGACGCCTACCGGCACCTTTGCCTGCCTGGCAAGATCCACCGCAATGGCCGCCATAGTGCTGAATGGAATGAACCAGCTCATATCCGGGTAAAACATCAGCAGTACGGGCATATTTTCCCTTTCCGCGGCCTCCACCACCCAGTGCGCGGACTGGTAATCGAATACATCGATGGCCGCCGCCGCAAACCGGTTTTCATCCGCCATTTTCAAGATACTTTTTACATCCATAAGTCCCATAGAAACCCTCCGTTTCTCCGCATAGTGCGGTTACATCTATGACCGGCCGGCTTTGTGCCTGCCGGTTTCCCAAGCGCTGGTTTCTGATTCCAGGCTTTGTTCCCTGTATTTCCGCGGGCAACGAGCCAAACGGATGCACTCGTGCGTCCACTTGGTGACTGCCGCGAGGGTCAAATGCCCCGTTGCTTACGGCGGGGTGTTTGACTTGTGTTTTTCGGCCTACCAGCAGGATTTCCTTACCGGAAGCGGGTCACAGGTCTGCGCCATCCGGTCGCACATGGTTTCCAGAAGCCGGATCCTGATATTTAAAAGCTTCGGGTCTTCGTAGTGGTTTACCCGCTCCAAAGGCTGTTCCTCCAGATCATACAATTCTCCGCAGCAGCCCTCTTCACCTTCCTGTTTATGTACCTTCACCAGCTTGTAGCGGCCGTCCGAAACCATGGTGGCAAAGGCAAGCGGGTTCCTGTGGTTAATATTGCTGTTATAGTATTCGCTGTACACGCTGCTTCGGTGTGAATGCAGCTCTGCCTCCCCTGTCAGCAGCTTCCAGAAGGATTTCCCCTGAAAGCCTTCATAGGGAGCGATGCCTGCAGCTTCACAGAGGGTTGGCGCCAGATCCGTAAGTTCCACCAGCGCCCGGCTCCTGCGGCCCTCCGGTATTTTTCCGGGCCAGCTGATGATCAGGGGTACATGGACATTATTTTCATAAAAATACGGCCCCTTCAGATACATGCCGTGATCCCCCAGATTTTCCCCATGATCGGAATGGAACAGAATCAGTGTATCCTTCCGTTGTCCGGTTTCCTCCAGATAATCCAGCAGGCGGCCAACCTGGTGATCGATCAAATCGACCATAGCCCAGTAGGCGGCCCGGATCAGGCGGTGGTCCTTTTCACTCATTTTTTCATAAGCATAATAGTCCTTCGTATCATAGGCTCCTTCATGATCCTTCTGCTGGAAAACCGGCTTGTTATTAAGCTCCCCCTCTTCGTAATTGGGCAGCGGAATTTCATCCAGTCTGTTCAGGTATCTCTCCAGATACTCTGCCGGAGGATCAAAGGGATGATGGGGATCGAAGCAGTTCAGGGAGAACATCCATTCCTTCCCGAAAATCCGTGCGCTTTCCATAAAGTGTATGGCTTCGTTGACGCACCAGGCAGTCTGGTGCCATTCTTCCTCCACGCCGGTTTGTACATAGGGGCAGTCCTCTCGGTCCGGCGTCAGATAATCCCTGCCGTTTTGCATCAGGAACTGGTTATAGGCATTGGCGGGCCAGTTCGTACCGTGGTGCGGCTGCGGATGATGGGACCATTGGAAAAAATGATAGCCATCGTCAATGCGGGGTTCCATCAGCCTTCCTGTATTATCGTGGCAGGCCGACAGGTGAAGCTTGCCTGCCAGGCCGCAGTAATAGCCGTTATCGGCAAGAATTCTGGGAAGCAGCCGTTCCTTTGCATCAATATCCTGCCCGTTCTGCCTGGGGCCGCAGGTCCTGGGATAACGGCCGGTAAGGAAGCTTCCCCTGCTGGGCGCGCATACGGGGCTTTGTGCATAAGCGTTTTCAAACAGCACCCCTTCGGAGGCAAGTCTGTCCAGATTCGGGGTATGAACCCATTCGCTTCCCGTGCAGCCCAGTGTATCGAACCGCTGCTGATCCGTACAAATCCACAAAATATTCATAAATTGCTCCGATCTGTCTGCATTAGCAGACATTGAAATCAGGAAGGCCGATGGCAGGATTCACGCCCCGACACAGCTGTTTTCCTGAAATATACATCCAAAAATTATGTACCTATACTTATCTTGATTATATAAATTACACATTAAAATTCAATATAATAAATTAATAATATACATTTTATATGCAATGCATTCATTTAATACATTTTTTATGTATCTATCTATTGATTTTTTGACAGTGATTGTCTATACTTTGTTTATAATCACATAACATATGCGGCCCGAAAGACGGCTTCCATCGCAGGGCTGACGTTTCACCCATTATTGAAGGAGTATCCTATGTACGAAGAAGTCAAAAATAAAAAAGACATCGTTATGGATCTATCGGATACGGAAACCACCGCCAGGATATGCCGGGCCCTTTCTTCTGAAACCCGTCTGGAAATTCTCAAATGCCTGGTGGCGAAAGCCATGACCATCAGCGAACTGGCGGAGGCCTTCTATCTGCCCATGTCTTCCATGTGCCTGCACATCAAGACACTGAAAGAGGCCAATCTGATTACGGTGGTGCCCAAGCCTGGAATGCGGGGCTCACAGAAGCTGTGCGGCATTAAGACGGCCAATGTTTCCCTGGATGTATTTGCCCATGTGAACAAAATCACACGGAAGCCGCCGGTCTTTGTCAATATGCCAATCGGGCACTACTGCAACTGCGAAATTTCTCCACCATGCGGCATTGCCTCCGCTGTTTCCTATCTTTATTATGAAGACAGCCCCTATGGCTTTTATTCCCCGGATCGCACAGATGCTTCCCTGCTGTGGTTTACCAGGGGCTTTCTGGAATACCAGTTTTCCAACTACTCCCTGCTTCAGGACAAGGTCTCCCAGATTGAGTTTTCCTTTGAGGTATGCTCCGAGGCACCCGGCTATAACAATAACTGGCCGTCCGATATCACCTTTGAGCTGAACCATAAGAAAATCGTCACCTTTCTTACCAAAGGGGATTATGGCGGAAGGAAGGGAATCTATAATCCCAGCTGGTGGAGTGAATCCAACACACAGTTCGGTGAATATAAGAAAATTTATGTCACTCACAGCGGCTGCTACATGGACAATCAGAAAATATCGGATGAAACCATTGAAAGCCTGGGGCTGCTGAATGATTATTTCTTCTCCTTCATCCTGAAAGTGGACAGTGACAGTCAGCATGTAGGGGGCATGAATCTGTTCGGGAAGCATTTCGGCGACTATGCCCAGGACATTGTAATGAAGGTAGAATACGAAAACGGCTGATTTGCCCGGAAAGGAACGTTATGTTTAATCAGGAAAGCACTCTGGTAACAATATTGAATAAAGCGGCGGATATGGTCATCTTAAGCGTGCTGTGGTGTATATGCAGCCTGCCCGTGCTCACGATCGGGGCCGCCTCTGCCGCCCTGTACCATACCTCAATCCGTGTCCTGCGGCAGAACCGGGGATATGCCTTTGCCACCTTCCGGGATTCCTTTAAGGAAAATCTGAGGCAGACGCTTCCTTTTACCGCCCTTCTGCTGTTCCTCTACGCACTGTTCGGCGTCACCGGCTATGTGTGCTGGCAGAGGCCGGACAGCATGATTGCAGGTATGTATGTTTTTTTCTCCCTCTTTTCCATTCTTGTGTGCCTGACGGTTCAGATACACGGGTTTGCGCTGATGGGAAGATTCCGCCTCAGAAGACAGGAGCTGTTTACCCTGCTGGTCAGACTTACTTTCGGCCATCTTGTAAAAAATTTCCTGCTGCTCTGCCTGTTTCTGTTTGCAGTTGAACTTTCCATCTATTATCCGCCGTTGCTGTTTATCGTGCCTGCCGGTTTCTTCTTCCTCTCCTCCTACCTGCAGGAGCCTGTTTTCAAAAAACATATCAATTACCAGGAAGAGGATCCGTTAGAAGAGCTTTCAGAGTGAACAAAAGGACCGGCAAAACCTGCCGGCCCTTTTTAGATACGCTCCAGTCTGTTATCTTGTAACTTCTACGGACAGGACATCTCCGTCTATTTTCATTTCATCAATTCTGGCAGACCGGGCATCCTCCGGCAGTTTTATGTCTCCAATATCACGCCCGTGATACACGATATAGCATGTTCCGTTATCAAAGATCACGCTGTTATGCCCCATCCCTTCCACAAAATCATTTTTGGAAAGAAGCGGCGCGTAGGTGGTATCGTCAGGAAACTTTTTCCAGTCCAGCGTTCGTAAATCCGCGTCCGGATCCCCGTGCGCCACGCTGTAGCCGATAAAATATGTAGGATTCTGGTGGCATGCGCCGGAGTACATCAGATAATGCGTATTCCCTTTACTGAAATAAAAAGCGCCCTCTATGGTATGCCAGTGCTCTCCCTTTTTGAAACGGTCGCGCTGATAAATCTCTTCATCCAGGGTGGGACGGATTACGCACACCGGTTTTCCTTCCATGGTAAACGGATCTGTCATTTTATCGCACATTACTACCGTTCCTACACGCTGGGCCTCATATTCGTTTACACAGTAAAATAAATACATTCCCGAAGGGGTAACTACCATATGGGGATCGATGGAGAACGGAGGGAGAAGGTTCTTCACAAACCGGAACGGTCCCCCGGGGCAGTCAGCAACCGCGACTCTCATGGTCTGGCCATGCTCATCATCGCTGTCTTCATCCATGCTTGAATAATACATATAATATTTACCGTCAATTTCGATCACGCAGGGCGCCCAGCAATTCTTCTGCCCCGGCGCTTCCAGGCAGCAGCCCTTGTATTCCCAGCCGTCAAGCAGGCTGTCGCTGCAAAATAGCTGGGGGCCGGGATTCCCTGTGGCGTAGATATAATATCTGCCGTCGCCGGCTTTGATCATATAGGGGTCCGGCTGGCCGAGAGGAGCCCTGTCATCTGGTTTACGTTTATAAAGCTTCATTGTCTGTCTTCCTTCCTGTATTATATAATATTTGGTTATATTTTAACCGCTATTTTACAGAGCTGTCAATCTGTCCTTCAATAATATATTTCTGCAGGAACAGATACAGCAGGATGACCGGCAGAAGGCCCAGCGCACAGGTAGCACAGGCCTTCGGCAGATTGCCGACGCCGTTCGTTCTGTTGAAGGCTGATTTGATCACCAGGATAATTGTAAATTTGGATTTATCCTGCAGCAAATACATGGGCATCAGATAGTTATTCCAACAGCCGGTGGCGGACATGATAATTCTTGTAACCGTAACCGCCTTCAGCTGGGGCATGATGATCTGCGTGAAGGTCCTGAGCACTCCGGCTCCGTCAATGGCTGCAGCCTCGTCCAGCGCCGTGGGAATGGAAACAACAAAGTTAACATACATAAACATGGTGCCGGGGATGCCTCCCGCCGCAGACAGAAGAGCCAGTCCGTAAAGCGTGTTGGTCATATGGAATTTTACCATCAGTCCGTAGGTGCCGACCAGCAGGGCAACGCTGGGTATCATCATGATGCCCATGTTGATATTACGGATGGATTCCGCGAGCCTGCCGCTGCTTCTTGCAAGCCCGTAGGCGGCAAGCGCGGACAGGACGATTTCCAGAGTGACGGTTTCCACCACCAGAATGATGGAATTCTTAAAGCCCAGCCATAGATCACCGCTTTTGAATACCTCAACATAGTTTCCAAAATTCCAGGCGGCCGGCAGGGACAGCTTGGTGCCCAGATCCTGCAGCGTCCTGAAGGACAGGTTCAGCATGATATAAATAGGGAGCAGATAAATCAGAATCAACAGGATGGCTACAATATAGCACCACCATACGGAGTGGGTATTTGGTCCTTTGGATTTTTTCAGCTTTCCTTCCATCAATACTCAACCTCCTTCTTGCGCAGATATGCATTTACCGGCAGGGCGATTATCATAATGATAAAGAATGTCATAATGCCCACGGCAGATGCATAGCCTGCCTTTTCATCGTTAAAATAAAGCTGGGATATGTAGAATGACAGGGACATGGACTTCCTGTTCGGTCCGCCGTTGGACATGGCCACGATGGCGTCAAACAGCTTGAAACCGCCGATTAAGTTGGTTACAACCGCTGTGGTAATGGACGGAATCAGCAAAGGCAGCGTCACATAAATGAATTCCTTCATTTTGCCAGCGCCGTCCAGCCTGGCGGCTTCCTTATACATGGAAGGGATATTCTGCAGTCCCGCCAGGTAGATAATCATACAAAGCCCCATGTACTGCCAGGAGTTGGCAAGCATAATCATCAGCGTTGAGGAGAGGCCGGTTTTCATCCAATATATGGGGGAGATTCCGATGATTCCCAAAAGCTCATTGAAAACACCGCCCTCCGCCTGTACAAAGTAGTAAAGGATCTGGCCCATGATGAACGCGGAAATCATGATAGGCATATACAGAATTACCCTGACCCCGTTCCTTCCCTTGAATTTGTTATTCAGGAACAGCGCCGCAGCAAGGCCGCACACATTCTGGAAAAAAGTGGAACCAAAGCCGTAGATCATTGTATTCAGCGTCGCGCGCCAGAACAGATTATCCGTAAAAAGATTTACAAAATTTTTCAGACCATACCAGCGCATGTTCTGTGAATATCCATTCCACTTAAAAAAAGAGATTCTGACCGCATTAACAAGCGGCGCCGCTATAAACAGTATCATCAGAGCCAATGCCGGAATAGTCAGGGAAAGATATATCCATTTTCTTTTCTTCAAAGTATGACCCCCTTATATTAAAACTGGTGAGATGGCATTGCCACCCCACCATCGTTTTAGTTTAATCAGTTATTTCAGCCCTCTTTAGCTGCTTCATATAAATCCTGGTAGTTCTCAAGCAGGTATTCGATCACTTCATCCTGTCCTTTTTCACTGTGGTTATCGAAAAGCATGTTGCTTGCATTTCCGAATATCGGCCACATTCCGGAAGGCATATACTGTCTGTCCCAAAGGTTTTCATAGAAGATATCGCAGTCAGCGCATTTTTCCTTCATGTCCTGGAATACCTTCAGGCCGTAGCCGTCGTCGATAGCCATGGTGGATTTCAGACAGCTGATTTTACCGGTTGCCGCATTCATTTCTTTTGCTACTTCAGGGCGAGCCATGTACTCTAAGAAAACTTTTGCCGCATCAGCATTCTTGGTGTCTTTCCAGATACCGAAGGTATCGCCTTCACCGATGCCTACATGCTCTTTTCCGCCTTCTTTGGATGCAAAGGAAGGAAGGAAAATAAAGTTGGCGTCAGGATTCAGGGTAAGACAGGTAAGCATTACGGAAGGGTCGTTGCCGAGGCAGAAGGCGCCCTTGCCGGCTGCAAAACGCTCGGTCAGGTCAGTATCAACCAGTGTAAGGATATCATCGAAGTAATAGCCTGATTCAATCCAGCCGGACATGTATTTAATCAGGGATTCTTTGTAATGCTGCCAGTCATAGGAGCCGTCAAGCATTGCTACGGAATCCTGGAACATTTCGCCGTCGTAGCTTACAAAGGTTCCTGCAAAGTTCGCCAGCAGTCCGGGATTGGATAATACGCAGATGGGAGTGGTTCCGGAGGCTTTGATCTTTTCACATGCCGCTGTGAAATCATCCCATGTATGGATTGCGTACGGGTCAACGCCTGCAGCATCACATACGTCGGTGTTAACCAGTGTTCCGTTAATCAGTTCGGAAATCATCAGAACATAGATTGCGCCGTCGTCGTCCTGGATAACGCCCAGTGCGGAATCATCATAATCGGAAACCCAGGGCTGATCCTTCAGATCCATCAGATACTCTTTATAACGGAGGATTGACCATCCGTGTGTCTGGAATACGTCGGGAAGCTCGTTAGCCGCCATACGTGTCTTTAAGGTGTTTTCGTAATCTGTGCCGTATTCCGCGATATTCACAGTACATCCATATTCTTCTTCGAACTTTTTAACCAGTCCCTGGAAAGTGGTTGCCTGATCACCTGTATAGGTAACCGCTACCTCCAGTGTACTTCCGCTGATATCTGTCCCTTCTGCAGACGCGCTTGCAGCGGGGGCAGCCTCATCGTTCCCTGCTTCGGAAGCAGCCTCTTTGGCAGGTTCCTTGGCGGGTTCCGAAGCAGCCGGAGCACTTGTCGTATTTCCTCCGCATGCCGTAAGCGACAGAACCATAGCTGCTGATAATAATACAGCGCCCAGTCTCTTCATAACCATTTCCTCCTATTTCGAAATTTGATTTACAGTTCCGGCAGGTGACAAATACGGTAATTAACAGCTTTTATTTTATTAATGCAGTATTACTGTATCAATACTGTTCCTTTTCCGCGTTGTCAATCCCTGAATGTAATTTTTAAATTGACTATCAATTCTGCTTATTGTTTGTGTAAAATAATCATTTTGACTATGCGATAGGCCTATCTTAATAGTCTGATCTGTTTATTTATGTATTTATTATATATTTACGTTGCTGTATTTTCAATAGCATTTATTTATTTTATACAAATCATATGTGTAACACATATTTGCTACAATTTTTATGTAGTTATTGCGGTGGTATTAAAAGAATTTCATGAAGATAGGTTGCTTCAGAATTTATGCGGGATAACAGATGACATATAAAAAACAGCGGCGGCGAACCGGAATGCTGCCGTTCCGATCCGCCGCCGCTGTCTGCTGATGCCAAAAAGTGCCGCACATCAGTATCAGCATATAAGATTTATCATATACATATATAACTTCCCAGGTAAAAATTTTCAGCTTCTGAAAAATTTTTTCTTTGTCCGGATTTCCTGTTTCCATCTACAGCAGTCATTCAGGTGAAGCATGACATGCCGTGTGGGCGGCATCAGCAATAAGCCGGCCACATCCTTTTTCCCCCAGAAATCAAGGAGCCAGGCGGATTCCTCCTGCTGCGTGACGCCGCCTTCCTGCCGTATCCTGGCAATATCCTCACAGGAAACCTTCCGTTTCAAAGCTTCGCTGTCCAGTTCCCGAACTATCTTTCTTGTACGCTCTCCCACTGCGTTCCGGTAGCTGATAAGCTCCGCAGTATTTATATTTTTGCTGAGAAGCATGATTTCATCGTCTGTCAATGCATTTCCTGTATCGGTAATGGAGACATTCAGCCGTTTCTGCCATTCCTCATTAAACAGCTGGTTACCCTTTGCGGCAAGGATTCCCATAGTGAGATCCTCTATTCGGGCAATATGCCAGAGTACCCAGGCAATAGTTTCATCCCTGCCCGAAGGCATTACCGCATATTCGCTGTCCGTAAGATCACTCAGAAGGGCATCCACTTCATTGGGCTGTGTCCCGGAAATCCGGGATAAATGCAGGGACGCATGTATTTCCAGGAACAGCTGCGCCGCCTGCTCCAGCATGGACGGCTTGCGTATGATTCTGCTGAGTTCCTTATGTTTTTCACTGAGACCTTCCCCAAAGTATTTCATTCAGCTACTCCTTCTCTTTCGGCGTTTCGTAAGCTGTTGTCATCTGTGCTGTGCGATGGATTATCTGGCAATACCGTATAGCCGTGCCGGGCAAGAAGCGCCATGGCCCTTTCAAAGCTTTCCTCTTTTGTCAGCACATAGTCTGTGTTGTAGGTTGATACCACGAAGATTCCGATTTTATTTTCTGCAAGTATCCCGGATATCCCTGCAAGGATGCCTATCAGGGAGAAATCCAGCACACCCTCTATCCGAAATGCCCGCCATCCGTCTTCCCGGGCAAGGGTGTGCCCGGGAACAGAGCTTGTCGGGCAGACCAGGGAAATCTCTTCATCCGTTTTGCAGAGAAAACAGTAGGTATCCGCGAAAACAGCTGCTGCCGGATCCCCGATCCGGCAGACAGAAAATTTTTCATCAATTATTTTGAGTATCATATTTTTATGCCCCTTTCCGAAAAATACGCAGTTCTGCTTTTTTCAGTGTATCAGAAAAGAGCGGCGTTTACCAATCCTATTTTGCTCATTTCAGGACATTTATCAACGAAGCATATTGACCGGGGCCCAGCTTCCCGTGTCCTTTGATTCCTCCGTCGCCAGGCCGATACTGTTCAGCCGCGCCACTGTTGCGGCATTTCCCTGGCTTGCGTCGCAGCTTTCCACAGCGTCCAGGAAGGCGGAAACGCTTTCCCTTACTCCCGGATAATCAGCATATGGCTCCAGGGGGCAGTCATACGAAAAACGAAGTCCCGGATGCCTTACAGACTGGATGCCATATGCGCCGGTAAAATAATTGATGCAGATATTGCCCTCATCACCGGTCACATCCACCACAATTGAAGTTTCATCCTTGCGGTTAACCTCTGCCTGGAAGATGCCCCAGACACCATCATAATCATAAATTGCCGTGCTTACAGACTGCATGCGGCCCGGATTGCCGCTGCCGTCCAGAAGGAGGACGCGGGAGGGATACGCGCCGATAATCCGGTTCAGCACATCCACGTACCAGCAGGACATTCTGTCTATCAGGCAGACATCTGAATTAACCGCGCTGCCCCAGCCTGCATGGAGGGTTATCGTGATTTTCTGCAGGTTTCCAATCTCCCCGTCCCTTATCATATCCGCCGCCCTGGCAAAACCCGGATGAAAACCAAGCTCCAGATTGGCGAAGGTCACCTGCGGCGCTGATAGGAGGTTGTGCACGATGATCGGGATCCGGCTTCGCCGGATGGAAACCGGTGGTTCATAAAACACGGCTTTCCCGGAAGCAATTGCCGCCGACAGGGCTTCTTCATGTACTTCATCCGGGACGGCTATCATAACTGCATCCGTATCTGATTTTTCCAGAAGCTCCCCGTAACTTCCAAACAGCCGGATCTCCTCTCCCAGCGTCCGCCGGATTTCCTGCCTTGTTTTTTCCGTGGCAGCCGCAGCGGCTGTGATTATGGCTCTCCCATCGTATTCCAGGGCCGGCAGATGGGCGCGTCTGACCCAGGAACCGAAGCCGATAAGGCCAATTTTAATTTTTCTTTTATCCATATCCGACATTTCATACCTCCATGCGTAATTGACTTTGTCAGTTCCTTGCAATTCAGCAGTCCCCTGCATAGTAGCAGACAATTTTCAAATAATCCGCAGGCTCTGCAACGTCAATCCACATTTTCAGGCTGCGCCGGTTGTCCTTATAGTTTTTCAAAAGCCGTTCCTGCAGGCTTTCCTGGTTGTTCATATCCTCTCGTCTTCCGTCCTGGGAGACCAGAACCACCGGCCCGCTGCATTCATTCACTGTCTTCAGGAAATTAATCATATTTAAAATATTCAGCTTTAACATCATATAATTCCCTCCTTATACCATCAGCTATCGGTGACCTGCACTGCTGCTTAGGCTTCCAAAGTCTTTGTATGATGTCATTATAGTGCATGTTTTTTTTCAATGATATCTTATTCCTGCCGATTAATATCACTATTCCGCCATCTGCGCCGGAACTCAACAGGACTGCAGCCCATCCTTTCACGGAATACTTTTCCGAAATAGCTGCTGCTTCCCAGACAGCAGGCCTGGCTGATCCGGGTGATCGGTTCCTCCGTTTCTATCAGCATATGGCAGGCCTGCTGCAGGCGGTAGCTGATAATATATTCCACAGGTGTCAGGTGCACGCATTCCCGGAACACGCGGTACGCTTCTCTTTCACTGATAAAGGCGGAAGCTGCCAGTTCGGCCACTGTCAGCCGTTCCCCGTAATGCTCATGCACATAAGTGAGCATGGCTTTTATTTTATCACCGGCTTTATCCTGTACCTCCTCCTTTTCCAGCATTGGCCGGGCAGTATTCAGCAGATGGCACCATATATCCGACAGCGATTCCCGCAGGCGTATTTCATAACCGAAATCCTCCTCTGAAAAACGGAAGGATTCCTGAAGCTTCTCAAGCAGCAGCGCATGCTCCGGATTGTCAGGGTACAGGCCGATGATGTCTATCCGGGAAGCCGTTATCAGCGGCATGACATACTTCCGGTCAATGGCGCTGCCGCGGCTGCCGCTGATAAAAATCGGATCGAAAATATGGAGCATAGCTGTAACGGTCCGGCAGCTTTCATTTGCCCTTGTCATATGAAGGACGTTGGCATTGACCAGCCCTCCCATGCCTGCTGTAAAGACCTTTTTCCCATGGGGCGTGTCATATTCCAGTTCTCCGTCCTTCATGTAGAAAAGCTCCACTTCCTTATGCCAGTGCCAGGGGGACTGGCGGCCTATATATTTATGCAGCTCCACAAAGGAGGCAATATAGGGAAATTCCGGTGAGAAATCCGGCAGTAACTCCTCCTGGCTTCCCTGTTTAAGCTCTATTCCGCGAATTATTTTCATTTTATTTATACCTTCCCAACAGGCGGTAGCCCTTTTGCGCCGCACTACTTCTGTATCTTACGGCCATTATATCATATCCGCTCCGCGGATATGAGCCTCCGGCGGAATTTAGCGCCTGGATTTCTGCGGCAGGCGCAGAAACCAGAATGCTCAGATATAATGTCATCTTCGACGACATTATATCATACCTTCCTGTTTTTTGGCGATCCTGTGAGAGGATTGCCAGAAAACAAGGAGGGCCTGTACCCTGGTAACCTTCCCTTCCAGTTATTTCGAAATGGAAGGGTGGCGCCGGGACACAGGCCTGATAAAAATCTCCCTGTTTTATGACTTTTGCGCGAGGTGTTGCTTTTTCCTATACAAGAAATCTCCTGTATCGTGTTCCATTTTATCATAAAAACATATATGAGTAAATACTCATTAAGCATTATTGCTTTACAGGTTACCGTTGTGGACGGGCTGTAACCTGTAAATTCTTAAAATTTTTGGAACTAATGTATACAAGTTGACTTTATCATCTTTTGTTTACTATAATGAACTTATGAAAAAACAAACAATAACCCCGGAATCCATTATTGAAGCAACAATTTTATATGTAGCCAACAATGGCCTTGAAAATGTGACAACAAAAAAGGTGGCCCTGGATATGGGAATATCCGAAGGAACCATCTTTAATAATTTTGCCAGCAAAAAGGCCCTTTTAGAGGCCTGCCTGTTTTACATAGACAGGCAGGTTGATGCTGTCTTGAAGGGCATTTCCTTTAAAGAGATTCATATTACGAAAATTATCCGCAAAATGTGGTTTGCCTATTTTTATTATTTTGTGGAACACTGGCCTTATGCCAAGTTCTACTGCCAGTTCCGCCAATCCTCCTACTATGATGAAGAAGTCATGGACGGCCAGGGGAAATCCTTTTCCTTCTTCTCAAAATTTCTCAAGCAGAATGCTCACCGTTTTGGCTTCTGCCCGGATTTTTACTGGGTTTTCATCATTGAAACCACGCTGAACTTTGCAGTTCGGGTTGCCAACGGCACGCTTTCGGGCACGCCGGAGGATGTGGAACGTATTTACGGACTGATTTCACACGGCTTTCTGGGCAGCCTGAAGCTTATCAATCCAGGCGAGGTTAAATGACAGATGATGTCCTCCGGCATTGGTGGACCCTCTGACAGGCAGGCACCGGCTTTATTGCTCAGGTGCTGTCTGCCCGGGGGTTTTTTCGTCTGAGGCTGTATCCAGCTGAAGCTCTTCCAGCAGCCGGGCAATCCGTTCCTGGGCGGTAATAATCGAACGGTTCACATTTTCCGCATGCCTGCGGTACAGCTCCTGCGCGGATTCCATGTCATCTTCCTCCGGATATCCCGGCTCTGGTTCATCTGTTATGACGGCCGGTTCCTCTTTTGGCAACTGCGTATCCAAAGATTTGGTATCCAAAGTGTCTGAAGCATCAGCCTCCGGGAATGTCCGGGCAGTCGTTTCTTCAATGTGAGACGGTGCGGGAACCGGTTCTTCCATAGATGCAGATTCTTCCATTCCCATAAAGCCGGCGCTTAATTCAGGCATTGGTTCCGGCGCTGAAGCCTCCGGTGAAAAAGGGATTCCGGCCTTTCTTTCCTGTTTTGCCGCACGGGCAGCGGGCACCAGCTTTTCCAGCACTCCATTCAACCCACTTTTCCTTGCTTCGCCATTTCCCTTTACAATCCTGTGATCCGCCTCAAGCCTGCGGCAGCGCTCCATAAGCTCATGATTGCTTTTTTTCAGCCTTTCAGCCTGACGCTGGACATCCTGAAGCCGGCGGAGCTTTGTCTCTCCGTCCCGGACTGAATCCCTGAGTCTTCTGCATTCCGCTTCCAGCTTTTCTTTTTCTGAGAAAAGGCTTTCTTTTTCCTGCATCCATCCGGATGCCTCACCCTGAAGACGTTCGTTTTCTGCCAGGCTGCGGGCAAGCTCTTCCTGCAGCCTGCTTTCCTGGTCTTTCAAGCTGGCCAGCTCATCTTTCAGGACTTTTTGCTGCTCCTGTTCCTGCCGCACCTGTTCCCGCAGCTGAGTTACGGCCTGCTCCTGTCCCCGCCGCGTTTTTTCAAGCTCCAGGAATTTCTCCGTCCGCTGCCGCCACTCCTCTTCCTGTGACTTCAGATCTTCCTGCATCCGGGTCAGGCTTTCCGCCCAGGTACTCTGCTTTTTCTGCAGATTGCTACGTTCTTCCATCAGCTGCAGGCGGATTTGCTCCTGCTCTTCTTTTGTTTTTTTTCTTTCCGCTTCCAGCCGGCCCAGCTGTTCTTTGCAGGAAAGAAGGGCATTTTTCAGATCCTCATTTGCTTTCTTTTCCTGTTCAAGCTCTGTTTTTATGCCTGCATTTTCTTTACTGGCGAGAATCTTTACCGTTTCCTTCTCATTTTCAAGGGAACGGACGTAGTCCATCACATCTTCCTTCTGATATCCGCCGAACACTGTGGTCCGGAAAATGTCTTTATTCGCCATTTCCCATTCCTCCCTCTCTGCAGGCACTTCCGCCTGCCTCTGACAAAAACGTCTTTCATTCCTCCCCGAATACGGTACCCGCATTTCCGTCATAGCTGTAAATAATATTGATGCCATCCTGGTAACGTTTGTTCATGGCAAGCTCAATTCCAGGTTCCTCAGTCTGGGGATCCAGAATCCCGATCCCGATAGTATAACCCTTTCTGAAAAGATCATTAAAGGGAATATCATTCACAGTAGTCACCGTTTTACCCGGAGTCAGCTGCGTCAGATCCACATCCACGCCTTCCCAGTAACGTCTGTTTCCTTCCGCATCATAAATATACATCATAACCGGCCATTCAAAGTAGATAGGTGCCGCACCGTCATTTTTCCATACAAGCTCCACCTTAAAGGACTGTCTGAAGTAATCCATTTTAATATCCATATGTGAAATACGGTAACGGTAGCCGAGATGTTTTAATATCTCTGCAGCTCCGTCAGATGCAAGCATTTCTCCTTCCGGAGCACGCGGTCCGATAAAAGTCATATGTGACCGATCAATTAAAGAAAGAGTCTGCTCCAGATCCTCTCCCAGCATCTGTTCCAGGGGAAGCTCTCCGGTAAACTCTCCGCCCACAGGAGCATTGTTCCAGACAGCTTTCACAGGAGCGTAGGGAATCTGCCTGCCAGGTGTTTCATAAGCACCGCCGTTTTCCTGCCAATCCAGCCATTCCAGAGTATCCCCGGGCAGGCCGGTCATATCATTATACAGTCCCATACCCCCGTCTACGGCCATCACATAGTTCCTGCGCATGAGAAGCCTGGCATGTATAAAGCTGTCTGCATACTGGCCGGCATACTTCCAGCATACCTCTGCGTCCGGCATGGGCGGTACGCCATCCTCATACTTTGTGTGCCATTCCCCCCAGTGCCCGAGGCTTCCCAACTGCACATAGGAAACAAAGGTATCCTGACTGCAGTAGCTGCCCAGCGCAGCCAGGGCTTTCCCGTGCGCCTCCAGAAATTCAGGATTATCGTAAACCGGTGCGTATCCCTTTCCATAATCCGTATCATAGAATATGCCGTCGGCTGTTTTTTCATAGAGCCACTGGGGAATGTCCATATGCTTTTCACTTCCGGGCATATCACAGACAAAACGCAGAACCGCATGCTTCCCTTCGTCCTTCCAGCGTTTTATATGGTTCCTTTCTTCCAGCCCTTTTATATCAAAATGCCCTTCCCTGGGTTCCCATTCCGCCCAGGTTACATCAATATAAACGAGCTGTCCCGTCTGGGCTTCTTCGGGATGTCTGGCCCAGTTAACATATCCCATCAGCGGATTTTCATACACCCCGTCTCCGGCTGTAAAATCTACCGAGGCAGACAGATTATAAATGCGGGGGATCATGTAAAAAGCCAGAAGCACGAAAGCCGCCGCCAGCAGGATAACCACCCCTGTAATTATTTTTACTCTTGTACCATTAGCCATGATATTCTCCGTTATACTGTATTAACGTCACATCCTTCACCTGCTCGATTGCCCGGATATTCTCCAGGAAAACCGTGCTGTCAGTTCTACAATAAACCTCAAGCATCATTTCTGTCAAGCTGCCCCGCAGCGTCTTGGACTTCATCTGGTATTTGATTTTTTTCATGGCGCGCAGTACTTCATCTCCGGTAAGCTCTCCTTCATAATGTACCACCATGATGTAAATCATTCCTCTTTTCTGCCTGTGGTAAAGCAGATGGATTAAAATTACCATCAGGACACAGGCCGACAGAGCCAGTACATACATGTTCGCTCCCACGGTAATACCAACCGATATCGCCCAGAACAGGTACAAAAGATCCATGGGATCTTTTATGGCGGTACGGTAACGGACAATGGAAAGTGCGCCCACCATACCGAGGGATATTACGATATTTGTGCTGATGGCCAGCGTCAGCATACAGGTCAGCACCGTCATCCCCACCAGGGTTGTTGCAAAGGAACGGGAAAATACCACGCCTCCGAAATAAATCTGATATATCTTATAAATGAACAAACCCAGTATAAGTGCCGCACTCATTGCTATCACAATCTGCAGCACCACATCCTCCGTCATCGTCTGGCTGTTCATAAAGGATTCCCAGACCGATTTTTTAAAATAATCTTTGATATTCATATCTGCTCCTTATCCTGCGGCGGGAAAGTCATGCTTCCGCCGTCCGTTTTACCAGGTCTTATCAGACCTTGAAATCATAAATAGTGCATCCGTCCGGTGATATAATCTCTCATAGCACATTGTATATTTGGAAATTGCGGAAAACTCATCTCCGTCCGGCGGAAGAATATCCCTTATAAACTGAGGCAGGAATTCTGTGAATTTCACTTCCATCACTGTCTTCCCGAAGGGAACCACCTCGTAGGAGGGCAAATCCGGATCAAAGAAATCCGCATCCGGGACAGCCGCCCTTACATTGGAGTCAAAGGTAATTCTCACATCCCCCTCCTTTAAAATAAAGGGTTCCCTGTCATAGTCCACAATGACCTTCGGGCGCAGCGCATTTGCCATACATTCATAATAAAATTCCTGACAGAGCCGGTTTTTATGCCTGAGCAGAAAATCGTACCTGCCTTCTGTAATCCAGTCGAACTCCTGCCGGGTGATAGAGGCGGAGTCTTTGTGTATGTAGTTGGAGAGTTTTATCTTCCTCTCCAGCTTGATATGGCTGTCCTGGCAGTTATAAATCCTGATTCTGTACTTTTTCCTGAAATCCACTCCTGCCATTTTCTCATTATAAGCGCTGTTCCAATAGTCATCAAAATACAGGCTGCGGATCATATAAATCCCATTTTGGGCATGAGGATCCAGTTCCATCATGTTTGAGAAACGTTCCCGCAGCGCCTGACATTCCCAGAGGGAGATATAGTATTTCCATTCATTGCGGAAAGTGCCGTAATATTTATTCCTGCCGTCCTCACGAATCTTCATTTTCCGTATCCTCTTCTATACTTCCGTCCTCCAGTACATAGAAGCATTTGGTTCCATAAACCTTTCCGTCATCGGTGTAATAATAGTCAAAGGCAGTCTGGGTTTTACCGGACTCATTTTTTGCAGTTACCCGAATAAAATACTGTCCAGCCCCGGGCATATCCAATTCTGCCTGCGGGATACGGATTGCTGAATCGGAAAATAAAATATCCTTAAACAGACAGTCCCTTGCAAGCTCAAAGGTATAGGTAATATTTTCACTGTCAAAATCATAGGCGGCATCCCAATTGACGGTAAGCTTTCCCTCCTGTGGTTCCGGTACTCCAATATAAAAGGGCATTGGTCTTTCCAAAGACTCCAGGTATCTTTGATAATTCTCTTCAATTTCCTTTGGAATATTATCTGCCACCTGCTCAAATTCAGCCTCGGTCAGAGGTGCGTAAAGCACATCAGGCATGCTGTAAAGATAAGGCTTTGTCACGCTTTTATAGCTGTTTACTTTTTCACTCACGCGCTCTGGTGTAAGATAATCCGAACGCAGGGTGTTAATGACATCCGTCAGCTCCCGGCGGTATTCCTCATTCTTAAACATACGCTGATACAGAACATTCCCCCAGTAATTACTCAGACCATATTCCCAGGTATCCCTCAGATCCTTTCCCTTCAGCTGTTCTTCCAGATACTCCAGGGAACCATCGTTATCCCAGGAAATAATGTAAAATTTGTTTACATTCAGCGGACTGTAAAGGTAATAGTTCCTTGAACTGGTATCGGTATTTCCCAGCAGGATTTGAAAACCCATCCAGTAAAACAGGTTTTCCGTGTCAAACCATTTTTCCACCGTTTCCTCTATTGGTATTGAATAATCATTTACATCATTGAGCATGGCAATCAGCTTTGTATGATCGTTATCGCCCTTTATTTCCAGATGTTCTTCAAAGGCCGTCTGATCATAAGCGGGATCAGTTGCCAGTCGGATGGCGTCTTCATAACGCATAAATTCAAAAAAATTCACCTTGTACATATGCCCGTTTTTATCCAGGCCATGGCTTTTCAGAAATGTCTTGTTCATCTGCTCCACCTGCGTGAACAGCCCGTAATCCTCAAAGACACCGCTGCCGCCTTCTGTCTCGTCCTTCACATATAAATGTACAAACTGCGTCCTGGCGGAAATCATCTGAGGAATATCCTTCATAAGATCATAAGCGAGCTTATTCCGGAAGCGCAGGCCTTCAAACATATGCTTATTCAGATTAATCGTCCGTTGTCCCCTCCAGGTATCCTTACCGTCCTTTAGCTCGATTTTATAGTTTTTCTGGGCTCCTTTGCTGGAAGACTGCCCTCTGATTTTTATGATTGCATTGGGAGCGTTTTCGCCGTAGCCCGCTTCCCCTTCCAGAGGGCCGTTCTCATCCCCTACCTGCAGGATTCCTTCCACGGCGTACTGTTCGATATTATTATCCTCATACCAGTATTTGGAGTAGGAATTGATTTCCGTCCATGTATGGTTGGTATGTTCGGCTTCATTCCCTTCTCTTACGGTCAGGTACATGGTAACCACACTTGTTTCATCATCCTGCTCATATATGGTTTTATTTTCCCTCAGATGGTAATCCTCAAGCGAGGATTCCGCTTTTTCCACTGTTTCCGTCCGGACAACCGCCGAAGCCTCTGTTTCCACCGGCTGTTGTTCTGTCAGGCTGCAGCCTGACAGACATATGCACAGTGCGGACGCAAACAGCAGAACTGCCTTTTTCCTTTTTTTCATTCCAAAGTTCCTTCCTTTCTCTCCAGCCAGTTGCAGAGCCTGGAAAAAATGCCCTCTTTATTATTTTGTACAAGTGCCTGTCTGCTCAAGAGAAAATACGGAAGCCTCTTTGTATACCATTCCAGACGCAGCCAGCTCACCAGATAAAACGACAGGCCCCCCAGCAGGAAACCGAAGCCATAATAGTTTACTTCCCCGAACAGGATTTGCCATACGGTAGCCAGAATGCTCACCGCCGCAAAAGCCGTTGTCCCCATCAGCGCCCCGGCATAGTCTTCAAAGTACAGGAGAATCAGCATGATAGTGTTGCTGATCGCATAAAGTCCGTATCCGGCGCACAGCAGGCGGTAAATTCCCATGGAAGTATCATTCATGCCCAGGGGCAGAATCTCCAGCACCAGGGAACCGATTACAATGAACAGAAGCGTTGAAATCAGCTGTTTATGTGCATTGAAGGTCAATTCCTGCTTCAGCACCGCAAGCATTTCCATTTCTGCCTGTTCAATATCCCGTATGGAACCGTTGTCGTTAAACAGGCTGTAATAGTTCTTATATTTCGGATAAAAACGTACTTCCACCGAGGTCACAAAGTTAATTGTAGTAATCAGGATGGAAAAGAATGCGCACAGCGCAGGCACATCATGCATTGGCGCCCCATAGAACAGGCCTTCCACCTGAACCTGCAAAGGACCGAAGTACATGATTACAAGATGGGCGAACAGGCCGAGGTTGACAAAAATTCCGGTAAATGTCAGTGAACGGTATTTATCAAACCACCGCAGGAAGGAAAAACAGCTTCCGCTGCTTTTGGGGAAATATTTGAGCAGCTGCCTGTAATAAAGTGTCATCAGCAGGCCATAGGCGAGTATCACGCATAAAAACAGCGTCGTTATCGTAACCATTCGCAGCAGAACCAGAATAAGGGCCAGAAGCAGGCCGATTCCCAGCGAGGCCGCAAAATCCATCACAAGCACCTTATAATCCTTTAAGGCGGTCAGATAGTTCATTTCCATCCATACAACGATAAGAATTACATAGAACCACAGACAAAGCAGCTTATATACCGGCGACACTCCTGAAAAATGGAGGAAAACACACCAGACAAAAGCTCCGCCCACAAGCAGGATGGCACAGCTGCCATAGAGGCTGGGCATAATTTTTGAGGCTTTTTCTTCGTACAGCATATCCGAAACAAAACGGGTCACTCCCATGTTGAAAATACTGGTAGTGGTAAGGGACGCCAGCAGACAGTAAGTGAGCATACAGTTAAGCAGCTCTCTGTGATGCTGATCCATGCCTGCCAGCTGTGACAGAAAGGCAACTCCCGTCAAAAGAATGACACCCAGGATCATCGGTCCTGCACAGATAAGCCCTGCATATCCATATGCGCGGCACAGATTGAATACCCCTTTTTTATTGAACAGCTTTTTTAGACTGAATCCGATCCCTGCCATTTTTCCATTACCTCTGAATAAACCTGTTTGTAATTTTGAATCATATCCTCATGGCGGTAAAATTGTTCCACCCTTTTCTTCCCGATCTGTCCCATCCGGTAACGTTCCTCCACACGCAGACACATCCGTTCCATAGCGCTGCAGAGGGCTTCCCTGTCCATGGGAGGCACACAGAAGCCCGCGCAGCCAAGCTCATCGCCCTCCATTCCGTTAAGCAGTTCCCGGCAGCAGCCTACATCCGTTGTGACACAGGGCCTGCCTGCAGCAAAGGATTCCAGAACGGAAAGCGGCTGCCCCTCCGAAATGCTGGTCAGAACAGTAAAATCCAGCTTTTTCATATATTCCAGAACATTCACCATACCGGGAAAAAGCACATCCTTTACTCCCAGCTGCCTGACAAGCTCATAGCATTCCTGCGCATACTGCTTATCATCTTCCGGCCCGATAATGTGCAGCCGTACCTTTTCCAGCCGGAATTTCAGCTCATAAAATGAATAGATAAGCGTTTTTATATCCTTGATCGGCGCCAGGCGAACCACCGCTCCGATATCCGTCCAGCCATCCTCTTCCTTAAGAGGGATGTCACAAAAGCGTTTATAATGGATTCCATTGGGAATCACCCTGCAGCGCTCCGGTGCGCAGCCAATATCGATCTGGATCTTCCTGGCATTGCCGAATAGGCTGGTAATCATATCCGCCCTGTCATAAACAGCGGCTGAGAGCATATAAAAAAAACGTACCCAGAACCGTTTAAATGCCGCAGGCACCCATTGCGCCCTGATGATCTCCTCTTCTCTTTCCCTTGTATAAATGCCATGCTCCGTCAGCATGAAAGGGACATGATATTTATAGCTGCCAAGACGGGCCAGTATCCCGCTGTAGCCGGTGGCAATTGCGTGATACAGATCCGCCCTGGGCACTTCCTGACAGATAGTGTACAAAACAGGCAGGAACATGGAACGCAATGTATGAAACATATCTGAAAAGGCCGTATAGGGATAATCATCTTCGCAGATATCCGTAAGGATATCCAGAAATTCCTTACTCATCAGGAAAGACATCGGGGACATCCCTTTATCATTGTACATATGGAACAATACTTCCCAGTCAGGCCTGCTGCAGTGTACGAAATCCCTCAGCGCCTGCAGTTCCTCCTGCTTCAGCCTGTATTTTTTCTTCCCGGGCGGAAGATTCAGCGCATCCTGAAGGAATATTTCGTGAACTTCCGTCACGTTATCAGGCAGCTCATATTTGAATTTTCCCCTGTCCCGGGAGGAGGCGCCTATTGTCCAGAGCACAAATTCATGCTCCGGCATCGCTTTGATATACTGATGCATCCAGGTGGATACCCCGCCTGTCACATAAGGATAGCAGCCCTCCAGTATCACACAGATACGCATCTACTCGCCTCCCCTTGTGATTACAATATTGCTGTCATCGGCTTTGATTAAAAACAGCCCTCCGCCCATATCCGTCAGTTCCCCGCCGCTGATGCAAGACGCGGTATCCACCGGAATTCTGCCGTTGATGCGGATAAGAAGATATCCATCCCCTTTGAAATTCGTCAGGCTCAGCCTGATTTCATCCTCCGTAACCTCCTGCACGGCATCCAGATAAAAATACCGCTGTACTGCACCGGCCATTTCACTGGCGGTCAGGTTCCGTATATCCGGCGCCGCTCCATATAACCAGGCGAGATATTCCTCCAGCCTGCTTCTCATCGTTTCCCATCCCGCTTCAGCACCACGGTCGGGATCGAGGACATCATCGGGATGCTGGAAATGGGAATTAACATAATGCAGATTCAGCTCGGAAAGGGCCGCCATTTCCATATAAGGATCGATGATATAACCGGATATGATACGCGGCGTTTCCACGAGTCCATCGGCAGCCACCTCAAAATCCTGGGTATATTCCACATCGCCTTTAAAATAAATGCTGGCAATGGCCTTAATATCCGGAAATTCTTCAGCCAGTATGCTTCTGGCTTCTTCGGACAGAATATTGGAAGGAGGGACATAGACACTGGCCGAAGCCTGTGGAAACAGTTTCTTTGTAAAACGGACCAGTTCATGCATGGCGGCTTCCATATCTTCTTTTGAATTCCAATAACCATAATCGAACAGCCGATCGTAGGTTCCCTGTACATAGCCGTCCCCGAAGCTTTTATCAAAGCCCTTCAGACAAAGAGGAATGTGATTGTATCCATGCAGACCGATTTCCCCGCCGTTTTTCAAAAGAGAGGAACCGAAATACTGAAAGCGCTGAATATTCTGATTCGGCTTAAAAGGGGCTTCCACCTGATCGTTATAATCCTCAATGACCATGCCGTTGTACCGACAGCCATATTTTTCCGAAAGCTTCAGCAAATCTGGCCACCAGACATTGGTATAGAAATCTTTAACACTGATTCCGTAATCCCGCTGTATATACTCACTGGCGCCGGAAGGGACCGGAGAGGGAAAGTCATCCAGATAAAAAGAACTGCCATTGATTACCGGCCAGGCAAAGGCCTCCCCCAGCAGGCTGTAACCCGCCGCATGGATTCCCCGATAAGCCTTTTCCATAATGCCGAAGTTGTCAAAGACAATCGTTCCATCCTTGTATTTCCTTTCCCACAGAACCGGAAGCTCCCTGTCATCAGCGCTGACAATATGCACGGTACAGTCTTCATTCAAAGACAGGGACAAAGAGGACTCGTATGGCTCTTCCACCATGAAATCCTTTCCTTTGCCTCCCAGCAGAAAATCAGTTTTCATGCGGATTCCGGGAAGCTCATACATCTCCCGTCCCACCTCCCGGATGCCCAGGCCGGCGCTGATTGACTGAAAAACGGAGCCTGCCTGTGGCGGGAAAAAAATCATCAGGTTTCCGCCGTTCCCGACCCAGTCTATCAAATCTGATGCACGCGCTCCCAGCTGGTCATAATCCTCAGCCGCCAGAACCACCTTTTCATAAGCATCATAGGCAGGAAGCTCCTCCCGGGAAAGATCCACATAGTCAGCCCGGACCTTCAGCTGTGAAAATATTCCCTGTATTTCATTGTATGCATGCGCTGAATTTGCTTCTTCGCTGTTGGTCACGACCAGGCATTCCGTTTTTTTCTGCGGCGGCTCCAAATCAAAGCTTTCCTGCTCCAGTATTGCCACCTGTATTTCACGGGGCTGGTAATTTCCATAAAAACGCTGTCCCAACAGGGCCGCTGTGAGGATGACAAACAGGACACAGATAAAAATGACTGATAAAAAACGAAAGAGCTTTTTGGTATCCATTTAATCCCCTCCTGTCTGTTCCGTAAGCTTCAGTACCAGTTCACTGCTTTCGGCCTTCAGAAGATAGAGTCCGTCCGCAGTCTCCACGGCTGTACCGCCCTCCACACTTTCCAGCAGGCCTTCATTGATTCTGGTAAACAGCCATGCCTCATCACTGAAGTTGGAAAGGCTGATGTGAATTTCGTTTTCCTGCCTGGTAATCCGGGGCTCCAGATAATAATAGCGCTGTACGGCTCCTGCCATTTCGCTGCCCGTCAGGTTCCGGATATCCGGCGCCGACTCATACAGCCAATCCGTATATTCCGTCAGCCTGTTTTTCAGCTTTTCCCAGCCCTCCTGTACTCCCCTGTCCGTATCCAGGACATCATCCGGGTGCTGGAAATGAGAATTGACATAATGAAAGTTAAGCTCTGAAATCGCACCTGTTTCCATGTAGGATCCGATGATATAGCCGGAAATGATTCTGGGCGTTTCGATCATGCCGTCTTCAGACACCATAAAATCCTGGGAGTATTCAAATTCACCTGGGAAATAAATGCTGGCGATCGCACGTATCTGGGGAAAATCCTCCACAAGAATCTGCCGGCCCTCCTCCGAAAGAATATTGGAGGGAGGTACATACACCTGGAATTTTTCCTTCGGGAACAGCCAGGTACAGAAGCGGTTCAGCTCCTCAATGGACAGGCGCATGTCTTCCCGGCTTTTCCATTGCCGGTAGGTATCAAACTGGTTTTTATAATCAAAATCTTCAGGGACAAGAGGCATGTGGTTGTACCCATGAAAACCGATTTCCCCGCCGTCATCCAGCAGCTTGTTGCCAAAATAGCGGAACCGCTGCAGATCGTCATTCCCTTCAAACGGCGCCTGGTTTTCATCGGAATAATCCTCAATGACCAGACCCGTATACCGGATTCCATGTTTTTTCCACAGTTCTTCTATATCCGGCCACCATACATTAGTGTAAAAGGTTTTGATGTCCATATGATAGTCCCGTTGGATAAATTCCCCTTCTCCCGCCGGCACAGGGGAGGGAAAATCATCAATATAGAAGGCGGAACCATTGATAACAGGCCATATGCAGATATCGGACAGCAGGCTGTAGGCGGCGCAGTAAAAACCTCTGTATACCTTTTCAAAAAAGTTGAGATTGTAAAAGACTACCTTGCCGTTGCCATATGCATATTCCCATAGCAGAGGCATTTCCTTATCATCCGCACTAACAATATGTACGGCAGCGCCCTCTTCCAGCGTAACGGACAGCGCGGAATCAAAGGGATCACTCACCTCGATATCCCTGTCCTTTCCGCCAATCATAAACCCGCTTTTAAAACGCAGCCCTTCCACACAGTACCGGGTCGCACCCACATCACGGATGCCCATTTTATCGCTGACAAGCTTAAGATAAGTGTCAGGTTCGGGCGGACAGAGCACCAGCATATTACCGCCAGCTTTAATGTGATCAAACAGTTCAAGCAGGGAAGTTCCCAGTTTTTCATATTGATTGACCGCAAGAATAATATTTTCATAACCGAAACTGGCGGTTCCTTTATTCTGTTCCCAGTCCTGCTCTTCAAATGGGATTTTCATTTGGGAAAGGACGGCAGACATTTCCGTTTTGGCATTTACGGAATCCTCCTGTGTGCTGTCCCACAGCAGCAGACATTCCGGATCCTGCTGTACAGATGGTCCGGAAAAGCTTTCACTGTTGAGTATGGGCAGGCTGCTTTCGGATTGTTCATATTTCACATTGCGCCTTTCAAACAGCAGGACCACAATCATCAGTCCGAATAAAATCATCGCCCACTGCATTTTCCCAAACTGGAGCCTCAATATTCTGTTCTTTGGCCGGGTGCTTTCTTTTTCAGCTTTCCGTTTCATCGTTTTCCTTCCAGAAGTCCACCGTTCTTCTTGCAGCTGGAGAAAGATATACTTTATTGTTTTCCAGCAGGCCGATTACCGTCCCAATCTGTTCCGGATTCTTTGTCATTACCCCATGCCGGATTTTCATCAGATAGCCTTCCTCCTGCTGGGGCCAGAGCCTTATGGCGGCGTCAGCCATACGCAGGGCATCTTCATACTCCCCCAGGGCACAATCCTGTTCAAATTTCTTGCAGTACAGGGGCAGCTCCTCATGCCCTTCTTCTTTTCGCTGTGTGAGCTTGCGTTCCAGCAGCCCACACAGTTCCAGTCTGCGGTTTTTCAGCATATTCCCCTCCAGCAGGCCGCTTTCCACATATTTTTCGAGCGTCTGTATGTATTCATCCAGAAGTCCGGCGTCTTCTTCCAGGGCAAAGGCCTCCTTTTGTTTCTGCAGCTTTGTTTCATAGTCCTTCTGCAGTTCTACCATGGCAGTGGTGGCATAATGCACTACCTCGGTATCATCATTCATCCGGGCATTCTTCAGCACTTCTACATATTCGCCCACATCATCATATAAAATATCCATCATAAGCTCTCTTCGCGTGGATGCATCGTTCATAAGAAGTGCTTCCTGAAGCGGCACCATCAGATCCCTTGCCGGATCCTCCTCCATCAGGATGCTTCTGTGGATATCATCATTAATTTTCAGCTTTTCAATGCCGATTTCCTTTTTGTTTTCCTGATCTCCCCTGGATTCCCATTCCAGGAAAAGAAGACAGGAAAAACCGAATACCGGAACCAGAAATACGATCGGAAGAATCATGGGGCGGCTTTTCATAAGATGCGTATACATCAGTATCGCAGCAATCAGGCACAAAACACAATGGAACAACACAAACATCCACAGGCCCATTCTGTCACCCCACTTTCTCTACCACTTGATAGGAAAGTCCGGTTCCGGCCAGCCGGGTTTCCACAAAATGAAAACTTTCCAAATTAACCTGAGTGAGAAGAACATACAGGTTTCCATCCGTTCCTTCTCCGATCACATCCGCCGCCCGGATGATTCTGGAAAGAGAATCGCTGACCTTGTGCCGTTCCTTTTCCTCCAGCTTCACCAGAACGTAGTCCGCTATCTTTTTTTCTTTCATCTCGGACTGGACGGCAAGGATTTCCATAAAACGTTCCCTGCGCACCACATTGGTCTGGGGATAATAGATTTTTTCCTCCGCAAGCTCTTCATAATCCAGTGCCCTGAGAAAAGAGGTCTGGACCAGGCCGCAGAGAATACGGAAAATATTCATATAGTTCATCCCGTACTGATCCGGATTTACTTCGTAGATTACTACGAACAGAACAAGCTTTTCTTCCCGGAAGATTCCGCTGGCGTAAACAGGCATCCCCTCCTGCATTTCCGTGTTTTTGTAAATTTTTCTTTCCCGGACCATCTCAAAAAGGCCTCCGGACTCTTCCAGCACCATGGATTTTGGCAGTTTAGTCCGAAGCTGATCGGAACAGACCACCAGACGTCCAAAGCGTTCATACTGATCCACGGAATAAATCGCAATACTGCGGTTCTCAAGAATATCCTCCATTGTCAGCAGAGCCTCCATAAATATGCTCTGCGGCAGAATATTGTCCAGCCGCTGCACTGCATCGAAAATTCTGCCGAAGCTGTCCTTGAAGCCAAGTATCTGCTTTTTATATTCTCCTTTATTTTCCACGGCGCTTCGGTATACTTCATTCAGGAAGAGGTATTTATCCCGAAGAAGTCCGTATTCTTCCCGTGAGAACTTGATTTCTTCCGTCTTTTTATTTTTTATGTAACCCGTTACGGAACCGGCCATCAGGTAAATCATGAAAGGAATCCAGTTTTCCACATTGTAAAACAGCAGCGTCCAGTCCACGCCGATCCCCAGATACTGCACAAACAGAGCGATACATTCAAGCAGTGCCGCCAGCAGCCCGGTCCGCATTCCATAAATTGTGCCCATGATAACAATAAAAAACAGGCGGATGTCAACGAAGCGGAAATACACATTTACACCCAGATAATGGTTGAGAAGCTCTGCGAACAGAAAAACAACCAACAGCTCCACATATTTGAAAATCCCTTCCTGTCGGTTCAGAAGCTTTTCAAGCCAGTCCCGAAGGGAACGCTTCCCTTTCATCACTTTTTTGCAAAAAAGTTCATAAAGCCATGCAGTCTGTTCCATGACATCTTCTTTGGGAATCCAGCCATAAATTTTCCTCAGTTCAAAGGGATAATCCTCCCTGGGGATTACATCCGCCTTATTTTCATAAAGGATACGCAGGCCAGGTGACAGGGAGGACAAAACAGCCGCCAGATCCCCGTAGGTATGACGGTAACCGCTGCTGACAAAATAACTGCCGCTCTCATCTTCATCCTCTTCAACAATACGCCTGAGAAGCTCTGCAAGATCCTCCTGACTGATAAAATCTACCCGGTCATTCTCTCTGTAAGGCAGGAGTAATTTTTTGTTTTCATAAATATTCCGGAAAAGTTTACCCAGGAAATTTCCATCATTACAGGAATTCGTCAGATACGGCAGCCTCAGTATTATGGTTTTTAATGACATGGTTTTTGAAAAAAAACGGCACATTTCTTCCAGCTGATCGGCGCGCAGGGATGCGGCCTGATAGAAATTCCTGTCCAGTTCAATACCTCCTGTCCCTATGGCAGGAACATAGTTCATGCTTTCAATGGAGGAAAGGATCACCACTTTGTCCACATGGGCATGCGCCGCTTCCAGCAGTACCTTTTCCAGATCGTTCATTTCACCGTAAAAGCCTTCTCCGCCGTCCACATAGCCGGATATAAAAAAGATTGCGGAAAAAGAGTATACATCAAAAAGCTGGCGGAAAGCTTCTTCTTCCGGAGAAATGCTATAGAAGCGGACGTTGCCGTCATTTCGGCGCGGCAGTTCCCTGTCCGCAGCAATAACCCGGAAATCTTTTGCCAGGTCACTCCAGAGAATTTCTTTTATTATTCTGTTGTATCCAGTTACAAGAATATCCTTCATAGTTTATTTTGCCTTCTGAGTATGCTCTTGATCAAAAATAAGTAATTACTTATTTATAATATAATTATATTTCGCCCTCGTCAACAAAATCTGAAAATTTGTTCATTAAATGTATGGTATGCTGTATTCCGCAAAAAGCTAAAAAAACAGAAAATATATTAAAATCCATAAAAAAAACAACAGAACTTGCCAGCCAGTTTAATATCTGGTCCGGGAGTTTTGCTGTTATTCTGTCAGGTTTTTGTCGTTCTTTATTCCGTATCCACAACATATTCCTGAAAATTGTTTTCAGGGAATTCAAGTATAAACACAGTGGATTCATCGGGAGTGCTCTTTACCGTAATATTTCCTCCATGCTTTTCCAGGATGTCCTTTACAAGCGGCAGTCCCAATCCCGATCCGCCCATGGCGCGGGAACGGGACTTGTCCACCCTGTAAAACGGTTCAAATATGCGGGAAATTTCCTCTTTCGGGATTCCGATTCCCGTATCTGCCATCCTCATAATTATTTTTCCTGCTTCTTTTCTGGCTGAAATGGAAATTGTACCGTAATCTCTGTTGTATTTTACCGCATTTTCGAACAGATTGCCCACCGCACGGGAAAGCATCACGCGGCTGCCTGTCAGCTTTAAGCCAGGCATGCTTCCGATGGAAACCGTCAGATGCTTTTCCTGGATCGGCCTGGAAAGCTCCTCTGCTGACTCTGCAAGGAGTTCTTCCAGGCTGACCTCCTCGTTCACGATGCTGCCATTTTCAGAGGTCAGCCTGAATAAATCATCCACAAGCCGTATCATGCGTTCATTATTTGTCCGGATGACCTTCAGAACCTTTTCCAGGCGGGCTGCCGGCGGGGCTTCCTCCAGTGCGAGGACATCAAGATTCACAGCGATGGTGGCAAGGGGGGTTTTAAGTTCATGCGCCGCGCTGGCTGAAAAACGTTTCTGCCGTTCAAAGGATGCGCTTACTTTATCCATCATCAGATTGAAGGAACGTGCCAGGCGACCGATTTCATCCTGCCTGTCCCTGATTTCCACCCGATGGGATAAATCATTTCCGCTGATTTCTTCTATCGTGTCTGACAGCTCCTCCAGCGGCTGCAATGCACGGCCGGCTACCAGCCAGGCCGCTGCGGTACCCAGAATAAGAACAAGTATCAGCCCGGCAGTTCCCCAAAGGTTAAAGCGATTTCCGGCTTCCTTTATTGTAAAAGTGACAGAGGCCAGCTCCATATCCTCTGCCGCTGCACCGGACAGCGTGATTTCGCTGCTGCCGATGAATTCCTGCGGCAGATTGCGGACAAAAATACGGTCCGCCCCAAACAGGAAAACACATGTAAGAATGACGGCGGCGCCGGCCATGACCATGGCTGATAAGAGGGTAAGCCTCATGCGCAGAGATATTTTTTTCAGCATATATCCTCCTTTTTGTCAATCAGATAGCCTGCTCCGCGGATATTCCGTATAATTTCCTCATCTGTGACGGCAAGCAGCTTGCGTCGTATTACGCTGATATAGACCTTGACCTGATTGGAGAAGGGATCTGCCTGGCTGTCCCAGATATGCTCCATGAGCTCTTCTGCACTGACAGCCCTTCCGCTGTTTCTCATCAGGTACTCCAGAATGGCAAATTCACGCATGGAAAAATCCAGTGGGTGTTCGTTAAAACGAACAGTTTTCAGATTGGTTTCCAGGCAGAGGCCCCCTCTTTTCAGGGAAGCCTCCTCCTGGATGAAGGAACGCCGGAGAAGCATACGGATACAGGCCTCCAGTTCTTCGAAATGAAAGGGCTTGGTAAGGTAATCGCTGGCTCCGCCGTCCAGCCCGGCAACCTTGTCTTCCAGCTCTGAGCGCGCGGACAGAATCAGCACTTTTGCCGGCTTTCCAAGGGACTGTATCTGCTGCAGGACTTCCATGCCGTCCAGTCCCGGAAGGTTCAGGTCCAGAACCACAAGGTCATATTCATTAATCTGGCACAGCTGCACTGCATCAGTTCCGTTCCCTGCGGCATCCACCGCATATCCCCGCTTGCGGAGCCCATAGCATAAGGCTTCCTGCATATCCTCTTCATCTTCAACGATCAAAAGTCTCATTTACCGCCATTCCTTCCTCGTCTGTCCATTTTACTCCGTTCCGGCGTCATTATTTTCCTGCCTTAATCCACGGAAGCGCTTCTGGCGGTGCTTACATAAACCCTGCTTCCGTCCTCCAGCTCACTATACTGCATTCCGTTTCCGTCTGTTTTCAGGGAAGGCTTATTCTGTTTTCCATTGCCGTCCGGCGTACAGATGGAAATCCGGACACCCTCGTCTGTGTCATAGTAACGAACCCCGTTTTCATCCGTCTTCATTTCTGTCAATGTCTTCTGGCTTCCTTTTTCACAGACTGTCAGGATGAAATCAGACTGTGTGTCCGTTCCCGCGGCAAATGCGGAAATGGAAAGGGTTGCAACGGCAATGGCCGAGATGATAAGTCCGGTTGTGATTTTGTGTTTCAGCATAATTTTTTACCTCCTGTTTTTGGTGTCGCGACATGGTTTATTATGTGATCACAGGCACATTATACAGAAAGCAAGGTTAAAGTACGGTTAGAAAAAAAATCACAAAAAATCCGGGTAACAAAATAAGGCATTAGGAGCCGCTGCCGGCTTATAATGCCTTATTTTTTCCATTGTCAGCCTGGCTGAAGCTTATGCATATGCATATTTTATACAAGCTGGCCCCATTCGTAGGGAGTTGCCTGGTATACGTAATAATTCAGCCAATTGGTATACAGGTTATTACAGTGGGATCTCCACAGCAGGTTAGGCCGTCTGGTACAGTCGTCATCCGGATAATAATTCTTTGGCACCTGGATGGGCAGTCCCTTTTCCTTGTCCCGCATATACTCATTATGCAGTGTATACCGGTCATATTCCGGATGCCCCATAACAAAAATCTGCCGGCCGTCTCCCGCCATGGCGAGCAGGACGCCTGCCTCTTCAGACTCCGCCATGACCATCAGTTCTTTGCATGCATGGATTTCTTCCGCGGAAACCGCCGTATGGCGGCTGTGGGGAATATAAAAATAGTCGTCAAAGCCTCTCACCAGCGGCACCCTGCGGTTGGATACCTTATGTGAAAACACGCCGAACAGCTTCTGGGGAAGCAGCACCTTGTTCAACCCGAAGTGGTAATACAGGCCGGCCTGGGCGCCCCAGCAGATGTGAAAGGTGCTTGTCACATGGGTTTTGGACCATTCCATGATTTCGCACAGCTCCGGCCAGTAATCCACTTCCTCAAAGGGAATCTGTTCCACGGGAGCGCCTGTGATGATCAGGCCGTCATACTGTTTTCCCCTAAGCTCATCGAAGGTATTGTAAAATTTATTCAGATGCGTCATGGAAGTATTCAGCGATACATGACTGTTCATTTTCATAAATGTCACATCCACCTGCAGGGGGGTGTTGGAAAGAGAGCGAAGCAGCTGCAGCTCCGTATCCTGCTTCACTGGCATCAGGTTGAGAATGCAGATCGCAAGGGGACGCATATCCTGATGCTGCGCCCTGTATTCGTCCATGACAAATATATTTTCATTTTCCAGTATTGTCCTTGCGGGCAGATCGCTTTGTACTTTAATCGGCATTGCTTCTTATACCTCCATATCCAGATATTGCTTCATGAATTCTTCTTCTGTAACGATGGGAACCTCAAGCTCCTTGGCCTTCTTGTTCTTGGAAGAGCCTGAGGCGGAATCGTTGTTAATCAGGCAGGTGGTCTTTCCGGTAACGCTTCCGGTCACCTTGCCGCCTTTGCTTTCGATCAGTTCCTTCAGCGCGCTTCTGCTGTCAAAATGCATAAGGCTTCCGGTAACGACAAACACCATCCCCTTCAGGGTGAGTGCGGATTCGTCCACCTCTATCTGCTCAATTTCCAGCTCCTCAAGCAGCTTCTTCATATTCTCACGGTTCTTTTCGGACTGCCAGTAATCATGGAAGGTTCCTGCGATGACTTCCCCTATGCCGTCTATCAGGCTTAATTCCTCTACGTCCGCCTGCATCATGCGTTCCAGATCATCATGATACTCACGGCAGATCATTTTTGCATTGGCAAGGCCGATATTCGCGATCCCCAGCCCGTAGATCACTCTGGGCAGCGTGGTTTTCCTGGACTTTTCAATACTGTCCGCCAGATTCTGATAGGACTTTTCGCCAAAGCCCTCCATTTCCACGATTTCCTCCCGGTACTGCTCCAGATGGAACAGGTCGGCAAAGGTATGCAGATAACCCCTTCCCAGGAATTTTTCCAGTGTAGCCTCCGACAGTCCATCGATGTTCAGGGCGTCCCTGCTGACAAAAAGAGTGAAGGACTTCACCTTTTTGGCATCGCAGTCAGGATTCGTGCAGTAGAGAGACTGTACATCATTCACCTGCTCGATCCTGGTTTCTCCGCCGCAGACCGGACAGGTATGGGGGATTTCCAGCGTATCGCTTCCAGTGAGGTTTTCCGCGATCTGGGGGATAATCATGTTGGCTTTATAAACGGTAATCCGATCCCCGATTCCCAGCTTCAGCGCTTTTACGATGCTCACATTGTGTACGCTGGCCCTGCTCACCGTAGTGCCCTCCAGCTCTACCGGATCGAATATGGCAACCGGGTTAATCAGCCCCGTACGGCTTGCGCTCCATTCGATTTCCTGAAGCGTTGTTTCCGCGGTTTCATCCGCCCATTTAAAGGCGATGGAATCCCTGGGGAACTTCGCTGTCCGGCCCAGTGACTGGCCGTAGGCAATATCATCATAAATCAGCACCAGTCCGTCCGAGGGAACGTCATATTCCGCCACACGGCTTTCATAATCCTCCACGGCGGACAGGATGGACTGTGCATCCACCTCCTGATATTCCACCACCTCAAAGCCCTGCTTTTTTAAAAATATGAACTGTTCTTTTCTCGAATTCTGAAAGTCCACTCCGTCCGCGCGTACAAGGGCAAAGGCAAAAAAACGGACGTTTCTCTGTGCGGTGATTTCATTATTCAGCTGGCGGACGGAACCGGAACAGAGATTCCTCGGATTTTTGTATCTGGCGTCGGCGTCCTCGATCTGTTCATTGATTTTGCGGAAATCCTCATAAGTGATGACAGCCTCTCCCCGGAGAACCAGTTCTCCCTGGTAAGGAATTGCCAGCGGGACATTCACAAATACCCTGGCATTGCCGGTGATCACTTCCCCGATCTCTCCGTTTCCTCTTGTGACGGCCTTGAACAGCCGGCCGTCGCGGTAGGTCAGGACGATGGTCAGGCCGTCCAGCTTCCAGGACAGCAGCCCCTTCTGCGCGCCCAGCCAGTCCCTCAGCTCTTCCCTGCTCTTTGTTTTTCCCAGCGAAAGCATGGGGCTTTCATGCCGCTCCTTGGGCAGCTCGTCAACAGCCTCATACCCTACGCTGATGGTAGGGCTTCCCGCCATAACGGTGCCCGTTTCCTCTTCCAGTGCTGTCAGCTCATCATAAAGTTTATCATATTCGTAGTTGCTCATGATTTCGCGATCTTCGGCATAATATGCCTTCGCGGCCTCTCCAAGCTTTGCGATCAGTTCCTTCATTCTTGCAGTCTTGTCCATCTGCACTTAACGCTCCTTTTCTCAGGAATGCAGCATTCCATATAGTTCTTCCAATTCTTCTCCCGTCACCAGACGGTAATTGCCCGGCTTCAGCTTCCCGATGGTAATATTCGCCACGCGGACACGCTTGATTCCATGAGCGTCGTAGCCCAGCGCACGGCACATGCGGCGGATCTGCCGGTTCAGCCCCTGTGTGAGGACGATCCGGAATACAAATTTTCCTTCCTGCTCAATTGTGCAGGGACGGGTGGTGACATTGAGCTCCTTGAGAAAAACGCCCGCCGCCATCTTTTCCAGGAAGGTATCATTAATCGGCTTATTCACACGGACCAGGTATTCCTTCTCATGGTAATTGGCCGCCCGCATCAGTCCGTTGATCAGATCCCCGTCGTTAGTCAAAAGAAGCAGCCCCTCCGAATCCTTGTCCAGCCGTCCGGCATAAGTCACCCGGATAGGGTAATCGATGGCGTCACGGATGGTTTTCTCCGCATATTTATCCTTTTCCGTACAGGTAACTCCCACGGGCTTATAATAGGCAAGCACTACCTTACGGTCCTTCTTTTCCAGTATGCGGCCGTCCACCGCAACATCATCCGCCGGAGTGATCCGCATGCCCGTTTCAGCAGGGACGCCGTTTACCATGACCCTGCCTGCTTCTATCATGCGGTCGGCTTCCCTGCGGGAGCAGATCCCGCAGTCAGCCAGATATTTGTTTAACCGTTCCTGTTTTGTATTATCGTCCATATTATCCTCATTTTAACTGTTCAGTGCCCTCACAGTTACTCCTCATTCCGTATTCTTTCCCAAAGCGCATATTGTTTATTATACACTAGGTATTTTTTCCATGCAAACAGAAAAATGTTCTGTTTCCTATTGAATTACGCCGCACGCCATCTTCTCTCCCGAATCCCCGGAAGGCTGGGTATGGTAGTCATCGGGCATGGAATGGATAACTACCGTTCTTCCCAATACATCTCTGGGTGTAAATCGTTCCGTATAAAATGCGAGCCATGATCTTCCCCGGTTTTCTTCAAGCACCGGCATATCCCCGGCATGGGCCGGATGGGGGCAGCCGTCGGGATTAAAGTGGGAGCCGGCATCGGCAAAGGGATCCTCTTCATTTCCCGTGCAGGCGGCCCCTTCATGGATGTGGAAGCCGAAGAATCCCCTTTCACAGGTTTCTTCCTCATGAGGCAGACCGGAAATATCGGCCATCACGATGGTGCCGTCCAGAAAGTCATAGAAGGTGACAAGCCCTTCCACCTGCGGGTATTTTTCGGAGCCCTGCACATGGGCAAAGGCTCTTGGCTGATTTGCAAGGAACTGCAGAATTGAATCCGTCATTAATCTTAACACAGTTTTTCCTCCATAAAAAAGCTTCATAACTTTTTTCTTCCATAAAGTTACGACAAAGTTTCTTTATATATATATTCCTGTGTCCTGTCCATATAACCTCCCGGCTGCGGTTCGGGCATAAATATAGCCGCCGCTGTAGGTTCAGCGGCGGCCGGTTGCCGGTGTTTATGGCTGATTAGCCGATGCGCCTGTCTTTTTCACGGCGCGTAGTTTCCCCGCTGTTACGGCGGGAGGAACTGCCTGTACGGCCGGATCCTGCGGGTCTGCCGGATGCCGAATCGCGGTATTTGCGGCGTTCTCCCCCTTTGTCTTCGGGAAAGCTCCTGCGCTTGCCGTCATTCCTGCCATAACGGGGATTATTTCCACGTCCGTCTTTTCCGGAACGATTGTCTCTGTCCTGACGGCCGCTGCCGAAATCACGGCTGCCGCGGTAATTCCTGCGTCTTTCGGGGATCACCTCCTGGATTTCCTGGGGTTCCTCTCCCATCTGCATTTTCAGGAAGGCGGCTGCAAGCTCGACAGCGCTGTAATCGCTGTCTTCCAGCTTCCTTTCTATCATATCCGTCAGTTTATCCAGCTGTGCGCCTTCCAGTGTCTCAAATGCGGCACGCAGCGCCTTTTCAGCCTTGATGGATACGATATCCGCAGCGGACGGCACCTTTCTTTCCTGAATGGTTGTCTTGCAGCTTCTTTCAATGTCTCTTAAACGGTACATTTCCCGGTTGGAAACAAAGGTAAAGGAACGGCCTTCTCTTCCTGCGCGTCCGGTACGTCCGATTCTGTGAACATAGTATTCGATATCCTGGGGAAGGTCGTAATTAAATACGGCTTCCACATCATCCACATCAATTCCCCTGGCCGCAACATCCGTTGCGATCAGAATCTGAAGGCTGCCGTTACGGAAACGGTGCATTACGGTATCTCTCTGGTTCTGGGAAAGATCACCATGAAGGCCTTCGGCCGTATAGCCTTTATTTTTCAGGGTTTCTGAAAGCTCATCCACCATTCTCTTGGTATTGCAGAAGATCAGGGATCTCTGAATCCCGTAATAATCCAGAAGGCGGCTTGCAACCTCCACCTTAATCTGGCTGTTCACACGGTAATAATACTGCTTTACAAGCGGAATGGTCAGCTCCTGCTTGGTCATCTTCAGATAGACCGCATCCTTCTGGTAGGTATCGGTAATCTCCAGGATGGGCTTGGGCATTGTGGCTGAGAAGAGCGCCGTCTGGTGCTCGGAAGGGATTCCCTGGAGGATAGTTTCGATGTCCTCCCGAAAGCCCATGTTGAGCATTTCATCCGCTTCATCCAGAACCACCATATTCACATGCTCCATCTTCAGCGTATGGCGGCGCATATGGTCCATTACACGGCCGGGGGTGCCTACAATAATCTGTACGCCGCTTCTTAAGGCCTTAATCTGTCTGCTGATATCCTGGCCGCCGTAAATGGGCAGGATCTTTATACCATGCATATATTTGGCAAAACGATGCATTTCATCTGCCGCCTGGATGGCAAGCTCCCTTGTGGGGCAGAGGATGACTGCCTGCAGGCTTCTGTTGTCAGGGTCGATATTCTGTATGACGGGGATTCCGAAAGCCGCCGTCTTGCCGGTTCCTGTCTGTGCCTGGCCTATCACGTCTTTTCTTTCCAGCAATACGGGAATCGCCTGCTCCTGTATAGGTGTCATCTGGTCAAAACCCATTTCCTCCACAGCGCGGAGGATCCGGGAATCAATGTCTGCATCCTGGTATCTCGTTATTTCCATTCAAAAGTCCTTTCTTATTTCCACTCTTTTTTCACGCAAAAAGACAACACCCGTGATATCAGGGTGCTGTCCTTCTTTCTACGAATCTTTTCTATTATACTGTGCCGCTTCGGCAGCTGTCAAGCTTTTTGCAAAAAGCTTTTTCACATCAATTATGGGTATGCAGCAGCTGATGGGCTTTTTCTCCAAGGGGCGCGCCCATATATTCCGCATAAAGTTTTTTGATTCCCGGATTGTCATGGGAAAAACGCAGCGGCCGCTGCTCGTCCAGCTTGTAAAGCCTGGGGCCTCTTACGTCCGCCATCTCCACGCCGTCCAGTATGGGCTGTCCCCCGCCGCCCACACAACCGCCGGGGCAGGCCATTACCTCCACAAAGTCATAATGGACGGTTCCCGCGCGGAGATCCTCTATCAGATCCCTTGCATTTTTCAGTCCGCTTACCGTACATGTGCGCAGCGTCCTTCCTCCCAGAGAAAACTCCGCCTCCCTGCGGCCTTCAAAGCCTCTGACATCGGAAAATGTATCCGCCGGAGGATTGACGCCCTCCACACAGTAGTAGGCCGTTCTTAAGGCCGCTTCCATAACACCGCCGGTTACGCCGAAAATAACGCCCGCTCCTGTGCTCTCCCCCAGCGGGGAATCAAAGGCCTCCTCGGTAAGCAGCGCCGGCGCAATATGCTCCGCCCGCACCAGTCTGGCGAATTCTCTTGTGGTAAGTACAATGTCCACATCTGCGCCTCCTCCGGCGCTGTACATATCAGGAAGCGTTGCCTCCATTTTTTTGGAGACACAGGGCATAATGGAAATACTGCATATTTTCCCAGGATCCGCACCGATTTTTTCTGCAAAATAGCTTTTGGCCACGGCGCCGAACATCTGCTGAGGCGATTTTGCCGTGGAAAGGTGATCCGCCATGTCGGGATACTGGGATTTGAGAAAACGTACCCAGGCCGGGCAGCAGGAGGTGAACATGGGCCATCTCTTCTCTTCCGGATCGGCAAGCCTTGCAAGCAGCTCGTTCCCTTCTTCCATAATGGTCAGATCTGCGGAAAAATTGGTGTCAAACACATAATCAAAACCGATTTTCTTAAGGGCCGCCGCCATGCGCCCTTCCGTGGCCATATAAGCAGGCAGATCCAGCGCTTCTCCCCAGGCCGCTCTGACGGCGGGGGCCACCTGCACAACGGTAATGGTTTCCGGATCGGCCAGAGCGCGGAAAACCTTTGCGGTATCATCCCGTTCCCGCAGCGCGCCCGTTGGACAATGGGTAATACATTGTCCGCAGATGCTGCAGTCAGATTCTTCTATCCTCCGGTTCCGGGAAACATCCACTGTAGTTCTGGAACCGGTGTTCTGTACGTCCCAGATATGCAGGTCCTGTACCTTATCGCAGAACTGTACGCAGCGCATGCATTTGATACATTTGCCGAAATCCCTGATCAGCGGGAAACTGTTATTCCACGGCATCTCCGTAATTTCTTTTTCATAAGGAATGTCAATGATGCCCAGATCGTTGGATAGCTTCTGGAGGTTACAGTTTCCGCTCCTGACGCAGGTGGCGCAGTTGCTGTTGTGCTGGGATAAAATCAGTTCCACGTTTGTCCGCCTGACGGAACGCACCTTGGGGGAATTGGTAAAAAGCACCATGCCCTCCTCCACCGGGTTATTGCAGGCGGTAATCAGTTTGGTTTTTCCCTGCATTTCCACCACGCATACCTTGCAGGCGCTGATTTCGTTGATGCCCTCCAGATAGCAGAGATGGGGAATCATAATCCCCACGGACGCCGCTGCCTTCATGATTGTCGTACCTTCCGGCACGCTGATTTTCCTGTTGTCTATTGTCAGTGTTACCATATTGCCGCGCGGCCTCCTTTCAGGTTCCCATATCCGTAATGATCACAGCGCAGACAGCGTCCGGCTTCCTGCGCCGCCTCTTCTCTGGTCATGCAGCGTTCTATTTCACAGAAATCCTGCTTCCGCTCGTCAGCTTCCCGCTCTTCCATATTGACGCGTCCGCAGGCCTTCTTGTCCCCGTAATTTACCTGGGGGATATCCACATCGCAGGCTATGACATGATGATAGCCCAGGTATTCATCAATATTTGCGGCCGCCACCTTTCCTGCCGCGATGGCACGGATAACCGTGGCGGGACCTGTTACACAGTCACCGCCTGCGAAGATGCCGGGGATATCCTTTACTGTGGATTCCTCCAGCGCTTCAATGGTCCCTCTTTTCACAGGGACGCCGGAATCTTCAAAATGGCGGGATTCAATACCCTGGCCGACAGCAACGATGACGATATCACAGGGGATTCTTTTGGGTTCCACGTTGGCCTTTACCGGACGGGCGCGGCCCCAGGCATCAATGGGGCCGATAATCTGCGGTTCTACCCAAAGTGCGGCCACATTTCCCTTTTCATCAGCTTCCACCCTTACCGGGGCTTTCAGGCTGTAAAGCTCGGCGCCTTCCGCAATCGCGCCCTCCACCTCCTCCGGCAGGGCGGTCATGTCATTCTGGCGCCTGCGGTAAGCGATGCCAACCTTGGAAGCGCCAAGGCGCAGCGCGGAACGGGTACAGTCCATGGCCACGTTTCCGCCGCCTACTACAACCACACGTTTTCCTGTAAAATCAGGGGGATTGCCGTCCCCGATGCTACGGAGCATTTCCACCGCGGATATTACGCCGTGGGCATCCTCTCCCTCCATCCCCACCTTCTTATCGGTATGTGCGCCTATAGCAATATAAACCGCGTCAAATTCCTCACGGAGGCGGCTTAAGGGAATGTCGTTTTCCCCATTCCCGATATTCACATTGGTATGTACTTCCACGCCGGTGGACAGAATCGCTTCAATATCCTCGTCCAGCCGTTCCCTCGGGAAACGGTAGTTGGGAATTCCGTAGCGCAGCATTCCGCCCAGCTTGCTTTTCTGCTCAAAAACAACAGCATGATGCCCCATCAGCTCCAGATAATAAGCGGCGGAAAGGCCGCCGGGGCCGCCTCCGGCAATGGCGATCCGTTTTCCTGTGGACGGCGCTTTGGGAGGCACCGGGACTGTATTGGCCCGCGCATTGTCCACGGCCATTCTCTTCAGGCCGCGGATGTTGACGGAGCTGTCAATCATATTCCGGCGGCAGCGGGCTTCGCAGGGATGTTCGCAGATGAGGGCGCATGCGGTGGGGAAGGGATTGTCCTTACGGATAAGAGATACGGCATCCGCGTACCGTTCCTCTCCCACCAGCGCAATATAACCTGGAATATCTACCCCCGCAGGACAGAGTGCCACGCAGGGCACCGGCTGGGTGATGGAATAAGAGCATTTTCCGTGCTCAATATGATAGATAAAGTCATCTCTGCAGCCTTGGAGTCCTGCCAGCACCATGTGGGCGGCTTCAAAGCCGATGGCGCAGTCTGCGGAATCCGTAATGTTGTTGGCGGTTTCTTCGATAAGCGCCAGGGTATCCATGGTTGCGGTGCCGTCCAGAACCTGTTCCAGCAGATTCTGAAGCTGTCCCAGGCCTATACGGCAGGGTACACACTTACCGCAGGTCTGCGCATGGCACAGCTTGAGAAATGACAGCTGCAAATCCACCGGGCACAGACCCGGCGGGCTGGCAACGATATGACGCTCCAAATCCTTGTACAACCGTTCCACAGTCAGCTGGGCCCGGTCTGGTGTGCTGATTTTCAGTCGGCTCATTGATATGTAACTTCCCCTTTCCTTCTGCTTTTGCATATTTTATGTATTTTCTGATTCTGAGGATTTTAAGACTGTTAAAATTATAACATATATTTATCCTGTATACTAGCATAATTGAATAATTTTACCTTTTATATTTAAAAAAAATTAATATATTTTTACAAGAAGCAAATCAATTGTGTACACTTTAATATTCAATTGTGCCTTGCGTTTTACATAAATTCATGTATTTCACAGTCATTTTGACTGTAAAAAAGAATAATTAGGATAAGAAAATACAGGGAAGCTTTTCAGGAAACGAATCCGCAGGCTTTATGATTAAATAAAAAAAGCAGCGGCATCAGATGTTAAAAATCCGATGCGCTGCGTTTAAAAAATATTATGAGGAAGCACTTTCCAGAATAACCTCCACCGCCTTTTCAATCAGTTCATCACGGCCTTCCCGGATTCCCTGGATGGTGGGTTCCACATAAATATCCGGAGTCAGCCCCACCCTCTGTGTCTGCGACATATCCGTATCATAGACGCCCAGGCTTGTCATGGAGGTATGCACAGCTCCCGGAAATACCATGTTGGCCACATTGCCGTCGGCTCCGATGGAAGGGGAACCTATGACAACCGCGTTGGGCGCCTGCCTGAGCGCCATGATAGTAAATTCCGCCTGGCTCTGGGTACATTCATTCATCAAAAGAACCACTTTCCCTTTATAGTAATCCGGATTATCAACACCAACATACATGGGTTTATCTAAAATAAACCGGCCGGGGACCGTCAGGGACGGCCGGGACATGATAACATAGTTCTTCTGTTCCGGCATAATAAGGCAGCCCAGGGAATAAACGATGAAATCGCTGGGATAATGGCGCAGATCCACAATGATACCCAACGTATCCTTAAATTCTTCCATGATGGTAAAGATTTCTTTTGCCTTCAATGCACCCGGATCGATATAGCCGATGGAATTCTCAAGCAGCCGATGGGAAACCGGTTCAGGCTCATTGGAGGATTCACTCCTGACCCGTTCAATGCAGGGAACGGCAATATCAAAAATTTCATCGTCCCTTTTTACGGTCAGCGTGATTTCATCCGCATATCCCCGAAAAATATCTTCAGGCAGGTCATTGAGCACCACAGTGTCCCGGGAGCGGGATTTGATTTTGCTTTTCTCCGCGATATAATCCCATATCTCTATGCCGTCTGTTTTCAGGATGATGTCACCCGGCAGTACGGTTTCAATACCGGGCGGATAATCCGCGTCAATTCCGTCCACAACAATATTTTCTCCCGTATGGGTAAAAGTGAACGGTGCAATCAGCACGCCTCCCATCAGAGCTGCTGCCTCATCGAAAGCATAAGCATGGGAATCGTGTATTTTCGTTGTCAGCTCAGCACAGGCCATTTTATAAGAAAGCTCATCCGTACCCTCCATAAAACGGGGCAGGAATTCCAGGAATACACTGTCCCAGTCCTCCCCGATTATGTCCTTATAAGGATAATAATACTCTATCATATTCCAGTAACGGAAAAGGCCCAGCATTCGGTAGCCCTGATCGGCATAATTCATGTCAGGGTAGCTTTCCTCACCGGTGAAATGGGGAACCATTATATTATCAAAGGAAACATAGGAACGGTTTTTATCTATATAGCCTGATTTGGAAATATTGATAAGAAGGCTGCTCAGCTCCGGGGATAAGTAGCTGCTGTCATAAATCCAGTCCGTTCCGGCCTCCAGGGCTATCTCGCCTTTTTCCTCAGATTCATTCTCCTTAACCGTCCCCAGCTTATGAATCCAGCCATATAAAACAGCATTGACTTCCTCTTCGTCCGATGCGCCGATAACAGCCGGAAGGACGCGGAAAAGCTCATAATCCCAGTTGACATCGCCCTTCAGGATTTTAGGATGGTAATACTTTGCAAAACCCCAGACCCGGCACAGCTTATGAAGCCGCTGCGACATTTCCTGATCCGGCGAGCCGATGGAAACACGGCTTCCATCATCAAATTCATGATCAAACTGTCTGCCCCCTGCTTCTATCCTGTAGCAGAGAAAACAGATTAGAACCGTTATGCATGCAATCAGCCCCCATTTAACCCATGCGCGCGGCCCCTTCTTCCAATTTGACATATCCGGCCCCTCCTATACACATATACTTGCAATAACAGTCCGGCCCTGGACTGTTACTGCATCCGCCCATTAAAATTAGCCTTCGGCAAGGGGCGAATGCCTGCTGTCACCACGTTCCCTCACGGTTTGCGCAGTGGATGCGCAGACCTGCCTGAACTGTTATTGCTTTTTATCAGTATACCATCTTTCCAATAAAAAGTCCCGGCTTTTCGGTTAGTATATGGCAGTAAAAAAGGCGCTTATTCGCAACGGATGGCGCTGGGCTGTTACGCCTATTCTTTCACTCTGACAGCGGCCTGCAGGATATAGTCCTCATTTTCCCCGTTTTCATGTTCTATGGTAAAGACCTTCTGTATGAGATATTCTCCCGGCACTGTTCCCTCATACATAATGGAAAAATCGATGGTTTCTTCGGCGCTGCCTCCGGCGGGGATGACCCGCAGGACCTGAAGCCATGCCGTATTTTCCTTCATGGGCAGCTCGCGGTAGCCTCCGTTTTCTTTTAACAGCATACGGTATTCGTCATCGTAATAAACGGTCTGTCCGGTAAAGTTTGAAATGGTCAGGGTAATCCTGGTATCATCTGCGGTGCAGGTATCCCTGTCGGTTTCCATGAGAATACCCTCCTCCGGCTGTACCGGAGGAAACAGCTCGGCTTCTTCCTTTGTCATAAAATCAATGTTGGAATTTAGGATTTGACCGATAACAGCGGGATATAAACCATCAGGATACTTCTCTGAAGCATAGGCTTCCAGCTTCGCCAGAAGCTGTCTTGTTTTATCCCTGTCTGCGGAATACTCATACAGGGGGCCGAAAACCTCCTCCAGGCTGCTTCGTTCATACTGATAATAATAGGTGTTATTGCCTTCCTCGATAGCATAGCTGATTTTCCCTGCATTTTCTATTGTGGCGAAAAGCAAAACCGCATTGGAAAAGATCCACCCGGTATCCTCCGGCCGCTGGCTGCCGTCCTTTACCCGGTAGATCATACGCAGCTCATAAGGTTCCTCTGAGGTCTGCAGTTCCATTTTCTCATAGACCAGCTTCTCCGGTACGGGGAGCCTTCCAAACAAAGCCTGATCCTGGAAGGGGCTTCCGATATAAGGGGTCCTTCCGGCGGAAAGATAAGCAGCCAGCTCGTCTGCTGACAAAGCCTCCTCATCTGCTGGAATTGTCTCTGCCACAGCTTCCGGTCCGGGCTCTTTTCTTACCGGAGAAGTCAGAAGGACGACTGCAGCTGCCGCCACCAGAAGCAGCGCCGCAGCGCATAGCCAGCCGGCAGGCTTCCTGAAGCCAAGAGCGTGCTGAATCCGTTTTTTGGTATTGCTTTCTCCGAAGGCCATGGGCGCAAGCAGATGGATTCCGCTGCTTTTCATCCCCAGCTGCAGCAGTGTTTCCGCATAGCCGGCACGTTCCTGTGCCGTCATTCTGCGCAGCACCCTGTCATCGCAGGAGCGCTCCATGTCCTCTGTCATCAGCTTGAAATAAAGCCAGACAAGGGGATTAAACCAATGCAGCAGGGCGGCAAGAAAACAGAACGGCTTCACAAGATAATCCCGGCGGGAAAAGTGTTCGTTTTCATGGGAAATCACATGGCGCTGCTCTTCCTGGGACATCCCGGCGGGCAGGTAGATCACTGGATGGAAAAATCCCAGCAGAAAGGGTGTTTCCAACGCTGCCGATTCGTAAACCGGCGCCTGTCCTTTCTTTTTTGCCACAAGAATTACAGCTTGGGCCGTTCTTTTTTTCAGGCGCAGAAAGGTGCGCAATGCAGCCGCCAGTATTATGAACATTCCTAACAGCCACAGAGTAAAAAACATTCCCATCAGCAGTCTGTCCGGCGCGATGCCGCTTCTTCCGGCGGCGGCTGTCGCCCTGCGTATGGCGCTGTCCGGCGCAAGGCTGTTAACTACGGAGGTATAGGCCTGAAAGCTGGTGGAAACCATCCCTTTATAGGTTACCGTATCCTGCCGGACCGGAATAAGGCTGAGAGCCGATTCCAGGCTGAAGGGACACAGAAATCTTAAAAACACCATGAGCCAGAGCGCATAAAAATACCCCGCAGGCACTTTTTTCAGTAAGGCTCTCAGAAGCAGGACCACAATGCCCGCACAGGAAGCGGACAGGGTCATATTCAGTATTGTTGGAAAAATATGCAGCAGGCCTTCCATATTTTTTCTCTCCCTTCTTATGAATCGTTTCGTCCATCCGACATGCTTGCGGCATCTATCAGACGTTTCAGCTCCTCCGCTTCCTGCCGGGTCAGCTTTTTATCCCTGAGAAAAGCGGCGACAAAGGCAGGCAGGGAATTTCCGAAGCTCCGGTGTATCAGCTGTTCGCTTTCCTGCCTGCATACCTCGTCTTTTTTTACAATTGCGGTTACGGTTGCATTTTCATTTTTCAGGATGCCTTTTTCACACAGCTTTCTTAAAACGGTGTAGCTGGTGGCTTTCTTCCAGCCAAGGCGTTCCTGGGCTGTCTTAATCAGGGCTGTGGAATTTATGGGCTCGCTCTCCCATACAAGATCTGCAAAACGGTATTCTCCATCCGGGATTTTCGGTATTTCCATGAATGTCGGGCCTCGCTTTCTTATTTAGTGGTTAAAAAATGGTTTTGTTTATGTATGCAAAAAGGTTTATCATCATAAACCTAGTTTATAACAATAAACCTTTCCTGTCAATTTATATTGCCGCAATATTTTTTGGTAAATTTCAGCTTTTTTCCGGGTTTTCCGGGCAGACGTAACGAATCAGGCCCTTACTGTGTCCTCCGTATTCAATCGCTTCCGCCGGGCAGCGGCAGATACAGGCCATGCAGTGGGTGCAGTTCTTGCCCCATACTGGTTTTCCGTCTGCCAGGCGGATATTGTCCAGGGGACAGACCTGAACGCATTTGCCGCAGGAAATGCAGGAGTCGTCAGCATAAAATTTCCGGGCATGGACGAATACCGGATAAAAAATATCATTCACAATACCGCTGCTTATTTTATCCTTTAATGCGATGGCGGGCCGGGGAAAAGCCTTGCCCGTTTTTATCAAAAGGGCGGCCTCATCCAGTACTTTTCCCGACCGCCGGATAATCTCCCGCGCCTCGGCCTGTGCCGGCGCGGAATACATCGCAATATAGTTTTCCGGCATCACCACTTCCATGCAGCCGCAGTAATCAAGCTTCTTTGCATTGCATAATTTTTCAAGATAAGCGCCTGCGTTTCCGATACTGCCGCCGCAGGTCATTACAAAATAGATGCTTCTGTTTCCCGTAAGCTTTGTGTTCTCCAGCCATTCCTGCACGATGCGCGGTATCCTCCAGGCATAGGTGGGGACAACGATAACCCAGGGCCTGTTTGAGTGCAGCTGTGAAAAATCGCGGCTGCGGATTTTCTCAAATAAATTGACTGCGTCGTCATTGATTGTTTTGCCGATTCTCTTCGCGGCATATTCACTGTTTCCTGTCCCGGAAAAAAATAAAATCATAAGCTTCTTCCTCCTGTCATGATTTGCTGATATGCCGGACGCTTGCGTAGATAAGATTGATTACATCTGAAATCTCTTTCCACTGCGTTTCATCGGCGCTCAGATAATAATAATTTTTTGTTCCCTCTCTCCGCATTGCGACGATTCCGGCTTCTTTCAGGATCTGCAGATGATGGGAAACGGAAGGCCTCGTTAAATGGGTTTTTTCCGCAATCTCCCCCACCCGGATTCCCGACAGATCACTTTCCAAAAGCACGAGAAGAATCAACTGTCTCGTTTCATCGCCAATAGCGGTGAACGCATTCCGGCAGTCCCGGAACCCGGCCACGATTTTCTGTAAATTTTCTTCACATTCTTTTGCCATTTTTATTCCTCTACATATATTTGACGATTAATTTTTCGCGTTGTACGGAACGTAAGAATTTCACCTCCGGATAGCCCAGCACCAATGTCATGGCGGCACGTTTTCCCTTCGGAATGCCTATTGCCTTCCTGATTTTAGGGGAGGTATTTGCCGCCATTGTGAAAAATCCACTGAATAACACGCCCAGGCCGTTCGCCTCCGCCACAAATTCCATATTCTGTGCGGCGAGGATACCATTCGTTTTATCCCTGGCCAGAATAACAATCACTGTCGGGGCGTTAAAAAAGAAGAAGTGTTCATCGATTTTATTTTTTCGTGCCATGGGGCTGAACAAATCGGCAAACGGCTTTATTTTCCGGAACAGGCTGACAGCCATTTGCTCAATGCGGCCCTTTTCCTTATTGAGTACGACAAAGGAAACGTCCTGCATGTTTTTGGCCGTATGGGTAAGCCTGCCTGCTTCCAGAATCTGGCTGATTACTTCCTTTGGGATTTCTTTTTGTTTAAACTGCCTTATGGATCTTCGGAAACGGATGACGTCCAAAACCTCCTCGGGCTTCAGGCGGAGATCTTCTTTTTTCTCAATTTGTCCGGTATCGTAGCCGCTGATTGAAACGGCCCTCATAGGGCAGACTGCGGTGCATTGCCCGCACATCAGGCAATCGTCCAACAGGGTTACTGCTTTTTTGTCCTTTATCTCTATGCTGTGCGCGGGGCATACCCTGGTGCACATACCGCAGCCAATGCATTTTGACGTATCAATTTCCACTTGATGCTGTTTCATTATCCGGGCTCCTTTCGTTTAAGTTCATTAACCATTATACTATAACGAATCGGTCGGATTATTCAACATCGGTAAAGAAAATCGTTACCAAGCTTTTTATTCGCTCTGTGCTTCCCATGCTCTTTTCAGAAAGAAGGATGCGCCACAATAAAAAAGGATTCCGGCCGCTGTGCGGCTGACGAAATCCTTTTTTTCGGGAATTAATCCGGTATTGGTTTGAATATATAATTATGTTGCAAAAAATATCATGCTATAGCAAACTGATCATTTGAAAACTTTTCAAAATTATTTGTTACAAAAACCGGTTCCTGTAAGCGGAAGGCGACTCTCCCTCCATGCTCTTAAACACCTTGGTAAATACCCTGTAATCATGGAACCCGGCTTCACCTGAAATTTCGCATATACTCTTCCTGGTTGCAGCAAGCAGTGTTTTCGCTTTATCTATGCGGAGCCTTGTCAGGTAATCATGGTATTTCATGCCCAGCTCATTTTTGAACAGCTGGCTGATATAGGATGGATTCATGTGAAACTCATCCGCCAGGCTCTGAAGTGTGATATCCTCTGACAAATGCTGCTGCAGATAGGCTGCCAGCTGGAATACCGGCTTATTGTCTTTTTCTTCCGCCGCCGGCTGCTTTTCCCGGATAAGCTTAAGTTTTACGGCGTCGATTACCTTGCCGAATTCCCTGAAATCAACCGGCTTTAAGATATAATCCGTTATTTGCAGGCGGAGGGCTTCCCGGCAGTATTCAAATTCATCATAGCCGCTTACAATAATGCAGGCACAGTTCTCATTATGGCTCCGAATCATGCGCAGGGCATCCAGGCCGGACATTACCGGGATATTGATATCCATTATGATAATATCCGGCTTATATGTTTTTGCCAGATTGACAGCCATTACCCCGTCGTATGCTTCACAGACGATTTCACAGCCATAGGCCTTCCAGTCAAACAGCCTTTTAAACCCTTCCAATATTGTCACTTCATCATCAACCAGCATCACCTTCAGAGAATTTCCCATGCCTGCCTCCAGTTTAAAAATTATGCCTCTCTCATCAGTGTAACCTTAACCGCGCCGGAAGAATGTCTGCCTTCCAGAGATACTTCAATTATAAATTCCAGCCTGCCGCCGTCAAACATATCCGCATTAAAAACGATTTCAGCTTCAGCCTTTGAGCCGTACAGATTATTCAGGGGGAGCGTAAAGGCCCTTCCGTTTTTCAGTTCCACGCCGGACGGCATATAAACCGTAATCCTGGCCCACTGCTGCTGCCTCATCGTATGAGAATTGGTCACGGTTACTTTTACCTTACGCTCTTCTCCTGCTTTGAAGAAAACGGAATTTTCATAATCAACCATAAGATTAAAGGCAGGGAAGGAATATCTTACCACATAGGGAGACAGGCTGCAAAGCTCTCTGATGGGAAGCGCCTCATCCTTTCCGTTGCCGTTTATTTTAGGCAGATAATCCGTCGTCCTGCTGCAATACAGTGCTTTGCCCTCTTTGCATTCGATTGTCATTCCGCCCTCGGCAAAAATATCGCAGATATCCTGGCCCAGGAACCCGGGGGCTGCCTTCATTACCCGTTCTGTCAGTTCGGTTACCGTGGAGGGCACCCAGATTCCCCCGCTTGTTTTGTCAATACAGAGCGTTGCAATTTTGTCGTCAAGGGGAGCTGTCCATTCCTCCGGAAGGCCTGATGCGCCGGCTATGATTCCCAGTACTGCGCCTAATGTGGCGCATGTGCAGTCCGTATCTTCGCCGCAGGCCACCGCCATGCAGAGGCTTCTGCCGAAATCCTCTCCGCCATATAACCAGCCTGCAATAGTGAATGCCACATTTTCAGGAGCGTCAAAGCCCGGTGCTCCTGTCTCCATCCCTTCATTTCCTTCCACAGGGATTTCACTGAGGGTGCCGCTTTGAATGCCGAAGGTACCGGGAGCCGTGTTATGGATCTGGATGCGGGCTTCCCTGAAATCCGTATGCTTGTCGTAGCATTCCAGAGCCTTCAGGATCGCTTTTGCTGTTGCGCTTTCCTCAGGTATATAGGACAGGGCGATATCTATCAGGGTCCGTTTGTCGCTTTCCACAAAGGCGGCGCTCTGCAGAGCCGCGAAGAAAATTTCACCATACATGCCTTCGCCTTCATGATCGACAATGGCATCCTCGTAGGCATAGCGAGCCGCCAGATCCGGATTGCCGGGAGCCAGGCAGGCCCAGATTTCGGAGCGGATATAGCAGCCGCAGCTGTCCTTATAAGTATTATCGATCAGGCCCGAAAGGGGAGGCTGCAGGCCCGCCCGCAGGTTAGCCTTTCCTGTCCCGTATTCCACCCAGTTGGGAATACAATAGGAAAGCCAGTATTCTCCCAAAACAGAAGCATTTACATTCCTTCCATAACGCTCCACCGCGGCCAGCCAGATAATCTGCAGATCCAGATCATCGTTGGGCGGAGGCCCCATGGACAGATCCTGCGTGTAGAAGGAAATATCGTTTACCTGTCGCTTTCCTTCGAAGGGCGCCCCCAGCACGCCTCCGATGTTTTTTCCTGCCCAGCAGCCCATCACCTTGTCTTTGTAGGTTGCAAAACCCAGTTTCATTTTTTCATACCCTCTCTTTCTAAATTGTTGTTTATTATTAATGTCACCGTTACGCCGCCTTCCGGATTATCCTGATACGACAGGCCCGCCGTATCAGGGTAAAACATTTTCAGCCGCCTTTGTACATTAACAATCCCTATGTGCATTTCTTCCGATCCTGTTTCACAGGATTCATCCCCTGCATTCTTGAGCACATTCTCCAGAAGACTTTTCGTTCCCCGGGACATGCCTGCCCCGTTATCATAAATTTTTATTATAATTTTCTCTTCATTTTCTTCATCGCGGCATACGGAAAGCTTTACTTTCCCGCGGTATACCACCGCACGAAGGCCGTGCATGACGCTGTTCTCTATCAAAGGCTGGAGGATAAAATTAGGCATTTCCACCTGCAGCAGGGTTTCGTCTATTTCGTACTCACAGATAAGCTGCGGATATCTGCAGCACATCAGCTTCAGATATGCCTGTATCAGCCGGATTTCATGGCTTACCGTAACCATCTGGCTGTCCGCCTTTACGCTGAGCCTGAAAAAATCCACCATCTGCATAATCATTGCCGCCACGTCCCGGTCTCCATTCAGCTCCGCCTTTATCCGTATGGTATCCAGCGTATTGTAAAGAAAATGGGGATTGATCTGATTTTTTAAATAAAGCAGTGACATTCTCTGCTGTTTCAGCTCCGCTTCTTTCAGCCGGACCTTTCCCTCATATTCAGATTCAATCAGCTGGTTGATGATATCCATCATATTATTGAAGGAGGCAACCAGTTGGCCTGTTTCATCCTGTGTGGTGACCACAAAACGCATCCCCATATCGTCCTGGTCAAAATGAGCCATTGAATCTGACAGGAATTTCAGCGGCCGCAACATCCTTTTTGTCCCGTGAAAGGTCAGCCATACGGTAATTCCCAGCAAAATAACAAATATGATTACGGTTATACCGATAAAACGCATGGCATCCTTCCATATCAGCCCGACAGCCCTCCTGGTAACGAGGATCATACCGCTGTAATCCGATTTCTGGTAGGTGATAAGCCAGGGCACACCGTTGATATTTTCCTGAAAAACACCGCTGCTGCCGTTCATTTTATAATATATTTCAGGTGCTGCATTTTTCATGTTTTTTCCAAGACATACGGAGGCCTCGTCGCAGACAATGTCTCCCTCCTCCGTGAGCAGCGTATATTCAACCTCATCATCCAGATACTCATTCAGCACATCCCGGATATCCTCCATATTGGTAATGAGTACGATATGCCCTATCTGCTCATTGGGAGAAAAACTTTTAATCCCCCTGACCAGATAAATGCAGTGATTGGTGTATTCATTTTCAAGCCGTCTTAAGCTGTAGCGCATAAAGTCCGGCTGGGTACCCACAACAAGCCGGCATCCGGACACACTTTTTTCCCTTCGTTCCCACTCCTCCATTTTTTTGATAAAGCTACTCATGTCATAATTCCTTCTCTGGGAAGGATCCATGTTGTCCTGCCAGAAAATCAGGGAATCCAGGTCAAAAAGGTAAACGGAATTGATATCTTCCCTTATGGTAATCAGTGAGGTGTATAATTTTCTCAGATATTCCACACTTTCAAGCTGTTTGGCATACTCGTAGGAATTATAGGACTTTAATATTTCCTGGGTCCTTTCATCGGAATAGGTCATGAGGGAAACACGTCCCATATCCTTCAGCTTGTTATCTATGGAACTCAGCGTATTGGAAATATAAACATTCATTTTCTGCTTTTCATTCCCCAGCGTCAGTTGATAATTGATGGATACGGTTGCAATTATCAGGGTGATGAAAATCAGTAGAATAATGCTCACATTCATCCAAGTAATCTTGGCGCTGAGGCTCTTTTGGATCCGAAGTTTGTAAAGAATGCCTTTCATGCTTCCTCTTTTCGGGACTGCTTATCCTTTGATGGCTCCCTGTGTCAGTCCGGCGATTAAAAATCTGGAACCAAAGATGTAAAAAACTGCAATCGGACTCAGACAGATGACCAACGCCGCATACATAACCTCCAGAGGGAAGCCCTGTACTCCTGCCGTCTGTGTAAAACGCAGCGGGACTACCGAAATCGGCTGCAACGCTGTGTCATTTATAAAAATCATTGCCATCTGCAGCTCGTTCCAGGCGGAAAGAAATGTCTGAATCAGCACAAAAGCCAGTCCGGGTACAGCGATAGGCATCATGATGCTTGTAAAAATCCGTCCCTTTCCCGCGCCGTCAATTCGGGCGGATTCCATTAATTCATTGGGCAGCGCATCAAAATAATTTTTCAGTACCATCAAATTAAAGCAGCAGTTCAGGGTTGCGTACGGAAAAATCAGGGAAAAAGGGGTATTATTTATTTTAAGCCCTTTTACGATTTGAAACAATGGGAAAATCAATGCAGAGGTCGGTATCATCATTCCCGTTAAAAGCATATAGTAAATCGCCTTTTTGAAAGGAAAATCCAGCTTGGAAAAGGCAAAAGCCGCCATTGCCGCCACAGCAGATACAATGACAAGGGTACCGAAAACAACCGCGATGCTGGTAAGGAAATTGGGCGCCAGATTTACCGTTTTAAAAACCTGCACATAATTATTGATGCCACTTCCCTGAAAAGAGCGGATTACCATGAGCACCAGCGGAAACAGGAATACCGCGGTAGCCGCCAGACAGATCAGCTGTCCGGTTATTTTAAAAAGTAATGATTTTCTCATCAGCCTGCCAACTCCTTATCCTTATCATTCCGATAATAAAATTTCAGCTGTATCAGCGTTATTATCATTGCAATCAGAAACATCACAACTACAATTGCGGAGGCGGGACCCTGCTTAAACAGATTAAAGGACTGTTTATAAATATAGGTGGAAAAGAATTCCGTCGCATAATTGGGGCCTCCCTTCGTCAGTACATAGGGAAGATCAAAGCATTTCAGCGATCCCAGCATTCCCATAATGAAAAGCGTATAATGGGTGCCACGAAGCAGCGGAAAAGTGATTTTCACAAACTGCTGTATCTGCCCTGCGCCATCAATGGTCGCCGCTTCATAAAGATCCTGAGGAATATTCAGCATGTTTGCGTAGTACATCAGCATACTGTAGCCGGTCCACTGCCAGATATTTACGAAAATAATACATACCAGCGCCCATTTGGGATCGGCCAGCCACTGCTGGCAGAAGCCGTCCAAATGAAGGAACCGCAGGAATACATTCAGATATCCCCTGTTTGTTTCGAAAATTTTGGAAAAAACATTACCTACAATTGCAGGGGTAGCAATTACCGGGATATAAAAAATAATCCGGTAAAATTGCGAAAACTTAAGCTGCCTGATAAAAAAATTGGCAAATACCAACCCGAAAAATGCCTGGATGATTATGGTGAACAACGCAAAAACAACGAAGTTTTTAATAATCTTACGCATTATCGGATCACGAAGAACCGTTTTGTAGTTATCGAATCCCACAAATAATTTTTCGATATTAATCCCATTCCATTCAAAAAAACTGATAACGAAATTGTAACATATAGGATAGACAATAAATATCAGAAACAATATTATGATGGGAAGGATAAACAGGTAGCCTGAATAATCTTTCTTTTTCACGGTTGCCCTTCCTTTCAATACAGCGGCGCCCCTGTCCGGGCACCGCTGCGGGTATTATGGTTATCGGGACTGTGTCTGCGAAGCGGCTTCAATTGTGGCTGCCGCTTCCTCCGGTGTGGCTTCCCCTAAGGCAAGGACCGTCAGCTGGTCACTGATTACCTGTTTCAGATCCGCATAAGCCATTTCACGATAGCCGCCCAGATTATTTTCAGCCTGTTCCAATATGTAAGCCAGGTTGTCAAGCCCATCCTGGTTCATTCCCTGTACCTTCAGATCCAGATCTTTTCTGGAAGGACAATAGGAAAAATAATGGTTTATCAGTATATCCTGTCCCTCATGCAGCATGAAATCGATAAAGGTCCAGGCCGCATCCGCATTCTTAGTGTTTTTATTCATGCACAGACATACGTCAACAGAAGCCGTAACCGGACAGACCTTGCCGTCGTTATTCCAGTCAATCAGAAAAATATCATGGTCCGCGCCTTCCGAATTGAATACCTTATCCTGGTCCGGATCACCGCTTACATAAAAGCCAGCGGCCCAGGAACCATTCTGTATCATGGGAATGCTTCCTTCTTTTTCAAAAAGGTCTGAGGTATCATTATAAACACCCACGCCTAACGCTCCGTCCTGAAAAATCCCTTCCGTAAAGCAGGACTGCCAGATTCTGAAGGATTCCACCAGATCAGGATCGGTAAAAGGCGTTTTTCCCTCAATTGCTGAGTACAGCTTTTCTGAATTGATATCATTTGCCATGCTCATCCATGTATCGATGTTAATCCAGGCATCTTTAGCTCCAATGGTAAGCGGATATTGTCCATTCTCCCTGAGAACCCGGGCGCATTCTTTCAGAGCGTCATAGGAGCCGGGGACTTCCAGACCATATTCCTTAAGCATATTTACATCCGCCCAGGTAAAGCCGGCGTAGGTAAGTCCTAAAGGAAGGCCGTAATAGTGCCCGTCCTCGTTCAGGAGATCCATGCAGAAGTCCATGTATTGTGACTGCCAGTCGGAGCCCCAGGAGTTTTCCGCATATGGAGTCAAATCCATCTCAAAGTCTCTGAATTCCTTGATTGTTGCACCTGTCTGCATTCCGAAAACATCGGCTCCCTCGCCGCTTGCCAGATCAATTTTCAGCTTTTCCACATGATCAGTATAGGGCATATAAACATGATTTACTTTGATGTTGGAATACTTTTCCTCAAAAGCTGCAATGACCTCATCAATAGCTGCCCCTTCACCCGGATTCCATGTCTGGAAATTGATTGTCACCTGCTCCTGCGTTCCTTCGGACTGAGCAGTATTTTTACCAGTGCCCTGCTCAGGAGCTTCGCTTCCCGCGCTCCCTCCTGTCTGGGCAGGGCTGTTTCCGCAACCTGCCGTCAGTGAAGCCGCCATAAGAATTGCTAACACCATACATCCTAACCTTCTCTTCATAACGAATTCCTCCACAATTCAATACATTTGTTTTTAGTTGACAAAATTATTATATAAATTTATTTTGTGCACTTATACCCATTATTTATTGAAATATGTGTTATTTTTTTAGAATTTTATAAGCTGGTGATTATGATTAATTGGCCGCATTGTAAAATTGCTTATAATACAGCCTTTTTGCATATTGTAAGCAAACATTTTTATGAGACGGAAGTTGGTATTTTGATAGAGATATAATACAGGCGGATATATGATATTCTGATGGCGGTATAATCCAGACGGACAAATGATTTTCAGCAGATGAATGTATAATGCAAAAAATACCGGTTCCATTGTCAGGGAACCGGTATTTTTTAAATAAGTCTGTTCTATCATTGATTGTCAACTTGTTATTGTTAGCGAGTCACCGCATTCGCTGTACTGGCCAGCATAAAGTGCTGAACATGTGATAATTAAAATCTGTTTTACGATTCATATATCTCTATTTCCATAAATTTCGGTATTTTGGCTTTGCAACCTTTTCCCCCGGACAATATACGAAGAAACCCTTCTTCCTCCATTTTTACAGCTTCTTTTCTGGACCAGCCGAAATGGCTGCATAACAACTTATCCAGTCTCAGCGATAAGCCATATTGATTGTAAATAGCTACCAGGACTTTTTCCTTGATAAATTCCTGCCCACATTCAGTCGGGGATATTTGTGTCTTTTTATACTGTTTCTGAGACAATTGCGTCTGAAGCAAAGGTAATTTCGTAATCTCTACATCATACTCCACCTGTTCCCACAGCGCTTCCGCCTTGTTCCGGCTTAAAATCTCCTTACAGCAGCCATACTCTAATGCTGTTGTCCTGTCATTTCGCTGGAAACGTTCGTACAGCCTTCTGTCCAGGAAACCGGGAGAGATCCTTGTATAAATATCCAGATTCCAGCTAAAATTACATTTTTCACACCGGTAGATAAGCCACACATCTATTTTATTACCATTGGCATTTATCCGGAAGCTTTCACTGCTGTGAAATGCCGTTTTCCGACGGCATCCCGGACAGTTTCTGATGATTTCAGGTGCGGTTTTAGGCACTATGGCCCATTTTTCTATTTTCATAAGCTTGTCTGCATCTCCTTATTGTGTCTGATTGACATATACGGAAGCAGAAGCTATTTTATATTTTTAAGTCGATAAACTGTTCAATATCTTCACAGTTATTATATTTCATACAATAGCTTCTGCTATGCATGAAAAATATCTTCTGTCATAAATCGATCCTCCCTCTTGGGAAAAGAACAGTCCTTACCGGCAACAATTCAGATAACCGGACTGTTGCTTTAACTATTCTTTTTTCCCTGTATTTGCCGGCTTTTGTATTGTAACATTTCAAACCGGCTGCGGCGCTCCCAAATTCTTTTCTGAAAAAATGATGCGCCAAGCTGACAGTTCAAGGAACTGAACAGTCATGGCTGAACAAAAAAAAGGATCCCGTCCCGCCCTGCGGTTTACGAAATCCTTTCCCCTCCGGCTGCTCATGCCGGTCTCTTTTTCTCTTTTGCAATAATTCTCTGGATACTTTTTTCAGAAAGAAAATACTTCATGGATAATGTATCCGTTTTCATGCCTGACAGATAGTCCTCATAAATCCGGCGGTTCCTCTCATCCATTTCCCGGCGGTAATCCGTGGATTCTCCCCAGCATTTCCTGTTTTCTTCTTTCCTTGGTATATAAATATATTCTCCGTCCACATATTGCTGTATCAGTGCCACCACCTCCGGCGGCAATATTTTTTCTGCCTTTCTGTAGCCCATTCTGCCCTCCTGAAAAGTCAAATCCCCCGCAGTAAGCTGCGGACATTTGATTCCCTCGGCAGAAGCCAATTGGATATATAACCTGGCAGTGTTCACTGCATATCCGGCCGGCCTGCTGTCCGCGGGAATAGTTTCCCGGATGAGCAAAGGCTATTACAAGTCTTTCATATTATATGATTTATTGTCTGCAATAGCCTTTGCTATGCAGAATATATATCTGTAGTCATACAACAACCACCCTCCTTTTGCCTTAACCTTTCCTCATTATATACTATGGTGCTGCATCAGTCCAGCAAGAACTGATGCTACATTCCTCTGCTCCTGTATTCCTTAGGCGTCATCCCCGCCGCGTCCCGGAAAACACGGTTAAAGCTTCTCTGGCTTTCAAAACCTGCATCTTCCCATATTTCCGTCAGCGGCTTTCCGGTGGTGCGTATGAGCTGCATGGCATATTCCAGGCGGATACGGTTCAGGTATTCCCGGAAGCTCATCTGCAGGCGGCCGGAAAAGGTATGGGACAGGTAGTATTTATTAACATGCAGCTTCTTTGCCAGCTCTTCCAGGGTCAGAGGCTCCTGGAAATGCTCCATAATGTATTGTACCAGACGATAGGTCAGATCCATATTTTCCGGGCTTTCATCTTCGCAAAGCGTCAGGCGGGGAAACAGATACGCCAGTACCACCTGGATCCAGGCGCCGCACAGGCCCGGATCAGAGTTTATTTCTTTTTTGCACAGCCGTCTGAAAGCAAGGGCGGCATCCGCTGGGATATCCTTTTTCCCCAAAAAAGGATTGGCAGGATAATATTTCCGGATGCTTCCCGCATAAGCTCCGGCGATGGCCGAACCGAAAATCAAAAGAAGCGCTTTGCATGTATGCTCCGTCGTATAGCTGTGTACCCGCTCGGGGAAAATAACCGCGCATTCGCCGCTTTGCAGCAATCTTGTTTCCCCCATAACGGAAACCCGGATTTCCCCTTCCATGCAATAAAGCATTTCCACATCATCATGCAGATGCGCCGGAAAATTCATATTGTCCGATACACCGATCTGAAGCCTGCCGCTCCGCCTTTCATAAAAAGGATTCATTCCCCTTCTCCCTCCCGGAATATTGCCTGTGGCTGGAATGACCGCAATTTATGGCCACTAATGTTTTAGTTATGGCAATCATTATACGCGCCGTCCTGCTATAATACAAGCATAATCAAGAAAAGCGGAGGATTTGCTATGACAGAGAAAAATGTTTTGATTTTCCAGGGCGGATGGGATGGCCATGAACCGGTCAAGGTCGCCGCAAGATTTGCGAAGCTGATGGAGAAAAACGGCTACACATGCAAGATTTACGACAATCAGGAGGTGCTTCTTGATCTGGATCTGCTGATGCGTCAGGATCTTATTATTCCCTGCTGGACAATGGGCAAGATCGATGCCGCAGCAAGGGCAAACATTGTGAAGGCCGTAGCGGCCGGCACCGGACTTGCCGGATGCCACGGTGGGATGTGCGATGCGTTCCGTGAGGATGTGGAATGGCAATTTATGACTGGTGGACAGTGGGTAAGCCATCCCGGCGGCGATGGCATCTCCTATCAGGTTAATATCTGCAAGGGATCCAGCCCTATTGTGGAAGGCCTGGAGGATTTCCCGGTATGCAGCGAACAATATTATCTGCATGTGGATCCGGCGGTAGAGGTGCTTGCAACCACACGTTTCCCCATTGTTCCCTACTATCATATTTCCAATAAAGAAGTGGATATGCCTGTAGCCTGGACAAAATTCTGGGGCAACGGCCGGGTGTTCTATAATTCGCTGGGACATCACGATGACGTTTTTGAAAAATCCCCTGAGGCACAGATTCTTATGGAGCGCGGTATGCTTTGGGCAGCTCAGGGTAAAGAATATGCCTCAGAGCACAAGCTGACCACGGAGCGGTTTGAAAATACGGCAAAAATGTATTGATATCCGGATATTCCCCAGCAGGCCAGCGCAGTATCTGTGACGGAACTGAGCCGTTATGATACCTGTAATAATTCAACTATCTGAACCGATACATAGCATTGCCGGAAAGGAGTAATTATGGAAAAAGTAAGAATCGGCATTCTGGGACTGGGTGCCATCAGCGGAATTTATCTGAAAAATCTGACCGGGCTGTTTAAGGAAGTGGAGGTAATCGGCGTTTATGACCTTATTCCGGAAAAAACAGCACAGGCCCAGAAAGAATATGGAATCCCCAAAGCCTATACCTCTATGGAAGAAATGCTTCAGGATGAGGAGGTGGAAATCGTCCTTAACCTCACCCGCCCCTTTGAACATTATGCCACCACCAAAGCGGCTCTTCTGGCGGGAAAGCACGTATACAGTGAAAAGCCGCTGGCGGCCACTCTGGAAGAAGGCAAGGAGCTGGTTGCCCTGGCCCGGGAAAAAGGACTGCTTCTCGCAGGAGCGCCTGATACCTTCATGGGGGCGGCGATCCAGACCTGCCGTAAGCTCATTGACGATGGCTTTATCGGCCGGCCCATAGGCGCAACAGCGCAGATGATCTGCCATGGGCATGAGAGCTGGCATCCGGCACCTGCCTTTTACTATCAGTACGGAGGCGGCCCCATGATGGATATGGGTCCCTATTATATGACTGCACTGGTCAACCTTCTGGGCGGAGTTAAAGGATTGACCGGATTGACTGCAAAATCCTTTGAAACGCGCACCATTACCAGCGAACCCCAGTGCGGTACTGTAATTCCGGTGGAGGTTCCAACCCATGTAAATGGTATCCTTCAGTTCGTAAACGGTGCGGTAGCTACTGTTACCACCACCTTTGACGTGTATTATGACAGACAGGATAAACTTGAAATCTATGGGACACAAGGCACCCTGCGCGTTCCTGATCCCAACTGCTTCGGCGGGAGCATCACTCTCCTGCGCCCTGAAGACGGCAGCTTCAAGGAAATTCCTTTGGCCTTCGATTATCAGGAAAACAGCCGCGGCCTGGGTGTCGCCGATATGGCAAAAGCACTTCGCACCGGAAGGGCCTGCAGGGCAGACTGCAGCCAGACTCTGCATGTACTGGAAATCATGACCGCTTTTGAAAAAAGCAGCCTTGAGGGCCGCTATCTGGAACTGGAAACCACCTATGAGAGAGGCCCTGCCATGGCTCATAACCCTGTCCGCGGCATCCTCGATTAATGTTCTTCATTGACCGGTTTGGTAAATCATAAAGTGCCTGCTCTCCTGGTTTTCCGGGAAGGCAGGCACTTATCTTTCAGCAGATTTTCAGGTATGCTGGTAATAATCCAGAAATTATTCAAACTTTTTTCTTATCATTATCCTAACATAGATCCAAGTCTCCAGCACTGTGTAAGCTGCCATCCAGAAGAAATAAATCCACAGCCTGGAAAAATGAAAGTATTCCTCAGCACAATAATTAACACTTAAATCATATACCGGCGGCAGAACCCAGGTCACCAGACGTACGGCAGCGAACTTTTCGCCCACAGCCCCTTTAAGGACTATAATCAGTCCCATTAACACACTGAGAATCAAGGCTGTTTCTCTCTTATGGAAAATCCTCCTGTTGGCAAAAAGTCCCGTAATGCCTCCACTGATCCCTATAATCCAGAAAAGGAAAAAAGCGCTGATGATATCTGCAGCGGTCAGAGGTCTCATAAACAACCCTTTTTTATTCACCAGATCGCATAAAAAAGGATACACCGCGCTGACAGCGGCAGTCTCCAGACTGATATAAGCCACCAGAAGGCACCGGCCGCCAAACAGCAGCCCTTTTTCCTCCGTTTTGATAAATACGGTCTGATCAATCATGGGAAAGATAATATCCTCATACATAACCCCCATGGCAAGCATCAGGAGAAATACCACAAGGGAACAGATGCTGAAGCTGTCAAGTACATACTGGGGCGCCATAGAATAGGCTAAACCCAGATAAAAAAACAAAAGGATGGCCGGAAGGATCATCCGGCTGCTGTGCTTATATTTTTCCCTTTCATAACGGAAGATTTCCAGAAGATGTGCCGCCCGGGTAAAACGCTTTGAACCTGGAGCATTCGTTTCAGCTGTCATGTCTCATCCGCCTCCTCATATCTGACAATATGCCACTGCTTTTCCAGGCAGATTCCGAACAGCTTATCCGCCAGAGCGGTATCGGCCTCTATTCTGCAGATTGTCCCAAAATCCGTAATATTCCAGCCTTCTTCAGGAAGACATTGCTTCAGGATTTCCATTACACCCTGCCTGCTGCAGGGCTTAAAGAGAAGGCTGCATTGTTTTCTGTGTGTTCCATACACATAGGGAATGCCGTCAGCCAGCTCTCCTTCTTTGATCTCATAAATCCGGTCAGCCAGCTCTTCAATGAGATAGGTTTCATGGCAGGCCATAATCAGCGCCATTCCCTTTTCTTTTCTCTCTCGCAGCTCCTGTATCAGGGTCATCTGGGACAGCGTATCCTGTCCGGAAAGGGGTTCATCCAGAAACATCAGATCTCTTTTCCCAAGCAGAGCCTGAATCACCGCCGCCTTCTGCAGCGTTCCTTTGGAAAGATATTTCATGGGAGTTTTCAGCATGGTCTCCAGATGAAACTGATGCAGATAATGCGCCATACGGTCACGGCCTTCTCTTTCCGTTTCCATAAGATACATATGCTCCATGAACTTTCCAAGTGTCATATTGATCTTCTCATAACGGTCGGGAATGAAGGCCATGCGGGTTCCTGCCTGCAGGCTCACTTCTCCTGAGGATGGATTGCTGAGGCCGGCCAGAATCCGCAGCAGCGTGCTTTTTCCGCAGCCATTTACGCCCACAAGGCCAACAGCTTCCCCTCTTTGCGCCTGTAGTGAAATATCTTTCAGTACAGTTTTGTCATCGTATTTCTTTCTGATATTACTTGCCTCAATAATAAATTGTCCCACGCTCTTTCTCCTGCCGTTTTCTGCTGGCGGTAATCAATTACCGATTATTACTTTTTCTCCCGTTTGAAAATCTTCTCTGCCAGCATAATGAATGCGGTTCCAAAGGAAAACAATACCAGAACGGCAATTGCGATGCGCAGCAGAAAAAGTCCGAATTCATGGGAATCATTCCATTTATCATTAATGCAGTAAAAAACATCATCCATGGGAACATCATATTCATAGCAGATTCCATCAAGGCTGCCCTTCGCCTGCATATTAAGCGGTATTTTCCGGCCGACGGGCAGGGTGATTTCTTTTCCCATTTTCAGCTTCCTTGCCTCTTCCATCGGCAGCTGGGCCAGTATGTACGATTCATCCGGCAGCTGAAGCAGATAGAATTCCCCATATTCGTTGAAAACGTCCAATGCTGTATTGGTTATTACAGGCGCTTTCCAGCCGCCTCTGTTTCTGCGTGTCGGGGTGGTGTATGCGTCAACCCAGGGATGAAGGGCACCTACTCCTGTGGATATAATGCCCACAGGCTGTATCGTTATATAGTCAGTTGCCCAGGCTTCCTCCCAGCTATGTCCGTCCTCAATGAGGGGGATATCCCCGCCGGCAGGCCTGCCGATGTAATCCTCAGGAAGGCCGCCCTCAGTCATGGACAGGGTAACAGGCTCCTCCTTGCCCCGCATCAGATATTCCAGCCCGATATTTTTTCCTACATATACAGCCAGTACTATGGCTGCAATCACAAGTACGAAATCCAGTATTTTTAAAAACTTATCCATAGATTATTCTCCTGCGGTCTGCAGATCCTTTCTGATATTACCGGTGCTACCTGCCCCAGTTCATTTCCTCCCATTGTTCCGTCAGGGGACGGAATGGCTCATAAGGGAGAATATAAGTCCCTTTCAGATATTCTTCTCCCCTCACCTGAAGGAAATCCTTGATCCGCACCTGTCTTTCATCACATTTGGTACAGGTGAAAACCTCAAGCCAGCATGCGCGCCGTCCTGTGGGGATCTGCTCCTTTCCCGCAATCGGCTTCATATTCCTGCTCAGATACCCCTCGGGATCCCCATACTCCTGCTCAAAAGAGGCAGGTATCAGGAACAGATAAGTACGGGTAGAAGATTTTACAGCAGGAGCCTGGCATTTCCGGCAGAGAATTTTGCCTTCCGTATCGGCGGCAAGCGCACGTATCAGGGAAATGACGCCAAAAACCGCAATTACTGCCGCTATAACGAAGAGAATTTCCGGCATATAATATAACCAGCCCATTGCTACATCCTTCCTTCCGCCCTGGCCTTTGCCGCCTTCAGTATTTCCACGAAGGCATCGGCCTTAGATACCGCCTCAGCACCTATTCCGGATTTCGTACTCACCACCCGGTTGGTCAGAAGGGTCGGCATGGTTATTTTTTTACCATCCAGATAAAAAACAAAACGTATCCCTGTCATGGCGGAAGCGATTGTTTCAATACGGTCAATGCGGGAGGCATTGAAAATCTGGATTTTAAAAGGATTGTAGGAAGAAATAAAGCCAATCACGCCGTTTGTCATGTCGATATAGAGAATTCCGCCTCTCCCCTGAAAAGAGCTGTCAAACCGGTAAGGAAGCGAGTCAACCTCCTTCGCCGTCTTTTTTACAAACAGGCTCGAAAAATTACCCCATGCAATCATCATCAGCATGATAATCCAGATCATAATTCCGAAAATAAGCGACATAGCGAGAACCAGATCCACTCTGATCTCACCCATAACAATACACATGATTAATGATGCGACCAACGGGAGGATAATCCCTGCTGCCAGCACAAGCAGGATATAGCTCCTGCCCACTCTTTCAAATTTTTCTGTTTCCTTGTCCCTCATTGTCTTTTTTCCTTTCTTCTTTAGTAAATGCAAAGCATGCCCTGTGCCAGAGTCCTGCCCCGGCAAAAATATACCGGCATGCACTGGCAGCCGGCATATTTTTGCTCATTGCAAGGACTATTATACCATTTTCTGAATGCATACAGCAATTACTTATTTCTTAAAGATCCTTTAAGAATATTTGCTATATCATTTGAAAGTTATACATGTTACACATTGAAAATGTTATTTCTGCGCAATCAGAAGAAATGACAGAGGGAACCCTTTTTTATCATATGCTTCCGTTAAACCGATATCGTAGTCATACTCATTCAGTTTGCATACATTCATTTTCGAAAAGCAGACCGCATTGATAATGTCGGACATGGTGTGTGAAAAACTGGTAAAGGTTTTGGAGACATATTGCTCCGACATATATCCCATTCCTTCATTTTCGATCCATGGTTCCCTCCTGAAATAAGAATAGGCAATCTGATTCAGGTGCTTTTCATCAAATGCAGGCTCACCGGGCATGGCCAGCATATTCATAAGAGGATGATAATCATGGATAAGAAGAATGCCGCCCGGCCTCAGGCAGTCCGCCACTTTGGAAAATAGCTGCTCAAGATCCTCAAACCAGGTAATTGCACCGATGGTGAACATCACAAAATCAAAGCGGTTGTTGTATTCCTCCGGTATTTCCAGAATGTTGCAGGCAGTAAACCGGCAATTGTCAATTTCGGCCTTTTGAGCCGTATCGCGGGCCTGACCGATTATGTTTTCCGCAATATCAAAGCCATAGCCCTCCTTTGCGCCAAGCTGCATCAGAGAAAGCAGTTCCCGCCCATTGTTGCAGCAAAACTGCGCTGCTGTTTTCCCTTTAAAATCCATGGCTTCCAGCTCTTTTGCCAAATCAGGGCAAAAAAAGGGAAGGTGTTCATTCATCAGCCTTTCGTAGTTTTCTTCTCCCCATCCGGGAAGTTTGTGTTCGAAGGCCTCTTCCCAGGCCTTTTTGTTTTCATTAAAATAATTCATTTATTTTCTCCAATTCTGGTTATTAGTATATATATATTTGCATGTTTATAACAGCGCTTAATTACTGTTTCTTCCCTTCTGCATATTATTGGTAGTATTGTGCCTGAGCATTCCATAATTCATAGTATTTTCCATTCCTGTTTTGAAGAAGCTCATCATGTGTTCCGCACTGAATAATTTTTCCTTGATCGAATACCAATATCCTTTTGCAAAATCTGCAGGATGAAAGTCTGTGTGAAATGAATATGGCTGCTTTTGTACCGACAATCTGATTAAATTTGCTATAAATTTCAGATTCTGCAATTGGATCAAGAGCTGCAGTAGGCTCATCAAAAATAATAAAAGGGGCATCTTTATAGAAAGCTCTTGCAATTGCAAGCTTCTGCTCTTCTCCGCCTGAGATTTCCAGACCTTCAGCATCTATATTTTTAAATAGATACTGGTTAAGCTTTTCAGGCAGGCTTTCAGTCTTCTCATTAAGACCAGCCTTCGCTAGCGCATCCCATACTCTGTTTTCATCATAATGGACAGAAGCTGCAACATTTTCTCCTATTGGGAATGCAAAGATCCTGAAATCCTGAAATACAACAGAGAATAGTTCAAGGTATGCATCACGATCATAATTATTAATCCTGATCCCATTCAAAGTGATATATCCTTCCTGAGGCTGATAAAACCCACATAACAATTTTATCATTGTCGTTTTACCGGAACCATTTACTCCAACAACAGCGGTCTGGCTGTTTGATGTTATCCTAAAAGATATATTTTTTAATGCATATTCATCTGCTGAGGGATATTTAAAGCTTACATTATGAAATTCTATTTCCCAGCCCTTTTGTGCTTTTGGAATCAGACCTTCTTTGGACGATATCTTCGATATATCAATATATTCATACAAAACTTTCAGATAATCATTATTACTGATGATCTGTGATACCGAAACAAAAAGATTTTGAATAGAAGAAATCAGAATTACGATGGACGCGTAGCTTTGAGATACATTACCTAAACTGATATATCCTTTAAGTGCTCTTAAACCAATAACAACATATGTAAATCCACCAATAAATGTTGAAATGATTACATTGGTACCAAAATACTTTTGTGTCAGTCCGGATCTTCTGATTAAGATATTCATCCAGGGTTTGCGGGCTTTATTCCACAATTCATCAATAATTAAATCTCTTTGTTTAAAGATACGTATATCTTTGGCAGCCTTATCATCCTCCATGTAATTAAAATGGTAATAATCAACATAGCGGTTCGTGGCACAATTTTTATAAAGGCCAAATTCCTCCTTGCTTTCTTTGCGAGAATTTCTTACAGTCAATGCAATACACCCAATTATAATTAAAGTGTATAAAAAGCCGGCTCCAAATGAAGAAAAAAGATTACTTTTCCCAGATGTTTTTATAAGAACTCTTGCAATGATAATCACTGCAGTTATAAATGAGATACTGTTAGCTGCCATACTTGTAATCAGGTCAATGATACTTGTAATCCCTCCATTTGTCATAAACATGGAGCCCACAATCTTGGAATGAAGCTCATTATACTTTGGATCTTCCATTTTGTCATAATCTAATTTCAGCTTAAGGTTATTCAGAAATTTTTTGAATTCATGATGAAACGACACATTCATAATATTTATCTTTTCTTGCAAAAAGATAGATAATATATTGAAAAACAAAGTGCCTGATATTACAATAAGAACACAGCAAATTAATACATCAGAATTTCTCTCTCCGGCCAATTCGTCAATAATCAAAGCTGACAAACAGATTGCTATATAAGGAGTTAAGGCATCTATAAATGCTTTTATTAAATTGATATTTAACATATTAGGCGATAATTGTGAAATTATGGATAAAGCCCTCTTTATTAAACCTATATTCTCAGAAAAACTGCTCTTCTCTCCTTTCATTCTTTTCACGCCTCTACCTCCACGGCATCACCCTTATAGTATTGACTTTGTACGTCATATAGTTCTTTGTATTTTCCTGACAAATTCATTAATTCATCATGTGTTCCGCTTTCCACGATTATTCCATGATCTAACAATATGATGCGATCACAGAATTTTGTTGATGAAAGACGGTGTGAAATATAAATTGCAGTACGATTTTTAGTAAGCTCATTATATTTTAAGTACATTTCCTGTTCTGCAATTGGGTCCAGGGCGGCCGTTGGTTCGTCCATAACAATTAATGGGGCTTCTTTAAAGATTGCACGTGCCAGCATTAACTTCTGTGTTTCTCCGCCGGACAAGTTAATTCCGCCTTCAGTCACAGAAGGCACTAATTCTGTGTCCATACCATATGGCAGCGATAAAAGTTTTTCTTCCAATCCGGCCAATTTTACAGCCTTATGCAGTTTTTCCCTGTTGATACTGTTTTCATTGTTATATCCGACGTTCATTGCTATGCTCATTGGCAGAAGGCACACATTCTGAAATGACGCACTGATCATTTTATAATATTCATCCCTGTTATATTCACTTATATCAATTCCATTGAAGAAAATTTTACCTGATTTTGGCGGTAGAAGTCCGCAGGCCAGCTTAATCAGAGTAGTCTTTCCAGCCCCATTATTTCCCACCAATGCAAGCTTCTCACCTTTATGTATCGTTAAATTGATATGATTTAATATGGGACGATCAGTTCCCTCATATTGAAAACTTACATCTTCGAATTTTATTTCACATGCTGCCTTCACATTCGGGTTTACAGAGCTCTTTTCTCTGTTCATATGATCTTTAGTCTCAATCAGGTTACGATAATCATCTACAAGATAGTTGGCAATAGTTAAATTGCCGATTCTCGTTACGATTTGGCTTAACCATTGTCCCAGACCGGTAATTGCTCCAAAATAAAGCGTAAAATCACCGATTGTCATATTGGAATGGAACATTTTCCATAACAAATAAAAATATGCCCCTCCGGTACGGACAAATACCAATAATGCTTCTGCCAGATGCTGGTTTGTATCCTTTCTTAGCACCCTCTTCTCTAATTCATTTGATTCCTTTATATACTTATCCGTATTTTCATTGATCCAATTCATCATCTTATAGATTTTAATATCTTTTGCCATGAGTGAATTGCCAATATCGTCCAAAACATAACCCAGGCGCCTATTTACAGAAGCTCTTTCTTCTTTAACACTGTTTTTTCCTTTTTGTACTTTGACTGAAATAACTCCATCGATCAAATATGTAATAAGCAAAATCAATATAACAACCGGATCCAATAACAAAATAACTGTACTAAAGGAAATCAGTACCAGCACGCTCTTCAGAAATTCGGTCAGATTGATATAGTAGGATGCCATGTTAACATATACGTTTCTGTTTATGGCACTATGTCCTTTTTCAATCTTCATTTTTCCCTCTTTTGATGTTGCTATGCTATAATCCATATCCAGAGTTTTCCAGTCTTTCCCCAGGTAAAAGCGCATATTTAAGATTCGGATTGCTCCAATTATTATGCTTTGTTCTGAATAAAAACTTAAGTAACGGAAAATAACTAATACCACTGTTAAAATAACAATATGAAATAAAAATTCACTGCTGGAAATAGACCGGCTGATGGAATCCAATACTGCTTTTGGAAAATAGATTGCTGTTAATGAAACGACTAATTCGGAAAAAATACGTATTAACCATACAAACACTGGTTTTTTCTCAAAGTTCCATTGTTCCTTGAGCATAAACCTGAAATTATTTAGTACGCCGTGAGTTGTATGTTCCTTATTCCGTACATTGACATTCATGAAGCTTCCCCTTATATGCACTGACATTTTTATTCTGGCAATCGCTTTCCAGAACTGAAGCTGTTTAAGCTGTTTTAAGTTCTATTGTCGCAATATCACCAAACCTTCGGCCGGTAGCGCATATCTGTGACCGTATAAACCGTTATAAATGCCTCCGGATCCTCATGGTTAATATAATTCATCAGCTTCTGGTACTCGCTTTTATTTACAATAGTAATGATTTCGTTATGCTTTTCCAGATTGTAAGCGCCGATTGCCTCATAGACGGTAGCGCCACTGTGCAGGGTATTGATAATAAAATCTCTCAGCTGTTCTTCTTTTTTAGTGATGATGCAGACCCGCCGCTTTACATTCTGCCCGAAGATAAAATGATCCAAAATCATGCCGTTCAGGTAGGTTCCCAGGATGCTGAGGATTACCGTCTTTTTGTCATAAATCAGGGCGGAGGAAAGCGCCACGCACATTCCGGAAAGAGACATGGCCTTACCCAATTCCATATGCAGGTACTTATTCATGATTTTAGCCACAATATCCAGCCCGCCGGAAGAAGCATTTCTGTTGAATAAAATACTCAGCCCGATGCTGACTACGAAAATATAGCAGACCACATCCAGCTCCGCGCTGCCCGTCATTGACTGGTTATCCGGCAGTATCCGTTCAAAAATGCCTAAGAATACGGGCAAAAGAATGCTTGTGTAGACCGTCTTAACACCAAAGGTCTTTCCGCAGGTAAAGAAACCAATCACCAAAAGTATCACATTTAAAATCATTGTGATGGCTGATATGGATAAGGGAACAAAATTGGAAAGCACTATGGCCAATCCGGAAATACTGCTCACCGAAGCATGGCTGGGTATCAGGAAAAAATATACCGCCGCCGAAATAACGGCTACCGCTGCTGTCAATACCAGCATTTCCATAAACCATCCTGCCTGTTTTGCCTGCTTTTTTTGATTCTTTTCCATAGTTCCATTCTCCTTTTACCTGCTTTTTTCAGGACGCTTCCTGAAAGGAACGATTAAAACGTTCCCTTTTATTATCATTCATTTTTACCCTTCCGTCAATTCCAGCCATTCCTCCATTTTTTCATCAATCTGGTTTTCCAGCCTTTTTTTCTCAGTTTCCAGCTCCAGCAGCCTCTCATAATCAGTTCCTGCCGCTGCCGCATCGGCCTCGCAGGTGTTTTTTAATTCCTCCAGCATCCTGATTTCCTGCTCCAGCTGCTTCTGGCGGTATTGGTTCCGTCCGCTTCCTGTCGCAGCCGGTTTAGCCGGGGCAGTGTTTGTTTCCCACCTCCTTTCCGTTTTCTTTTCCGTTTCCTGAGCGGGCGCAATTGGCATGGCGGCTCTTTTTGCCTTTTCCTGCCGGTAATATTCATAATTGCCGGCATAGCTGCAGGCGCCCGTTTGCGTGATTTCCACCATCCTGTCAGCCATTTTGTTCAGGAAATACCTGTCGTGGGATACAATAAGAAGCGTCCCCTTAAATTGTTCCAGCGCTGTTTCCAGATTTTCTCTGGAAAGAATGTCCAGATGGTTGGTTGGCTCATCCAGTATCAGGAAATTGATGCCCTGGCTATTTTCTCCGGGAGTATACACCCCGGTCTGCATCAGCCTGGCCAGATAAAGTCGGCTTTTCTCGCCGCCGGACAGATTTTCCACCTTTTTAAAAACACTTTCACCGGTAAAAAGATATCTTGACAGTTCTTCACGTGCCTTGCCCTCCCCGATAACCAGTCCATCCCGAAAGGCCTCCAATACGGACACATCCTCCCTGGGGAAACGCACCTGCTGCGGCAGATAGCCGATTCTGGCGCTGGCGCCCACACGGATGCTCCCTGCGTCTGCCGGGAGCTCTCCCAGTATCATACGGAGCAGCGTTGTCTTTCCGCACCCGTTTCTTCCAAGCAGAGCCACATGTTCCTGATAATACACCTCCAGATCGAGATTGGAAAAAAGCTTTTTATTACCAAAGCTTTTTGCAACGCCTTCCAACAGCAGAACATCCTTTCCGGAACGCTCACCCTCCTCAAAAGTTACCCGCATTCCCGGGCCCTCGTTTTTCGGACGCTCCACTTTTTCCATCCGATCCAGCCTCTTCTGCATGGAAGCTGCCCGCTTATACATACTCTCATTATCAGCCTGCGCGGCCCAGGAACGCATATCCTTGATTGCCTTTTCCATAGCCTTAACTTTCTTCTGCTGTTCTTTGTAAGCATCCAGCTGCCGCTGCCTGCGCCGTTCCTTTTCCTCCAGGTAATAAGAATAATTCCCCAGATATTCCACGGCCGTCCCGTCCTCTACCTCCAGGATTCTGGTAGCCGCGGCATCCAGAAAATACCTGTCGTGGGAAACCATAAGCACAGTCCCTTTATAGTTCTTCAAATATTCCTCCAGCCACTGCAGCATGGACATATCCAGATGGTTCGTAGGTTCATCAAGCACCAGGATATCCGGATTCTGCAAAAGGACCTTTGCCAGGCAGGCCAGCGTCTTTTCACCTCCGCTGAGCGTCCTGAACTCCGCCTCCAGAAATTCGCCGGACAGCTTAAGCCCCGTACAGATACGCGCAAAACGCTCCTCCATTTCATATCCGCCGCCTGCCTCATACCTTTCCTGCAAAAGGGTATATTTTTTCAAAAGAACATCAATATCCTCTTCGCCCCCGGAACCTGCAGCATTCTCCAACGCTCTTTCCAGCGCCTGCATCTGCTCCTGCAGCATTACTAACTCGCAAAAAGCCTGCTCGCACACCTGCCTTACCGTCATTTTCTCTTCATAAACAGGCATCTGCTCCAGATAACCTGTCACCGCATTTTTGCGGATGGATACACATCCTTCATCCGGCGCCTCCACTCTGGTAATCAGCTTCAGAATGGTGGATTTCCCGCAGCCGTTTTTTCCAATTACGGCCACCCGCTCACCCTCCTGCACCTCAAAGGTAATGTTTTCAAGCACCAGCTGTGCTCCATAATACTTTTTCAATTGACTGCATGATAACTCTATCATTTTTTACTCTCCTTCTTCCCGAACCGGCCCACTCCCCTCATCCTGCCTGAGCCGGCTCCAACGCGCCTGTCACACGTTCTGCCGCCATAAAAAAAGCACCAACAGGCTGCCATAATTCAACGCAGCCTGCCAGGGCCTCTCCTTCTGTATACGATAAACACTCCGCGGCCCCGCACAAAAAAATGCAAAGCCCTGCCGGCTGTTCATCATATCCATCCATATAATCCTCAGATATACAAAAAAAGACCCGGGGAGCAATACCGCCCGGATCCTGATATCATCCTATAACTTCTCGATCGCCGCTTCCCGCACTGAAAGAATACGGAAAACCAAGTTCAGAAATCACTTACCCTGCCGCACAAAACGCGGCTTCCGGTTTCGGTTGCTCACTTCCTGATATGCAATTTTGGGCAGACTCCACCTGTGATCCGGAATAAACATGTATAATTCCGCACATAGATATCGGCAATCTGTCTAAAATTGTATGACCAGGAACAAATCCGACCATCTTTCTTTCCTTCCTTTGCAATCTTTGTGTTTTATGATAACATGACATAACAATAAAAGCAAGCCGGAATCTCAAACTCTTCGACAAACGAAATCCAGTCCCTACAGTTTTTCAAGCCGTTCGCACACGCGGTCTATGTCCTGAGCCTTCAGAAACCGTCTGTTATGGCGGAATATATCCGCCACCGCCGCAGAAAGCCCATAAACAGGCAGGGCGAAACGGTTTTCTCCCATATATCCGGCCGTAGCCAGCAAACCCGCCTTTCCGAAAACCGCGATGGAATAATAAGGAAGCCAGGGCATGTCTTTAAACTCCCACTGCATCCGGTCCAGAATCCGCTTATTTTCCAGGAAAGGATTATACAGATAATTGCGGCAAGAAAGAAACCAGCCCTCCCGGAAGGACTGTATCCAGTAACGCCCCTCCGGATTGCCGGAGATCACTCCCGGGAAATTCCCGGAATAAATTACATAAATACCTGATTCATGGATCATCACAACATCCGCACCGCCGGTCCGTCCCAATTCATCCGTCAGACACAGATCTGTCAGAATCCTTTTATATCCGGCCACAGGCCTGAGAATATCCAGAATCTCCTCCGTACAGGTTTCCCTTTTAGTAAAGGAGCAGTCATAATAAGAGCTATGACTGTACTTTACATCGTAGGGATTATAGGAGGCTCTTTTTTTATACATATAAATAAACAACAAAATTAAAACGAGTAAGCTCAGCATAATTTCCGCCGCTTTCCTCCTGCACTAACGGTACAGGACGTAATCCTGCATTTCTCTGATAAAACCGGCGCCGGACAGCGCGCCGGACACTTCTGCGGGATAATCCTTCACAACAATCCGTTTCAATCCGGCAAAAATACGCTTCTGCCGGAAATCCTCCACAAACAGCTGCATGAGCGCAAGGCATTCCTCCGGTGGACATCCGCCGAAAAAGCGGAGTGTTTTTCCCTGCCGCTCCATGACCGCAATGGGATTTCCGCCCTTCATGGCAACCAGGGTTCCGGGAATACAGGTAAAGCCTTTCCCCTCCTGATGCGTCAGCACCTTTCCCCAGATCTGCGCCGGATCAGACGCATTCAGCCATTTTATTTCCTGTTCTGGTTTTTCCAGGGCCAGTACCGTACTGTGAAAATCCTTTTCCCGGATAAACTGTGCCCCGGAAAGACCTTCCACAAAATACCCCCTGCGGACCTGTCCCGTATATTCCCGGATACGCAGGACGGAAAGCGCCGCCTGCCAGGACATATTCCAGGAGGCCACAGTTTCCCGGCACAAAATAATGCTGCGGTCAAAGCAGCGTTCCCATTCCTGGCCGTTTGTTTCCTTCTGAGGCCTTACCACGTCCCAGCGCCCTGCCTGCAGGGCCATTACGCGCGCGTTCACCCGCTGCCTTGCGGTTGCTTTTTTTATTTTATCCCGATCAAGCCACTGCCTGACGGGGACAAAGCTGTCTGCATATACAAGTCCCTTTTCCAGAAGGGAGAGCAGAATCCCGTGGGGAGATTCCCCTTCCAGCAGACCCTTCAGCGCCTGCATAAAGCTGGCGCCGCGCTTTAACAGAGCCTGGTAGATGATTTGTTCCTTTTCCGATAACGTTTCCAGATTAGGGGAAAGATCTGCTTCCCAGTCAGTGTTTTCCGGATCATCAAAGCGGAGCATACCGCCTTCCTCCATATGCCAGAAAAAGGTGCCTTCAGCTAAAATGGCGTCCAGCAGGGACTCTCTGTAGCCCTTCACTCTCGCCGGCAGAATAACGCTTTCCCATAATGACGCAGGGAAAGGGTGTCCTGCAAATATGGATAAGGTCCGTTCCAGCTGTTCCCCGGAAGGCGCATGAATACTCATTCTGGAAAGGAGCAGCGCTTCATAGGAGGCGGCTGGCCGTGTCTGTATCTGGTTTCGCCTGTTTTTCAGAGTCTGCCTGCGGGCTCTGTCATACAGTTTTCCGTGATAATACACACCTTCACTTTCCACGGCCTCTTCCCGGCAGACAAGCTCGTTCAGTATTTCCAGGACTTCTGTTTCCGTCCAGAAATAACGCTGTGCCGTCTGCCAGGCGGTCTGCCCTCCCCGGTATCTGAGCAGCCGCCTGACAATGTGAAGCCGTGCCTGGACCGTCTCTGTGTCCGTTTCCGGTTTTGCAAGCGGCAGAAGTTCCCCATCCTCTGATTCACAGACGGAAAGCGCATGGAGATATTCCTCCCTGTGTTCCATGGCTATCCACAGTCCGGGCTCAAGATATGCCGCCCGGCCCTGGGCAGCCAGACTTTCCAGCCACTCCACAGGGACCTCCAGTTCCCCGGCGGTAAGATCTCCTTCCGTCATCAGCAGGGTATGCAGCTGCTTTTCATCCTCCGGAAGATGGCGGCGTTGCTGCACATCCGCCAGTTCCTCTTTCCCGGCGGCAATCATCTGCGCCTGCTTCAGCTCATCCTCCACCGCAGCCTGGACTCCTCTGGTGGTGGGATAATAATCATACATGACCGCGGCTTCCTGTGCCCACTGCAGGGGAAGTGACATGGGAGAAGGTGTTTCCGAATGAAATTCGCGTACGCTGATTGCGCCGGATCGGATGTCATGAAGAATCTCCTTCACTCCCTCCGGATCCCATATCTGTGTCAGGCATTCCCGCATTGTCTCCCGGATCAACGGATGAGCCTTCTCCAGGGACACTCCTCCGGAAGTATCCTTTACCAACGTATCCAGCATTTCCGCACTGCGGAGACGCTGCATCCACAGAGGAAGCCTGCCGCTTTTTTTGACCCCCATCATCAAAGCCCTGCCGCTGTTATAACGGAAAGCAATACCGAAAATAGGCGTTGCCGGAAGAAGGGCTTCCAAAACAGGAACCACACTTTCCGGATCCACCTGATAAAGCAGGCCCTCCGGCATCCGCTCCTCTCCGTAGGAATACAGAAGGATGCCATCCTCTTCCTCCACACAGCCAACATTGATGCCGGCCTGCTGCCTGGCAGCCTGCTGCAGAAGCAGCGCAAGCGGCGCATTTACACGTTTGCCGAACAGGGAATGTATCATAATCTGCGCGTTGCCGGACTGATCCCGGAAATGCTCCACAAGAATCGTCTTATCGTCAGGCAGGCCATCCGTTGCCTGGACCTGTCTTTTAATAAAGCCAGCCGACAGATCAGCGGCCGCATCATCCAATCCAAGCCTGTTCAGCGCCTGAACCAGGCTTCCTTTCTCACAGGCCTCCTGCAATTCATGGTAAATACGGCCAAAGGCCTTACTGGTACGAAGATCCCTTCCTTTTAACTCTCCTTTCCAGAACGGCACTCTGGCTCCCTCCAAAGGCGCCTGGGCAACGGTGACCGAATCCCGGCTGATATCCTGAATCTTCCATGCAAAAGCGCCCAGCAGAAAACGGTCGCCCTTCTGGGATTCGTATACGAATTCCTCGTCTACCTCCCCCACCTTGACTCCATCGCCTGTACGTACTGTATAAAGACCTTTATCCGGTATGGTACCTCCGGCGGATACGGCAAGCATCCGGCTGTATCCGTCTCCTTCCACACGCCCGTGAATCCTGTCATATAATATCCTCGGGCGGACCGGAATATCCCTGTCATGCTCAAAATCCCCTGCCAGCATGCCAAGAACAGAGTGGACATCCTCCCTGGTTATTTCCCGGAAGGGATAAGCGCGCGGCAGGATTTCCATAACCTCATCCACCTCATAACCGCGGAAAGCCGCCATGGATACCAGATGCTGCGCCAGCACATCCAGGCAGCCCTCCGGCGGATTGGCATGCTCCACCCCGCCCCGCCTGGCCAGTTCTGCCGTCATGCCGCACCAAACGCCCTCAGGCGCTGTACGGGGAAAAAGATACATCACGCTCACCCGCCCCGGGTTATGCCCGGCGCGGCCCAGCCGCTGCATGGTGCCGGAAATGGTTTTCGGGCAGCCGACCTGAAGCACCTGGTCGATTTCTCCCACATCAATGCCCAGCTCCATGGAAGAGGTGGCGCACAAAAGGCGCAGGCTTCCGTCACGCAGCGACTGCTCCACCTCAAAACGCTGTTCTTTTGACAGGCTGCCATGATGAACCCTGGCAAAGCCGTCTCCTCCCAGAAGATTCACATAGTAAGCCAGTTTTTCCGCATAACGGCGTCCCTCAACAAAAGCGATGACGCTGCGGCTTCCCTGACAATGGCGGTAGACCAGCTCCGCCAGCTCTTCCCAGACAGGATCCTTGCGTTTCCCCTTAGCGGCATCCGCAAAGGGACTGGTTATCACAAGCTCCACTTCTTTTTTCATGCCTGGGGACACAATGGTTACCGGATCAGGTGACAGATAGGCCGCCGCCAGGGAAAGCGGTTCTATGGTTGCTGAAAGCCCGATGCGCTGCAGAGGCGCTTCGCAGATTTTATCCAGCCTGGCGACGGAAAGCATCAGATGCGCTCCGCGTTTGGTATCAATCATGGCGTGAAGCTCATCCAGGATAATGGCCCTGGCGCTGCTAAGCACCGACTGTCCTGATTTGCTTGTGAGCATCAGATACAGGGATTCCGGCGTGGTAATCAGAATGTGCGGCGGATATTTCACCATGCGCTGCCTGTCCCTCTGAGGCGTATCTCCGGTACGGATTGCCACGTCGATCAGATCGGTCCCGCCGCCGGAAATACCGTCCAGAGGACGGCGCAGATTTTCCCTGATATCGCCTGCCAGGGATTTTAACGGCGAAATGTAAATCAGCTGCAGCTTCCTTGGAAGCGTCCCCTCTCTCGCCTGCTTCATCAGCCTGTCAATGAACACAAGAAAGGCGGAAAGCGTTTTGCCCGTTCCTGTGGGAGCTGATACAAGCGTATGCTTTCCTCCTGCAATCGCAGGCCAGGCTTCCTTCTGCACTTGAGTGGGTTCTCCCAGCGCAGCCGCAAACCAGTCCGCAGTTGTCTTATCAAAAATTGTCCGCATATCCGTCATTCATATTCCTCATTCATTACTGTAAAAGGGACCGACAGACGGATTTCGACAGCAGTTCTAAAACTGAAGTGCCGCCTTTTTCCTCTGTCTGTCGCTTTTTTTATTTATATTTCATCCGCTTCCTCTGCATCCGGATTCTCCGCACTATTTTCTTCCGGCACGCTGTTTTCAGAGATACTGTTAGCTGATACGGAATTTTCGGAAATTCCCGGAAGCAGCCGCCAGGAAGCTGTCACCTCCTGTCCGATAATCCGGGACGCCCATTCTTCTATTTTTTCAAGCTGCGCCTTATCCAGGGGAGTATCTGTCTGAAGGATAAGCAGGTATTTTTCCACAACCACCTTCTTCTCTTCATCCAGCCCTCCCAGCGCGGCACAGTCCAGGTCCTTGATCTGGGGATAGAAAAGGGGGAGTTCGTCCATCAGCTGTTCCTTCAGAGAGGCGCTGAAGGAAAACTGGGCATAGGCAGGCCAGTACAGCTCTGTTTTCTCTGACAATGCCTTGGTTTTTTCCTCATAATCCAACTGGATTTCCTCTCCTGCCGCAATTTCCGAATTAATCAGGTTTTCCACCTCTTCCTTACTGATACCGCCCGTAAATTCCGTCTGCGTCAGGTACAGCTTCATGCCCTTTAGCTGGCTGTAATCTGCCAGAGACTGTTCGATTGCATCCCGTGTGGCGCTGTCCAGGCGCTTGCCCACCACAGCCACGCGTATGATTCCGTTCTGCGTATCCAGGCTTTTGGAAACCACCTGCGTCTCATCAAAATCAAACTGTTTGGAAATAAAGCTGCTAAACTGGCTGTTGACCGCGCTGGTATTGATCATCTGGTAGGCTAAATAGACGCTTGGCAGCACAGTGATAATCCCTACCAGCATCACATATATTTTCTGCTTGCGCAGCACCTTCCCGGAAATTTCCTGCTTTGCATGGACATGCATGATCTTGAGGACCACCACGGCCGAAAGGCAGATAAAAAAGCAGTTAATGAAAAAGAGGTACATGGCCCCGCCGAAAAACTTCCAGGAATGACGGGCGATGCCATAGCCCGCCGTACAAAGGGGCGGCATCAGGGCGGTGGCAATTGCCACACCGGGGATAACGTTGCTTACCTTCTCTTCCCTTGTAGTTCCGATAATTCCTGCAAGGCCGCCGAAAACGGCTATCAGGACATCCCATATGGTGGGCGAGGTTCTGGCCAGCAGCTCGTTGGACGGCGCTGTTATGGGCGACAGCATGAAATATACGGTGGATACCATCACACAGAACACCACCTGGAAGGCAAGCTTCATAAACGCATGTCTGACATATGCCATGTCATAGGTGGCAATCCCGTAGCCTATATTCATGATCCCGCCCATGAGCGGCGAAATCAGCATTGCCCCTATAATAACCGCGGTGCTGTTCATATTCAGTCCAATGGAAGCGATAAACATGGCTAAAATCATAATGCACATGTTCGTTCCCCTCAGCTGCCCTCCGCTCTTTATTCTGTCCGCTATTTCCTCCTGAGACGCACAGTCCGTGTTCAGATTAAAGGTGTCGATCAATATTTTCCGCAGCTGGTTCATTTCGTGGTACCGCCTTCCATAGGTTTCTTTTGTACAATTTGTTATGAAAATAGTAATGCTTTGACTTTCCTATTATATCGCGTTCCGTGATAGAATCCAAACGTATTTTTAATATTTTCAGGAACTGTTTTTAAATTTTTTTGAAACTGTCCGGTTCCTTCACAATTACTGCTTTCCTGACTGCCTTGAATACGCGTCATATATTTCCCTATTTATACATAAGGCCTTTCATCCCTGTAATAGACGGCATGTCCCTGATTATGCTTCAATCCTATGGAGCGGTAGATATCCTCTTCCGTTCCTTCCACAATATAGGCAACCGTAAAAGTATTTCCCAGTTTCCGGAGTTCTTCGGTAAGCAGGTTCCCCATACGGCCTGCAATCCCGTATTTATCCTGTTCAATTACAGAACCGTTATTATATTTAAGATTATCCCCCTGAAGCTCACATTCCAGACAGAATTCCCGGATATCTGCCGATAATCCGTCAAACATGGCGCGTATCAGCCCGACCAGCTTGTCCTCATAAAAAGCGCCGACGATGTATGCGGGAAATTTTAATGGCTTTACCGCGGTTTCTTTTCCATAACCGACCTCGCATATATCGTTGCGTATATAAAAATCCCATAACTGATCCTCTGTAATTTCAGGCATATATTGAATTATTATTTTGCTTTGCTCCATTAATTTTTCCCCTTTCCCCTTTCTACTGCATGAAGGCAGTTTGCTATTACAGTATTGTTTATACTCCGGTATTCCGATCGGCTTTTTGACATACGCATGGGCAGCTTGCGCATCCGTTCTTCCAACCGGCATAAACAGCGTATCGAATCCTCCGAGTGATTTTCCCATAGGGTCTGGAAAAAATATAACTCTGTCTGGCATACCGTATTTTTGGCGCCCGACAAAATAGTATCGGTTATATTAGTAATATACAAATCAATCATCTCCGCCGCCTTCATCCCCAACTGACGCATAAGCCCGTCCTCCCTGCTTTTCAGTTCGTTTCATTGATACCTATGCCTATCATACATTCCTTTCAAGGTTCCGGCAACTTGAATCTGCACGAGATGGAAAAACATCATTAAAATTATTTGATTTCGTCATAGACACGCAGCATTACAGTACCGCCTGCCATCCGAATGGAAAATTTTTATATTTGCATAATACCAGTTATAATACAGACAAAAACCAAACGACAGGTGCGCCTTGCGCAGAAAGGTAAAATATGAAGGAATGCCCTAACTGTCACGAACTGGTCGGCGACAGCGTAAAAATCTGCTTCAACTGCCATTATGATTTCAGCCTGAAAAGGGTGGTTGATTCCTCCCGGATTGCTGAAGAGAGAAGGAATGAGGAACTGCGTATCCAACAGCTCAAGGAGAACCAGAGGGAAGAAATAAAAAAAGGAACTTGTTATACCTGAATTCCGAATATAAATATGAAACTGTCGTTATAAACGATTTAATAACGGGAGAAATTGATTCGGAAAAGCTTCAGAAAAAACTGGAGAGCTATGCCCTTAACGGCTGGCGTCTGCATTCTGTATTTACAAATGAAGTGGGCAGGAACTCAGGCGGTTCTTTTACAAGCTTTCAGGGTGTTTCCATCAATGCTGCCATTGATCAGACCATACTTATTTTTGAACGGCGTATCAAGGTGTAAAAATTAATGACAGAACCGCCCGGCAAAGTCACTTTACCGGACGGTTCTGGTTTTGTATTCTCCAGAAAGCTTGCTGCTTTCCCTTAATTTTATACAAAGAGATTAACATTGGAGACTTCTGCATCTCCCAGATAAGAAGCTACGCCGGCTAACTCCACACCATCGATAAGCTCTTCTTTTGTTATGCCCATCACGTCCATGGACATGGTGCAGGCCACCAGGCGGACACCCTGGGCCATGGCCTGGCGCATCAGCTCCTCCAGAGAGCTTACGTTTTTATCCTTCATTACCTTTTTCATGAGCCTGGTTCCCATGCCGCACATGTTCATGTTGGAAAGCTTCAGCTTCCCTGTGCCCCTTGGCATCATCATTCCGAACATACGATCCAGGAACGGTTTTTTCACCTTTACCTTTTCCGGCTTACGCAGTGCGTTCAGGCCCCAGAAGGTAAAAAACATGGTAACCGGCCTGCCCATGGCCGCCGCCCCGTTGGCGATAATAAAGGCTGCCAGCACCTTATCCAGCTCACCGTCAAAAACGATGATGGTCTTACCCTGGTTTTCGGCAGGATACTGCGTTGTTCCGGAACCGGACGGACAGGCGCAGCCTGACGCGGCGTTTCCCTCCGCGGGATTTTTGCACCCTTTTTCAATCGTAACCTTATTTTCACGGTTTTCTCTTTCCACGTTTACCAGCCGGTTTCCGGTTCTGCTGCACCAGGCCTGCACATCCCTGGCAAAGCCCATATCTGTGGCTGTGACGCAGAGCTGCTCCCCCTCTTCCATCTCTTTGAGCGCTTCATTTACCTTCATGATAGGCCCCGGGCACTGCATGCCGCAGCAATCCAGGAGCTTTATGCTTCTCTCCTTTTTCGAAAGGCTTTCCTCTTTCATCTGCGGCTCCTTCTGAGGAAGGCTTCCCGCATATTCTTTGTAGTGATAGGATTTATAAAAGGCGCTGCCGCCCTCCAGGACCCGTACCTTCAGAAAGCCGGACTGCTGCAGGATGCGGGCCGCATTATAGGAACGCACGCCGATTGCGCAGTAGGGAATAATCAGCTTTGAACGATCCAGCTCATCCAGCCTGTCGCGCAGCTCTCCCAGGGGAATGTGGACGGAACCCGGCAGCGCGAAAACCATGTGTTCCACATTTTCCGTGATATCCAGGATCTGGTAAGTGTCCTTCGCAGCCTCATCTGCCTGCAGCTTTTCCAGTTCACGGACGCCTATGAAGGAAACCAGCCCGTTTCTCACATTTTCAGCAACAAAGCCGGCCATATTTACAGGATCCTTGGCGGAGGAATAGGGCGGCGCATAGGCCAGCTCCAGTTCTGCCAAAGCATCTGTTGTGCCGTGCAGACGCATGACGGAGGCAATGGTATCCACTCTTTTATCCACGCCGTCCTGACCGATGATCTGCGCGCCTAAAATCTTTGCCGCCCCATCAAAAATTAGTTTCAGCGTCATGGGAACCGCGCCGGGATAATAGCCTGCATGGGATTTCTGCTGAATCAGTATTGTGTCATAATCCCGCCCCTTCTTTTTCCCGGAGGCGAGGAGCGTCTTTTCATTGATTCCCACGGCGGCAGCCGTCAGGTCAAAGCATTTCGCCACACTGGCGCCCAGAGTCCCTTCATATACTTTTTTATCACCTACGATGTTGTCCGCACAGATTCTGGCCTGCTTGTTTGCCGGGCCGGCGAGGGGGATCATGGTTTTATTACCCGTAGTAAACTGAGTCACCTCAATCACATCTCCCACCGCATAAATGTTGGGGACGCTGGTCTGCAGATGGCCGTTGACCACAATGCCTCCCCTTTCGTTCAGCGCCAGGCCGGCATCGGCGGCAAGCGCGCTGTTAGGACGTACGCCGATGGAAAGAATGACCATATCCGCGTTTACCTTCCTGCCGCCAGACAGCAGGATTTTCACCTGCCCGTTCTCCTGTCCGAAGCTCTTAACCCCATCCTCAAGCAGCAGCCTCACACCGTTCAATTCCATGTTTTCATGGAGCAGTTGGGCCATTTCATAATCCATGGGAGCCATTACCTGGTTCTGCATTTCTATAATGGATACCGCAAGCCCTGCCGCATGAAGGTTTTCTGCCATCTCCACCCCGATAAAACCGCCTCCGATCACAGCTGCGCTGCGGGGATGGTTTTCCTGCACAAAGGCTTTGATCCGATCTGTGTCGGCGATATTCCACAGGGTAAAGATATGTTCTCCGTTAATTCCCGGAATACCGGGCTTCAGCGGGGATGAGCCTGTGGCGATAATCAGGTGATCATAGCTTTCCTCATAGGTTTCTCCCGTAAGCAGGTTTTTTACCGTTACCTTATTTTCTTCGGGCCGGATGGCGGTTACCTCATTCTTCACCCGGACATCAATATTAAATTTACTCTTCATTCCTTCCGGCGTCTGAAGCAGAAGCGCCTCCCTGCTTCGGATTACATCTCCTATATAATAGGGCAGCCCGCAGTTGGCAAAGGAAATATAACCGCCCTTCTCCAAAACCACGATTTCCATGCCCTCATCCCTGCGGCGCAGTCTTGCTGCTGCTGTGGCTCCGCCGGCCACACCGCCGATAATCACTGTTTTACTCATAAAAAATACACTCCTTTACAGTAAGCTGATGGACTCATCTTACCTTATGGAGTGTATTTCTTCCGTAACCAGGTCACATAACATACAGGGGTCCCTGCGCCCTTCATCATTCGGGAAAAGATACGTTTTGACGGCTGATTGATTCTGCTGCCATACACACCCTTCCTGCCGTTACTGCCTGGCCAGCTCCTTCAGCCGTTTCTTATCTTTCAGCCGGACCCTGCCCCGGCCCAGCTCCACTATATCCTCATTTTCAAAATATTTAAGCATCCGTGAAACAACCTCACGCGCGCTTCCCGTATATTTGGCGATCTGGTCATGGGTCATGGTCAGCGTATCCTTTCCTGTCTTTGCGGACTCATCGATGAGAAAAACTGCCAGCCTGCGGTCAAAGCTCATGAACAGGATCTGCTGCATCGTCCACATCACATCGGAAAAACGTTCTGTGGTCTGCTTGTAAACAAAATTTTCCACATATATATTTTCATCGGAAAGCTTCTTAAAAACAGCGGTGGGGATGACAGTTACCCTGCTGTCTTCCTCTGCGTCAATGAGAATCTCAAAGGTGATTTCCTGCATAAAACAGGATGCACTAAGAATACAGGCCTCCCCCTCTTCAATACGGAAAAGCGTAATATCCCTGCCATCCTCTGACTGGATATATACCCGCAGCGCTCCTGCCTGCACAAGGATTACCCCCACACAGTCCTCCGAAGCCTTGTGAATGAAGCTTCCCCTGGAATACGTCATCTCAGCGGCGCTGCGGCAGATACTTTCCATTTCCGCAGCAGTCAGCTTCTCCCAGAAAGGGAAAAAATCTTTCAGCTGCCCACCTTTTTCCTTCTCCATATATTCTCCCCTTTCCCGGCTGTTTCCTGCCGATATCTGAAAAAGTCCCGATAAATGAAAAGGGACCGCCGCAGGCGATCCTATTTCACCGGTACGAACTTCGCCTGGTTCATCAGCGGATGCTCCAGGGAAATCGCCCCTTTATTCGGGCAGGCCATTACACAACTGCCACAATAATAACATTCTCCCGGATAAATAACAAGAGGGTGCTTTCCCCTGACCGGGTTTGGTATCATAATATCCACCTGGCATACATCGGCGCAGCGGTTGCAGCCGACACACAGGCTTTCGTCAAACTTCAGCGGCCTTGCACTGCAGGGCACTACGGAAGCCGTCAGTTCCTTTTCCATGCTCGCTTCTCCTTCTACCGTAATCTGCTGCCAATATAATCCTGGTTCCGTTTTTCATATTCCTCTTCCACATCCCCGAAATATCCAAGCGGCACTCTTCCCTTCACGGCTTTCCCGTTTTCCTGGCGGATGGTGATAAAGCATTTGTCGGCTTCCGGGTCCATCTGCGGATAATCGCTTCGTTCAAAGCACAGAGGCTTTGAACTGGATTCCCGGAACAGACATGCCTGCAGAATCATTTTTGCAACCTCTAAAATATCAAACACCTCATGGGCGCGCATCAGCTCATGCGGGTTATCCGCCTTTACCAGGGGAACCGCTTCCTTCTCATAGCTGTTTAAGAGGGCCAGCCCCTCCTCCAGGAGAGCGCTGCATTTTATTCCGCCGCAGTAGTTCTGCATGGCCTTGGAAACCGCCATATTCAGCTCCCTCCAGTCCATGCCGTCCTCCACATAAAGCGGTGCATACAGGCGTGTTTTTTCCGCCTCGATTTGCTGCCTGTCTGGTACTGCCAGTTCCATATCCTCTATGGAATCCGCAGCCTTTCTGCCCGCATAATATCCGGTTGCGGCAGCAAAACCACAGCAGTCCGAGGCAAAAAGCTGATCCCCGGCAGCATAGATCCCGTCAATATTCGTTTTCAGATCCCAGTCATGCATGATGCCGCCGGGCGCGCCGAACAGCTGCCGTTCCTGAGCCAAAAAAGCCGCGGACTGCCAGCCGTTTCCGTAGCTCTGCAGCATATGCTTTTCCGGATCAAAGCCGCGTTTGGTGTAGTTTTCCAGAATCGGGATCTTGGTTTTTCCCTCTTCGCCTACCATCATACCCCAGATAACCTTGCGTTCCATTTCAGGCATTCGGCTCAAATCCGCATAAAAAGGAAGCTGGTAGCCGCGTTTTATCAGTTCGTCAAAGGGCAGGGTTTCCGGTCCTCTGTATTCATATTTCGCTTCGTCAATTACGCCGCCCTTGAGGAAGAATTTCTGCCCGGGCGCAGGATAATAACGTTCTGATACGGTTTTCAGCTCCTTGCCGTCCCGGTCCACATAAGGGATTTCCACGCCCCTGGCATCCACCATGGTGGCCGCGTACCAGGTATTGTGGTTATTTCCGGTGCCATAGGGAGGAAAGCTCCGGCCGGCCGCTGAAAACTCGCCCTTCACCGACTTTTCCATCATGGTAAATTCGATCCCGGCCCGGTATCCCATGGCATGGCCGCTGCCGATGCTCTGGGTGGGACGGAATTCGCACAGTCCAACCAGGTCAGGATTAAAAAGCCATACCCGGGCGGGACGAGACATGGTGAGTATTGTGGCCTTTGCCCTGAAAATCATGAATTTACCGGTACGCACATTCATGCCCAGCGCGCCTGTCCCTCTTTTTTTCCCATTTACCACGGCCGTCAGCAGGGCTGTGGCTTCCGTTCTGTCATAAACGGCCACACCAAGCTTTTTCAGCTCACGGTACAAAGCAGGCTTGAAGGTACTTCCCCACACACGGAGCGTAAAACGGTTTTTATAATCATAGGCGAACATGAGCCTGGTTTCTTCATCCCTGAACTCTGCGCCCTTGAACTCATCCTCCGTGTCCCGCACCTTTCCGCCGAAGCTTTCCATATCCAGCAGACGATCGTAGCCCTCCCTGCATTCGATATAGTGGGCGATACCGTTGCTGTAATAATCCTGCTCTTCAATATAAGCCTCTGCGATTTCCTTGGGAGTCACCCGGGAACAGGGATTGGTACAGGCGGATTCCCAGTGGTCAAAGCCGCTGCCGGCCGCGCCGCTGCGCTCGGTAGCCCCTTTTTCCACAACGATCACCTTTTTCCCTTTCCGGGCCGCCGCGATTGCCGCATAGCAGCCGGCAAGTCCGCCTCCCAGGACGAGGACGTCGCAGGAAACCTCCTCCTCCTGCCCGATTTCATTTTTATATGGCCACTGATATGTACTCATATTTCCTCACAAAATAATTATTTTCTGTAACTGTCCGGAATCCTCGCAGTTACTGTTTTTTTACAATACGGAGCATGCTTGGTGCGCTGTGCAGCCATTTGCCCTGCCGTATTTACACATGTACTTTTTTCCCGTCCTTATCCAGGCTGCTGAAAATAACCAGCGCCGCAGCGGATACCAGATAAGCGATCATCAGGGACAGGTCCACATTGATGATGCCGTAAAGCGGTCCGGGAATTCCGATAAAGAAGGAAACCACACCCACAATACCGCCGGCAATGGCAGCTGCGAACGCTCCTTTTCTGGTAGCGCCCTTCCATAAAAGTCCGCCCAGAAGGGGAACCAGCATACTTCCCATATACGGATAATTGAAAATAATCATGGCATCCAGGATGTCGGTCATTTTAAATGCAAACAAGATACCCGCGATGCTTCCGCCGAATACGGCAGCGCGTGAAATAAGCTTGGCCTTCGGAAGCTCGTCCAGGTTCTCCACCTCAGGATGGAGGAATTTATTGTAGAAGTCTCTGGAAAAAGAAGCTCCCAGGGACAGGATAACGCAGTTTGCGCTGGACATTGCCGCGGAAAGGATCGCTGCAATTACAATTCCGGCCAGGACCGGATGAAGCACGCCGGTTGCGGCAATGGTAAAAATACCGTCGGTTACGCCGGGGAACAGTATGGTTGACGCCGCACCGATGGTGGAACACAGAAGCCCGATGACAATGACGATAACACCGCCCCAGATACATCCCTTCGTAGCCGTCTTCGCATCCTTCGCCGACTGTATTCTCGCGTAAGCGTCATAGGATACGGAAATGGAAAGGAAGAAAGGCAGTACAAGATAAATGAATTTCGTTCCCATTCCCTGAGGAATAAACGGTGTCATATAGATATCGGCAATGCTTCCGCCCGCATGCATAAACTGAATCAGCGTGGCAATGGCCAGTATGGGAATACCCACAATAATAATTCCTGTCTGAATCACATCGGTTAAAACAACGCCCCACATGCCGCCGATGGTGCAGTAAATCAGAATAACCACGGCCGTGATTACAACACCTGCGCCGAAGGGAATGCCAAAGCCCGCCAGGATGCCGCCGCAGGCCAGCAGCTGGGCTATGAATATTCCAAGGAGGCTGGGAACATTGCTGATCCAGGCCCAGAAACGGATGCCTTTGCTGTCGCCGTAGCGCTTGGCAAAATAGTCAAGCGGTACATAGCCTTCCTCCTGACGCAGCTTTCTTGCGGTAAGAAGCCCTGCCAGAATCAGTCCGCCGCCGCAGCCTATAGAGTAATAGATTCCGGGCCATACGCCTTCGTTGTAGCCATTGGTCGCGCTGCTGAGCACGATTCCCACGCCAATTTGAACTGCCGCAAGGGTGATTGCCGTCATCGGCGCATTCAGCTTCCGTCCTGCCACCAGGAAATCCGAGGCCTTCTTATTTTTTCTGGATGCATAGATTCCCGTGCCGATCATGACCAGGAAATACACCACACAAATTGTTACAATAACTGTGTTTCCCCCCATAATTTCTGTCTCCTTTAGATGATTTATCTTGGGTTTTGCTTCGCTGCTTTTATGTGCTTTATTGCGCACACGCTTTAAAGCAGTAAAGCCATATTATTGTAACATTCCTGTACAAGGAAAGCAAGTCATTTTTCATTTCTTTTGCCTGCCTGAACTGTTACCCTGCTTTTTCGAAAGCTGAAGCTCTGTTTTTTTCTTATCCACCATGAAATTATCCCATAGGCCTGAAGCCGGCGTTCTCTGCTATCTCCTGTTCCCGGAACAGACTGCGGACGGCCTCCTCATAATCGCACAGACGCTGCGCTTTCCTGATCTTTTTTACATATTTTTCAGAGTTGGAAAACAGGCAGCCCAGATAGTACCATAATTCCTTCATCCGGAACAGTACATCCCGTTCGCCGGAAAGCACCTCTCTGTAATCCTGTTCCAGCTGTTCAAGGAAACGCTTTATTTCCTGCTTTCCTGGCCGCTCCTCTCCCGCCAGTTCTCCCGGCAGGCCGGGATTTGCCAGGATTCCCCTGCCCAGCATTACCGTTTCAGTCTGCGGAAAGGCAGAGGAAAAACGTAGGTAATCCTCTGTGGTAAAAATGTCCCCATTATAAGCGACCGGATTCCGGCTTAATTCCTGCGCTTTCCCAAAGGCCTCCCAGTCGGGCTTATTTTTATAATAATCCGTCTGTACCCTGGGATGGATAATCAGCTCCTTTAGCCGAAATTTATTGAAGATTTCCAGTAAAGGGCCGAATTCCTCAGCTTCCTCCAGCCCCAGCCTGGTTTTCAGGGATATCTGCATATCCAGAGCTTCAAATACTTCCGCAAGGAACCGTTCCAATGCTTCCCTCTCCCCCAGAAAGCCTGCCCCTTTTTTCTTGGACACCACGGTTCCCGAAGGGCAGCCCAGATTCAGGTTCACCTCCCGGTAGCCATATTCGGCAAGCTTTTTGGCCGTGCGGATAAAATCCTCCGCTCTGTTGGTCAGAATCTGCGGAACTACATACATCCCCTGATTGTGCTCCGGCAGAATATCATTCCGTTCTTTTGAATTCAGGGTCTTGTCCTGCTTTGGCGCAATAAAGGGTGTAAAATACTTGTCCATGGGATGGAATATACTATGGTAGGCATTCCTATATATGTAGCCTGTAATTCCTTCCATGGGGGCAAAATATAATTTCATTTCTGTTTTCCTTTCTGCATTGCTGTATCCCTGTGACGTTAAACGGGCCGGAGAATTTTCCCCCGGTCCAATGTTTGATTTTGCATACAAAAAATAACTTTTTTTCTACTCTATTTTTGTTAAACAGCAGCTCATTATAATCCGGTTACCATGACTTCCTCAGTTTTAATGCTCCTGATTCCCATAGAAACGGATATACATTAATTATTTCAAAACCTACCCCTTGATAAAAGGCAACAGTTGAATAATAAACCGGTTTTGATTCCGGCAATACCGTCATGACTTCTATCTGCCGAAAACCAATACTTTCCACATAGGCAGAAAATTGACTGATTAATAATGTGCCATAGCCCTTCCCTCTAAATTCTCGTTTAGTCGCAAACAGTGTTATATGCGGACTGCCATCTAAACACGTAAAAACTAAAAATGACACGATCTCACTCTCGTTCATAAGATAAGCAACGCTTTGAAAAAGCAGATCATTTGTGGTATCCGCTGGTACATTATCCGTGAAGAAATCTTCAGTATAACTTTCAGTAATTGAGATAATCTGTCTGACTGTACCTGCGGAGGCTTCCTTTTCTATACAAAAACGCATATATTTATCCTCTTATTAACTCTGCCGCATGTTTCTTTCATTTTCCTATTATACTACGTTGTGTATGAATAAGGAAAGGAAAGAATCTTGCTTTAATTGCTCTGGCCTTGGCAGAAGAACTACTGCTGCTTATTTATCGTATAACAACAGCCATCCCGCAGATTCTCGGGCAGGCTGCCGTTCTGTGATACGCCCTGTTTTCCGGTGTACCTTCTCATATGCCGCCGTTAGCCCAAGATAGCTTTTCATAGAAATGCTATCACCGCCGCTTCTATTCACTTCGTCGCTATTTTGCAGCTTTATCCCAATATACGGGACATCCTCTATTTCCTTCATAAGCTCTACCTTCTTTCAAGGTAAAACATAGCAATGAAAAATGACTTTTAAGTGAATCCCAGCTTATATAATTGTAAGGGGCAAAAACGGATTCGCATAATTTTAATGCTTTTACACATACTGTCAAAGAGGTGAAGCTGTAGTCTGAGTCGCCTCGGAACAGCCAAAGCTGTAAAAATAAAGGTACAGATCCATAGTGTCTTTTCAAAATATATCAGAGATGGAGCAGAATACCCAGAGATTTCTGGGAGAAAGGAAAAATCCAATTACTATCTGAATAATTGGATTATACGCGAGAATATGGCATCCTATGTATCCCCGGCAGTCCGGGATAAATTTGAATCATTATCAATTAATCTGAAAAATGTGATATTGGAAAGAAACGTTCAAATCAATGACGTTTACGATTTGATTGACGTCCTGGAAAGTATCGTTAAGGAGGAGGAGCAATAGCTTCCCCTCCTTAATTTCAGGTAGAATTTTGCTTTCAGTGAAATACTGTTGCGCCTCTGGAAATTTATTCTGCTTTCATAAGATATATCTTTTCCAGACTATAGTTATCAAAATCCATAATTCCATCTTTCACGGTATAGTTATTGGAAATGAACAGGGCTCTGCTTCCTGGTGTAAAACACATGGCGGCCCCGTTGGGGAGTTCATACTGTGCACGCGTGGCAACAGCCTTCTGGTCTCCGATATTATAGGTATAAATACCATAAGGTCCCCAGATTAGCAGATCTGAGTCTCTCCCGGCTCCCATCGTATCAAAGGCTCCCACATCATCAGGAAGGACATTGCTGTATTTTTCATCAATTGTGAAGTTTTGTATATCAAAGCCAACTATAGTAGGGATCCATTCATGCCCAGCCATAAGCACTCCGTAGACCTCTCCGTTTCTGGCCCGTCCCAGCCCCCGGACATCGCCGTCGTCACAGGTAATGCTGCCTGCCAGGGTGCAGTCTTCATTCAGAACCAGTATTCTCTGACTCTTCTTGGCGCCTTTCCATTCTGCCAGATAAATTCTGCCGTCTTTATCTGCAGCAATCGCCTGATAAGGCATTTTCGTCCCACTGATTTGATTAATATCAGCCTTTTCAAGTTCCTCTCCCTCAGGCGAAAGCTTCCACAGACAGGAGCGTACATTCTCGAAGGAACCATTTTCTGACTGGGTAAGAAGAAGGCAAAGATTCCCTTTCCCGTCGCATGTCATCATGGAAATATCCATGCCGTCAGGCACCTGTACCTCCATTTTCACCGGCTTATCACTGCCAAGCTCCAGCTGATACAAGCATGCCTGACTTCCATTCGCTTTATTGCTTCTTTCTCCGATATAAAGAGTATTGCCGAAAGCTGCCGCAGCATCAATGCGCATTTCGCCGCTGTAATTTATAATCTGATCCTGAGCCGTCAGCTCTAACTGTACCGGTTCATAGATTGCATCATACGCAGAATCATCCAGTTCTCCGGCGGCAGCTTTGCTTTCGGCCTCATGTATACTAAATTCCCGTTTTTCCCGGAAATCAATAATTTGCAGGATTTCTTCATCATTCAGTTCTTTTTCCGGTAAAAAGAATGTGCCGCGCGATGCAAGGAAGGCGACTCCGTTCCCATCATATTCCGATGCAGCCTCTATTCGTTTCAATGTTCCCTCCGGAAATACGCCCTCGTTATAATATTTCCCCTTCAGCTCTTCCATTTTCTTTTTTTCCATATCGGTCAGTTCCCTGGAATAAAAATCAGCCGGTGCGGCATTCAGCGATGCCTGGAAATGACTTGATCTTTCAGCCTCATTCATAGCCTCCATCCGCTGCCTAACGTAATTAACCGCTGCTGTTACCGTAACAGACAGTGTTGCAGCCAATGCTGCCGCAAGTATTATCACCTTCTTCCATGTAAACCGCCTTTTTTTCCCTGCGGGAAGGCAGCTCAGGATATTTTCGATATGTTTGTCAAAGTTTTGAGGCAGCTTCGGAGTTCTGTCCGCTTCTTTTTGAGCCAGCTTCATTATTTTTTTATCAAAATTATCAATCATAGTCCGCTCCTTTCCATCCAGAATCATACCAGCTGTTTCTTTAATATATCCTTAGCCCTGGACATCCTGGATTTAACGGTTCCCTCCGTGATATGGAGAATTTCACTGATTTCCTTTATTTTCATTTGATCATAATAAAATAAAATGATTACGGAGCGATATTTTTCATCAAGGGTTAATATAATGTCCCACAGTTCATCGTGTTTATCATTTTGTGACATTCCATACCGACTCACATCCTCAGTCAGTTCCACCCTTTTCCTTTTCCGGAAAATATGTTTTGCTTCGTTTGCGGTAATCATCATAATCCATTGCCTGAACTTATCGATCTCCCTTAAAGAATCCAGATGCTCATAGGCTTTTATCACCGCTTCGCCTACGGCATCCTCCGCATCCATTTCATTTTGCAGTATTCCATAAGAAAGCCGGTACATGGGCAGCTTATATTCTCTGATTAAATCCGCAAATTTTTCTTTTGTTATCCGCACCTGCTTTCACCTCTCTTTTTCAGAAGCTTATGATTATAAGAGTATCCTGTATGGAGAAAGGTTCCGTTTCACTTATAAAAATTTACAGAAGCAATTGCTGTTTTATGGAAATATATGTTGGTTAATGGAAAATAAAATGATAGTACTGATTGGCACAGGTAATAACCCGATGGTTGGCATGACCGCGGATTTTGCTGTCTCTATCGAAGAAACTGTAATTATGTCCGAAGAATTTACAGATTTTTCAAAAAAAAACCGTACCAACCATAAAAGGTCGGTACGGTCAATTATATATTTATGTCATTTACTTAGAACTTGCCAGCCTGAGCAGCCTCTTCAATACTAACAGCAACAGCCACGGTCATGCCGACCATCGGATTGTTACCTGCACCAATCAGACCCATCATCTCAACGTGAGCCGGAACAGAAGAAGAACCAGCGAACTGAGCGTCAGAGTGCATACGTCCCATGGTATCTGTCATACCGTAGGAAGCAGGGCCTGCTGCCATGTTATCGGGATGAAGTGTACGGCCTGTACCACCGCCGGAAGCAACGGAGAAGTATTTCTTACCCTGCTCGATGCATTCCTTCTTGTAGGTACCTGCAACGGGATGCTGGAATCTTGTGGGGTTGGTGGAGTTACCGGTAATGGAAACGTCAACACCTTCTTTGTGCATGATAGCAACGCCTTCACAAACATCGTTTGCACCGTAGCAGTTAACTTTTGCGCGAAGTCCTTCGGAATAGGATTTGCGGTATACTTCCTTTACAGTGTTGGTGTAAGGATCATATTCTGTCTCAACGAAAGTAAATCCGTTGATTCTGGAGATAATCTGAGCTGCATCTTTTCCAAGGCCGTTCAGGATAACTCTTAAGGGTTTCTTACGAACCTTGTTTGCTTTCTCTGCGATACCGATAGCGCCTTCAGCTGCTGCGAAGGACTCATGTCCAGCCAGGAAGCAGAAGCATTCGGTTTCTTCTTCAAGAAGCATCTTTCCAAGATTACCATGGCCAAGGCCTACTTTACGGGTATCAGCAACGGAACCGGGAATACAGAAAGCCTGAAGTCCTTCGCCGATTGCTGCAGCTGCGTCAGCTGCTCTCTTGCAGCCCTTCTTAATTGCAATTGCAGCGCCTACAATGTAAGCCCAGCAAGCATTTTCAAAGCAGATAGGCTGGATTTTCTTAACCTGGTCATATACGTCAAGTCCAGCGTCTTTTGTGATTTTTTCAGCTTCTTCAAGGGAAGCGATGCCGTAGCTGTTCAGTACGGCATTGATTTTATCAATACGTCTTTCATATGATTCAAATAAAGCCATTTTCGCTACCTCCTCTTATTCTTTTCTCGGATCGATGATCTTAACAGCATCAGCAACACGACCGTACTGACCTTTTGCTTTTTCATAAGCTGTGTTCGGATCGTCGCCCTGCTTGATAAAGTCTGTCATTTTTCCAAGGCTTACGAACTGGTAGCCGATAATCTGATCTTCTTCGTCAAGAGCGATGCCTGTTACATAGCCTTCTGCCATTTCCAGATAACGAGGGCCTTTCTTCAGGGTACCATACATAGTACCAACCTGGCTTCTTAAGCCCTTTCCAAGGTCTTCCAGGCCTGCACCTACAGGAAGTCCGTCTTCGGAGAACGCGCTCTGTGTTCTGCCGTAAGCGATCTGTAAGAACAGTTCTCTCATAGCTGTGTTGATAGCATCACATACAAGGTCTGTATTTAAAGCTTCCAGAACAGTTCTGCCCGGAAGGATCTCTGCTGCCATAGCTGCGGAGTGGGTCATACCGGAGCATCCGATTGTCTCAACCAAAGCTTCCTGGATAATACCTTCCTTAACGTTCAGGGTAAGCTTGCAGGCACCCTGCTGAGGAGCACACCAGCCAACACCGTGTGTCAGACCGGAAATGTCTTTTACTTCTTTGGATTTTACCCATTTTGCTTCTTCAGGGATCGGAGCACAGCCGTGAGCAACGCCTTGTGCTACTGGACACATTTCTTCAACTTCTTTTGAATAGATCATGTGAAAACTCCTTTCGATATGTAGATTGTATTAGCAAACAGTGCGGCGTCGTATGGTAAGGCGCCTTATTGATAACAAAATACCTCTGCGGCAAAAAGGCCGCAAAAATACCTGTCCCTAATCGCTCGTATTATTTTCTCATATTTCATCTTAAAAATCCAGCCTTTTTGAAAAAATTTGTCAAAGAATTGTCGAAGTGGTAAAAATAAGCGTATCCGATGCTTATGAAGGCTTCGGATACGCTTATAAAATCCACATTTCTGTTATCAGTTCAACATCATCCGGTCATAAACGACCGAACCAACTTTTCTGTTATCAGTTCAACATCATCCGGTCGCAAACGACCGAACCAACGTTATTGTTATCAGTTCAACATCATTCGGTCGTTGGCGAATTCTCCGCCGCTGGCCTGTTCGAATTTCTTCAGGAGGTCTGATACCTGAAGCTTCTTCTTCTCTTCTCCTGACACGTCATAGATAACTCTTCCTTCATGCATCATGATAAGGCGGTTTCCGTGAGCGATGGCATCCTTCATATTATGGGTAATCATCAGGGTTGTCAGGTGATCCCTGTCAACGATTTTTTCCGTGATATCCAGAACCTTTGCCGCTGTTTTCGGATCCAGCGCCGCCGTATGCTCGTCAAGGAGCAGAAGTCTGGGCTTTTTCAGGGTTGCCATAAGCAGGGTCAGCGCCTGGCGCTGGCCTCCGGAAAGGAGGCCGACCTTGCTGGTCATGCGGAATTCCAGTCCGAGCTCCAGAATTTTCAGCTGTTCCTGGTACTCTTCTCTTTCCTTCTGCGTAATTCCCAGCCTGAGGGTGCGGTGGCCTCCGCGGCGTGCCGCCAGGGCCAGATTCTCTTCTATCTGCATATTGGCGGCAGTGCCCGTCATCGGATCCTGAAACACGCGTCCCAGATATTTAGCCCGTTTATATTCCGGCAGCTTGGTCACATCGATGCCGTCAATGCTTATCGTACCCGCATCCGCATAAAAAACACCCGCCACTGCATTGAGCATCGTTGACTTTCCTGCACCGTTCCCGCCAATGACGGTCACAAAGTCTCCCTCCTGAAGCTCAAGGGAAAGGCCGTTCAGAGCTGTTTTTTCATTAATCGTACCTGCGTTGAAGGTTTTGGTAATATCTGTTAGCTTAAGCACGGGAAGCACCTCCTTTTTTTACCGTCTTTTTGGAATATCTGTCCTTCAGGTAAGGGATTGCCAGGAACAGAGCCACAACCAGGGCTGAGAACAGCTTCAGATCGTTGGAATTCAGGCCCAGCCACAGAACCACCTGCAGAACGATATAGTAGATAATTGCTCCCAGGGCCGCCGAAAACAGCTTGAAAGCAAAGTTCCCACGGACACGGCTGAAAATTACTTCACCGATAATAACAGCCGCCAGGCCGATAACGATAGCGCCCCGTCCCATATTTACATCCGCAAAGCCCTGATACTGGGCATAAAGCGCACTGGCAAAAGCAACGATTCCGTTGGAAAGCATAAGTCCCAGGATTTTACAGAAATCCGTATTGATTCCCTGTGCCCTGGACATATTCGGGTTGGAGCCGGTGGCGCGGATGGAGCATCCAAGCTCAGTACCGAAAAACCAGTAAAGTAAAGCGATCAGTACAATAAGAATTACGATACAAATCAGTATTGTATTTTTATAAAAAGGAACGCCCTTTATGTAGCGCAGTGAAACCAGCAGGGAATACTTATCCACGCTGACTGCCTGATTGGAGCTGTTGGCAAGAATTCTCAGGTTAATGGAATAAAGGCCGAGCTGGGTCAGTATTCCTGCAAGAATTGCCGGGATTCCCATGGCCGTATGAAAAATTCCCGTAACCAGTCCGGCAAGCGCCCCTGCCAGAACCGCGCATAAGAGGGAAAGGCCGATGGAATGTCCGCTTCGTATCATCATAATACAGACAGCGCCTCCGGTGGCCATTGTTCCATCCACTGTCAGGTCCGCCAGATCCAGTATCTTGTAGGTAATATAAACCCCGATTGCCATAATGCCCCAGATCAATCCCTGGGCGCAGGCGCCTGGCAGCGCGTTAAAGAGCGACATGATATTCACTTCATTTTACCTCCGCGTATCTTTTTAATTAAGCCTCTTTGGACTTTTCTTCATTTTTAGGGCTTTTACGTATTTTCACAGCCAAATATATATATTTATAACAGGAAAAAATATGATCTTCATCTCCAACTATAGAGTACGACAAAAAGCGGTAAAAAAGCAGGGCTTTTTTAACCGCTTCTGTACGTAAGGAACTAAAACTGTTCCCCAGTTCACCGCAGATGGCTGCGGGGATGTACTTTATGTTAGAAACATTGGTTATTCGGCTTTGATGGCAACATAGTCATCAGGCACTGTAATATTCAGTTCTTTGCAGATTGCTTCATTGTATTCCTTGGTTACATTGGGAGCGGATTCAATCGCCATGGTTGTAATATCCGCGCCGTTTACAAGAATATCCACTGCCATCTCGCCGGCTTTATATCCGATATCGTAATAGTTGATGGACAGGGTGGCCACGCCGCAGCCCTTGCAGATTCCTTCTTCACCGGCGATGACGGGAACGCCTGCGGGCAGACATACATTATTGATAACCTCTGTATTGGAAGCAGCCGTATTGTCTGTGGGGACATAGATTACATCACACTCTCCCGCCGCATTGGTGGTTACGGAAGCGATATCATTGGAGTCTGCGAAGGTGTAGGTCTTGCAGGTATATCCCAGCCCTTCCAGATGTTCCTGGATGGTGTTTGCCTGATATACGGAATTGGCTTCTGCAGAGCAGTAAAGCAGGCCGACAGTTTTGGCATCCGGGAAAAGCTCATTCAGCATGGCTGCCTGTTCCTTCAGGGGAGCCAGATCGGATGTTCCGGAGATATTCTTGCCGGTGGTTCCTGTCCACTCGTCAATTTCCAGCGCAGTCGCATAGTCTGTGATGGAGGTTCCAAGAATCGGAATGGTTCCGGTCCCTGCCGCTGCTGCCTGAAGGGAAGCTGTTGCATTTGCCAGAATCAGATCCACGTCTGCAGAAACAAACTGATTGATAATGGTTGCGCAGGTCGCGGAATCACCGGAAGCATTCTGCTCGTCAAATTCCACGTTATCCTCGCCAAGCTTTTCTATCATGGCTTCCTTGAAGCCCTTTGTTGCGGCGTCAAGCGCTTCGTGCTGCAAAAGCTGGCAGATACCGATCCTGTATACTTTATCCGAATCGGTCTGCGCTGCGGGCGCTTCACTGTCGGCTGCCGCCTGGCTTTCCGCAGGTGCCTGGACCGACTCCTGTACAGCCGGCTCCGAAGCCGTGGAAGCAGCATTCTGTGCACTGCTGCCGCAGCCGGCCAGCATGGCTGCCGTCATTGTTAAAACGGTTGCTACTGCTAATAACCTTTTCATAACTTTTTCCTCTTTTCTATGTATCTTTTACAGTTCGACGCTTTAGCGCGTGCAAGCATTAACGCGTCTAACAGTAACTATACACGAAAATAAGGCTTTCGTCAATAATAATTTCAATATTTCGTATATGGCCCGCAATATTTTGTAGCAGCTCATTTATTGAAGCTGTTATAAAATTTACCACTTATTCAAAAAAACTCATGTATTCCCCATAAAAATGGCAATCAAAAAAAGCGGGCAGATGCTCCACCCGCTTTTTTGATATATAAATATCCGGTTCATTCCATTGAAATTACTGTTTATCCGCCGTTTGCCAGTACTTACTGTCTGTCCGTACCAGCCTGTGTGCCGCGTTTTTCGGATATTTCCGTTCTGGTTTTATAAATGCTGTTGGCAGGTACAAAGCCCCTTACCATAGAGGTGGGATAAATATTGCTGTCCCTGCCGATTACCGTTCCAGGATTCAGGACGGAATTACAGCCGACCTCCACATTATCGCCCAGCATGGCGCCGAATTTCTTCAGGCCCGTATGGAATTCCTCTCCATTGCATCTGACTACAACGAGGGTTTTATCGCTCTTTACATTGGAGGTAATGGAACCGGCTCCCATGTGTGATTTAAAGCCGAGAATGCTGTCTCCCACATAATTATAATGGGGAACCTGCACCTTATTGAACAGGATTACATTTTTAAGCTCAGTGGAATTGCCTACCACGGCTCCTTTTCCAACGATGGCGCTGCCCCTGATAAAGGCACAGTGGCGGATCTCCGCTTCCTCGTCTACGATGGCCGGACCGTTGATATAAGCGGTAGGCGCAACTTTGGCAGATTTTGCAATCCACACATCCTCGCCGATTTTGTTGAATTTATCTGCAGGAAGCGTATTTCCCAGTTGTATGATAAAAGCCTTGATTTTCGGTAATGCCTCCCAGGGATAGGTAAGGCCCTCAAATAAAGGCGCTGCAATCGTTTCATTCAAGTTATACAGATTTATGATTTTACATTCTTCCATGTCTGCTCCTTACTGTGTCCGTGACACTTGCTGCCTGCTTACACGCTGCCTGCTGCCCCTTGGCCCGGTCAGGCTTCCTTCGCCTCCGGTTTCTTTCCGGCAGCCGCCCTGGAGGGCTGCTTCGTGTAATACTTTGAATTTTCCTCAAACTGCCTGTACAGAATCTGTTGATTGTTCAGCTGCTTCACGATGTTGGTTCTGCGTCCAACAAAATCGGTCAGCTTTTTCATATACTCCTGTGATGTAATCGTGCCGTCCGCTACCATGGTCAGGCCTTTTTCCCAGCTGGCCGTAAGTGCCGGATTCAGCAGAGGCCTGATGGAATCGGATACCACGTCATAAATCATTTCCCCCATCTGCGTGGGCGTGATGATCTGTGTTTTTTTATTCAGATCAAGATACTGGATGGATACCAGCTTCTTCAGGATCTCCGCCCTTGTGGCGCTGGTCCCGATACCGCTTCCCTTAATCTGGGCGCGAAGTTCGTCATCTTCAATGAACTGGCCGGCGTTTTCCATCGTCAGGATCATGGTTCCTGAATTATAGCGCTTTGGCGGAGATGTCTCCCCTTCCTTGATCTCCAGGCTCTCATTTACAAGCGGCGTGCCTTTTTTCAGCCCCTGGAGTATTTTCAGGAAGGCGGCATCGCATTTCACATCCTCCTGTGAGCCGTCTTTCTCCTCATTTCTGTTCTCTGCATTTGCAGGAACGTCTTCTTTTTTCCTGGAAAAAGAGAACTGGCTCACCTTCAGGTAGCCTTCCTCCGTCAGCACCCTGAAGCTGGCAAAAAAACGCTCTCCCTTCATAATACTGACCAGAGATACCTTCTGATATACCGCAGGCGGATAAAAAATACTTAAAAACCGTCTCACGATAATTTCATAAACCTTTGCGGCCGTGGCGGAAACGCTTTTCAGCGCCCCCAGTCCCTGTCCGGTAGGAATAATCGCATAGTGATCCGTAATCTGTTTATCATTGACGTATCTTGTTTTGGCAATTCCCTGATAGCTTTTGCTTTCCAGAATCTGCGCCGCAAAGGGGGCAACGGAACTGATTCCCCGAAGCCCGCTGATATTTTTGCTGATTTCCTTTGCAACAGCGGTGGAAAGCACACGGGCATCCGTTCTCGGATAGGTAGTCAGCTTTTTTTCATAAAGCTCCTGGACGATCCGCAGTGTCTCATCCGGGCTGATTTTAAAATATTTGGAGCAGTCATTCTGAAGCTCTGCCAGATTATACAAAAGCGGCGGATTCTTCTGTTCTTTCTTCCGCTCGATTTTATCCACAACGGGAATTTCCCTGGGCTCCTCCTCCAGGAAATTTATCAGCTTCTGCGCTTCTTCCTTATCCTTAAAGCCGTTTTCCTTATACAGTAAGGGCGACTGGAACCATCTGGAGCCTTCCACTGCCCTCCATTCTCCTTCAAAGCTGCGGCTGCCGTTCTCAGCGGCCGCCAAAGAAGCACTTGCCTGGTTGTCCTTCGCCTGGCAGGCAATGGAAAAGCGCCCGGTTACCCTGTAAAACGGCGTCTTCACAAACTGCCGGATTTCCCGCTCGCGGTTTACCACCATTCCCAGGACACAGGTCATTACCCGGCCTACGGAAATAACGGCCTTGTCTCTTTTCAGGTAGTTCTTCACCGGCGTGCCGTATTTCAGGGTCAGGACCCGGGAAAAATTGATGCCCATCAGATAATCTTCCTTGGCGCGCAGATAAGCCGCATCGCAAAGGCTGTCATAGGCAGAAAGATCCTTGGCTTCCCGGATGCCTCTGAGAATCTCTTCCTCTGTCTGGGAATCAATCCAGACCCGGCGGCGTTCCTTGCCATGGACGCCGGCCTGCCTTTCCACCAGACGGTAGATATATTCTCCCTCCCGTCCGGAGTCGGTACAGACATAAATTCTGGTGACATCGGCCCGGTTCAGCAGGCCGCTCACAATGTCAAACTGCTTCTGGACGCCGGGAATTACTTCATATTTATATTCCTCCGGAATAAAAGGCAGCGTTTTTAACGTCCACCTTTTTAATTCCGGGTCATAAGCATCCGGGTAGCTCATGGTTACCAGATGTCCGACACACCATGTGACGATGGCCTCGTTTGATTCCATGTAGCCGTCCCGGTTGCTCATATTGTATTTTAAAGCTTTTGCAAATTCGCGGGCAACACTGGGTTTTTCCGCAATAAATAAATCTTTGCCCAAATCATACCTCTTTTTTCAGGGCTTATTTTTTAGTAATATATCCCTGTGCTTTCAGCAGTTCCGCACACAGAACGGCTCCGCCTGCTGCTCCACGGACCGTATTATGGGAAAGTCCGATGAACTTCCAGTCATAAACCGTATCTTCACGGAGACGTCCCACGGAAATCCCCATGCCCTTTTCATAATCCACATCCAGGGAAACCTGCGGACGGTTATCTTCCTCCAGATACTGGATGAACTGCTTCGGCGCGCTGGGAAGCTCCAGCTCCTGAGGCAGGCCTTTGAAATTCACAAGCTTTTCAATCAGCTGCTCTTTGGTGGGCTTCTTGTTAAACTTCACGAAAACAGCGGCCGTATGTCCATTGAGTACGGGAACGCGGATACACTGGCAGGTGATCACCGGGCTTGTCGCCGGAACGATGACGCCGTCTTCAATTTTACCCCAGATACGGAGAGGTTCTTTTTCACTCTTTTCTTCTTCTCCGCCAATATAGGGAATGATGTTTCCAACCATCTCCGGCCAGTCCTTAAAGGTCTTTCCGGCGCCGGAAATCGCCTGATAGGTGGTGGCTACCACTTCTGTAGGCTCGAATTCCTTCCAGGCGGTCAGCACGGGGGCATAGCTCTGGATGGAGCAGTTGGGCTTTACGGCAACAAAGCCTCTTGTGGTTCCCAGGCGCTTCTTCTGGAAATCTATTACCTTCATGTGCTCCGGATTGATTTCCGGCACTACCATGGGAACATCCGGGGTCCAGCGGTGTGCGCTGTTGTTGGATACCACAGGGGTTTCCGTTTTCGCATATTCCTCTTCAATCTTCTTGATCTCTTCCTTTGTCATATCAACGGCGCTGAAAACAAAATCCACCTGAGCGGCAACCTTTTCCACTTCGTTGACATTCATAACCACGATTTTCTTAACCGCTTCCGGCATGGGAGTGGTCATTTTCCATCTGTCACCCACGGCATCCTCATAAGTTTTGCCTGCGGATCTGGGACTTGCAGCAATTGTGGTCACTTCAAACCAGGGATGATTCTCCAGCAGGGATATAAAACGCTGTCCCACCATACCTGTTCCGCCTAAAATACCTACCTTCAGTTTCTCACTCATTTTTTCTCTCCTCATCTTTCTTCTATATATATTCTAAATGTAACTGTTTAGGACGGTGTATCTTCTTAAATGTGGTTTAAGAATGCCATTCTTCCTTCAGGTATTCCCTGTTAACACGGATGACTTCCTTCATGGCCTCCATACCTGGCGCTCCCAGTGTCAGCCTTTTTTCCACGCAGGTTTTCAGTGATACCGCATCGAAAATATCTTCCTCAAATACAGGGCTGACGTTTTTGAGTTCCTCCAGGCTTAAGCTGTCAATGCTGGTATTCTTCTCAATGCAGTACAGCACCAGCCTGCCGATAATGCCGTGGGCATCCCGGAAGGGCACGCCTTTTCCCACAAGATAATCGGCGGCGTCCGTGGCATTGGTGAAGCCGTTTACCGCGCTCTTTTCCATGACGGCTTTGTTAAAGCGCATGGTCTTTACCATTCCGTTAAAAAGGATCAGGCAGTTCTTTACTGTATCTATGGCGTCAAAGGTCAGTTCCTTGTCTTCCTGCATGTCTTTGTTATAGGCGAGAGGAATTCCCTTCATTGTTGTCAGAATAGAAACAAGCGCTCCGTAAACACGTCCAGTCTTGCCTCTTGTCAGCTCAGCAATGTCCGGATTCTTCTTCTGCGGCATGATGCTGCTGCCGGTGGAATAGGCGTCGTCGATCTCCACAAATCGATATTCATTGGAGTTCCAGGTGATTATCTCCTCCGAAAAACGGCTTAAGTGCATCATCACCGTGGAAAGCGCTGATAAAAACTCTATCAGATAGTCTCTGTCGGAAACGGAATCCATGCTGTTTAACGTAGGACCCGCGAACCCCAGCAGGGAAGCCGTAATACTGCGATCCAGCGGATAGGTGGTACCCGCCAGAGCGCCGGCTCCCAGAGGGCAGTAATTCATGCGCGCATAAATATCCTTCATCCGAAGCCTGTCTCTTTTAAACATTTCAAAGTAAGCTCCCAGATGGTGTGCCAGCGTGGTAGGCTGCGCCTTCTGCATATGGGTGAAGCCTGGCATATAGGTATCCAGGTTCTCTTCCATCAGCGTTATCAGCGTTTCCAGCAGGTCCTTCAGGCAGCCGTCGATTTCCAGCAGCTCCTGACGCACATACAGCCTCATATCCAGAGCTACCTGATCGTTGCGGCTCCTTCCGGTGTGAAGCTTCTTTCCGGCATCCCCGATCCGGTCAATCAGGTTTGCTTCCACAAAGCTGTGGATATCCTCATATTCTTCGGTAATCACAAGACGTCCCTCTTCCACATCCCTGCGGATGCCGGTCAGGCCCTCCGTGATTGCTTCCTTCTCTTCCTCCGTCAGGATTCCCTGCTCCTTAAGCATCGCCGCATGGGCAATGCTTCCTTCAATATCCTGTGCGAAAAACCTTTTGTCAAAATTAATAGACGCATTGAACTGATATGCCAGCCTGTCCGTTTCCTTGGTAAAACGTCCGCCCCAGAGCTGTGCCATAAACATCCTCCATTCCGCCAAAAATCCGGCCTTTTATTCGATAAAAAATGACCTTAAAAATCAATTTAAAAATGATACTACCATAAAATGAACTTTATTGCAATAAAGTTTTCTTATCAAACGCCAGTATCTTCCGCAGACAGACAAAAAGCACCAGACCTGATGCCACAGTAAAGACAGCGGCCGCACTCCGGCGATTCCATAGCTGATTATTCTCCTCTCCCAGCGTCATTGCCACAGAAGCCAGATTGGACACGGCATGGACCAGAAACGCCGCCAAAAAACCGCCGCATTTTTCATAGGCCGCCGCCAGCACAAGCCCCAGTCCCGCCGCGTAGATCGCCTGAACCGGCCGAAGGTGGTAAATTCCGAAAAAAAGGGCGGTTATCAAAGCAGCCGCTCCAAAGCCCACTTCCTCCCGGAGCCTGCCGTATCCCAGCTCACGGAAAACCAGCTCCTCCGCAAAAGGAATCAGGAGACAGGAAAGCAGCAGCTGTTCCCAAACTGCGCTGCCGTAGATAAGCTCCGCCATCCCGTCATACATTCCGGACGCGCTTTCCAGCCCGGTGAGAATCAATAAGCCGTTAAGCGTAATGCATACCGAGATCCCCGCAGGGATGAGAAGCCAACCGCAGCCCAGGGCCTTTCCTCCCCAAAACAGCCTGTCCGTCAGGCCCTTTCCTTTTTGCAAACGTTCCCAGGCGAGCAGGGTAAGGATTGCTGCAGCAGCGCCAATCCCCGTCACCTCCAGCACGGAAAAACTGTGGGGACAGGAGAATGCAGCAGCTCCCAATGCCGCCAGGAACCATAGAAAAGGCCATAACAACCCCCACATAAGCTTCAAGCCCCGCATATATGCAGTCCCCCTTACATAAGCCGACAAAAAGCTGGCTTTTTCTTTTTATTTTACCATTTTTCCCTGTTTTCTTCCACTCGAAAAATACCGGGAAGGAACCATTTCCCCCCGGTTTCATATGATATGTTATATAACTGACCGGACCTGGATTGCCGCTGTGGGACCTGCCGCTTCCTTTCCCGGCCAGATTGGAGGATTGACATGGAAGATATCATACTCTCATTGAAAAATATAGCATTCTCCTATCACAGCCTGAATGGAGAAATAAAAGCACTCAACAATATATCCTTTTCGGTCAAAACCGGAGAATTCCTGGCCATCGTCGGTCCCAGCGGCTGCGGAAAATCCACGATTTTATCACTTATTGCCGGATTGCTTCAGCCTGAATCCGGCGATATTACTTTTTATACAAAGGATCCTCAGGACAAAAAGCCCGGCATCGGGTATATGCTTCAGCACGACCACCTGTTTGAATGGCGGGATATTTATAAAAACGTTATGCTGGGCCTGGAGATCAATAAGCAGATGACGCCTGAGAAGAAGGAAAAGGTTCTTGCCATGGTGGATGATTACGGGCTTACACCGTTCCTTCACAAGAAGCCCAGCGAGCTTTCAGGGGGGCTGAAGCAGCGTGCCGCACTGGTGCGCACCCTGGCTTTGGAGCCGGAAATACTGCTGCTTGACGAACCCTTCAGCGCCCTGGATTACCAGACGCGCCTGACCGTATCGGCTGATATCTGCCGCATTATACGTTCCGCCGGGAAAACAGCCATCCTGATCACTCATGATCTTTCAGAAGCCGTCAGCCTCGCAGAACGAGTCATTGTACTGAGCAACCGGCCCGCCCGGGTTAAGGCGGAAATTCCCATCCATCTGACCCTGAAGGACGACTCTCCGCTGGCCTCCAGAAATGCGCCTGAATTCAAGGATTATTTTAATCTGCTATGGGAGGAACTGACAGATGAATCATAAAAATAAAATGAAAAATATGACTCCGGCAGAGCTTTCCGCGTCTGCCCAGGAGCGTTTTGTTGCTGATCACAGAAGGCACCACAGAATGGTAACCTTCATGCGTTTTTTTATCCTGCTTGTATTCCTGGCTGTCTGGGAGCTGTGCGCTGATTTGAAAATCATCGACTCCTTTTTCTTTTCCAGTCCCAGCCGGGTGGTTACCTGTTTTATTACTATGCTGCAGAAGAACTCCTTATGCATGCATATTGGAGTAACGCTGTATGAAACCATTTTAAGCTTTCTGCTGGTATTCGGCTTCAGCATGCTGTGCGCCACCCTGCTGTGGTATTCCTCCAGGCTGACGGAAATTCTGGAGCCTTATCTGGTGGTGCTTAACAGCCTTCCCAAATCCGCCCTGGCGCCGCTTCTTATCGTATGGCTGGGAACCGGAATGAATACGATTATCGTGGCCGGTATTTCCGTTGCTATCTTCGGCGCCATTATCAATCTTTACACCGGCTTCCGTCAGGTGGATGAGGAAAAAATCAAACTGATTTACACCCTGGGCGGGAACCGGAGGGATACACTTTTTAAGGTGGTGCTTCCCGGTTCCATTCCTATTATTTTGAGCACCATGAAGGTGAATATCGGTCTTGCCCTTGTGGGTGTAATCATCGGGGAATTCCTGGCGGCAAGAAGAGGGCTTGGGTATCTGATCATTTATGGAAGCCAGGTCTTCCAGCTGAATATGGTAATTACTTCTATTATTATACTCTGTATTATTGCCATGGGACTTTATCAGATGATTCAGTGGCTGGAGCATTATTATAAAAAGAAATGATAAAAGAAAGGCCGTACAGCTTTGGTGTGCTGTATGGCCTTTCCTGTATTTTTCGCCGGATGCATTTTCAGGACGGATTTTCCTTCGCTGCAAACCTACATAAAATTTTTCCCTTCGCTGTAAAGCTGTACAAAAATGAGCTTTCTAAAGCCTGGTGTCCCACCTGCCGCAGAATACATTTTCCTGGTAACGTCCTTTGAATTCTGATTTTCCCATAATCTTTTCTATCGCGGCTTCCATAACTGTTTCGGAATCAAGATAGGCGTTGATATAGGTCCTGGCCATCGGTACATCAATGAGGTGGTTGGGAAAGCCAAGCGATAAAAAGATGGTGGGGATCTGTGAGACATACCAGGGCTGATCCGCAGGTGAGGCCCATTTGACACGCATCGAATTATACTGGGCAAAGCCTGTCACATGGAGGGCGACAATGCAGGCATCGTATTTTGCCTGGAAATCCTCCATTTTCCCTTTTCCCTGAGGCGTCTGGGCATCCACCTGGAAGCCCTGCTGCTGTAGCAGGCGGATCAGCTGTTCTTTTACTTTCTCACTGTTGTCCTTGATCAGCTTGCCGGCCACCACCATGCCTTCTCCGCCGCCGATAAATACAAGCTTCAGCCGCCTGCTTTTTTCAGGGGTCAGCGGAAGGATGCTTTGGGTATCCTTTACCAGTGTAATGAACTGATCCGCAGCCTTTTTCGCTATCCAGCGGTGTTCCCTGCAGCCCACAACCTCCAACGCTTCCCTGGGAGGCATAAGGGTGCCTTCCGCCTGCTTACGGTGGAGGCCGATGGCTGCTTTTACGCCCAGGATCCTGTAAAGCGCATCCTTCAGCCTTTCTTCCGTGATGATACCGCTGCGATAGCCCTCCAGCATATAGCCGAAGTCTTCTTCGGGATCATTAAAAAAGAGGAAGCAGTCACAGCCTGCGGCAATTGCCCTCGGCACCTGTTCCTTTCTCGGCATGGCGGCGAACATGCCTATCATATGGGACGCATCTGTTACCACCAGGCCATGGAACTGCATTTTTTCCTTTAAAAGCCCGGTAATAAGCTCAGGCGACAGTGTGGCCGGTAAAATCTCTTCATTTTTCAGGCCGGGATGGAGTTCCCTTTGGTAGGAAGGCAGGGCAATGTGGCCTGCCATAATAGTCATTACACCGTCGTCTATCAGTTCCTGGTATACTCTGCCGAAGGTATTGTCCCACTGCGTACAGGAAAGATCATTGATACCCATAAGCAGATGCTGATCGTTCTCTTCCGTCCCATCTCCGGGAAAATGCTTGCAGCAGGTAGCGAAGCCTTTTTCCTTTGCGCCGCGCATAAAGGCCTTTGCATAACGTATGGTATCCTCCGGGCTGTCATTGAAGGCCCTTGTCTGCACAATGGTATTTCTCCAGTTAAAAAGCAGATCCACAACCGGGGCAAAATTCCAGTTGCAGCCCACGGCGGCGGATTCGGAAGCGCCTACACAGGACATTTCATAGGCCAGCTCCTCAGAATCCGCTGCGGCGACCGCAGCTCCGTTGGCAACCGCGGTCCCGCCCTCAATTCCGCCATTTCCTCCGGCTTCACAGTTGGAGGCTATTAAAAGAGGAATTTTTGAATTTCCCTGAAGTATCCGGTTCTGTTCATACAGTTCTTCCTTAGGCGCATTGTGATAACGGATTGCTCCCACATGGAAACGGTCAAGAACCGATTTCATGACTGCTGGATCGCGGTTAGTTACCATATATACAAACAGCTGGCCGATTTTTTCCTCTGTGGTCATGCCGGCTATGGTTTCCTCCACCCATTTAATATCTTCCTCTTTCAGGTAGAAGGGTTTTTCTTTCAAATTTACCATGTTTCCTTTATCCTTTCATAACTGCGCAGCAATTTCACAGTTACATCCTTTCCATATTATGCTTTGCCTTTCAGATTGTCATGAAACAGGGCTGTCAGTTCTTCCTGGTACGTCCCGGCATAGCTCCCCTGCAGGAATTTGGGCAGCGCCTGCGTGCGAAAGCGTTCCCAGCTGGCCGTTTCCTGTTTTACAAGAACAGGGTAAAAAAGTACGTTGTTTGCCAGGGCCGCTTTTTCGTCCCCGGGGGCATCTCCCAGCATCAGGACATTTTCCGGAAAATATCCTTTTTTTATGAGTTCGCCGATACAGAAGGCTTTGGAACCGTCATCCTGCGTGAGGAGGACATCCGTCATGGGGGCAAGCCCGCAGCGCTGCCATTCTTCTTCCACCGCTTTTTTGTTGGCAGAAGATACGACGGCGATATCTGCTTCCCTGTGAGCCGCCTCCAGCGCTTCTTTTACTCCGGGAAAGGGCTGAAGCTCGTCCAGAGGCAGGGCTGCAATCTGTTCGTTTACCTTTCGCGACCAGGAAAGTGCTTTTTCCAGTATTTGAATTTCTTTCTGGTCTTCTTTTTCCCTGCTGTCCGCGATTTCCTTTTCCAGCGCCCTGTTGGAAAGCTCGTGTGAAGAAGCGGTCCATGAAAGCAGCCTGTCAATTCCAGGAATATGCCGATAGCTGCGGTCCGCTTCCTCCAGGGCTATCGAAAGCCCCTGGAAACGGTTGATTCCACGGGTCATGGAATACAGATTCGTGTTGTTCCAGCGTTGAAGGATTTCTTCCTGCCAGGGGGTAAGGGACCACTCTTCCACCATGGCAGGCCCGAAGCACCGAAAATGCTTGATATCCATGGTATCCATAGCACAGCCGTCGGAATCTACACAGATGAGATGGGAATGTTTGGAGGTGAGATGCATGTTTGTGTCCTTTCCCGGACATTGTCCGCATGCCTCTGCTTTAAAAAGCAGAAGCTTTCGTATTTAATATTTCCAGCAGGAAACGGAAATATGCTGAAACTGCGGTTTTTCCAGTCCCGGCCGTTTTACGAAAACATTATGGGAAACTATCGGATACCCCAACAGAAAATATACAAACAGAATGTTCTGAAAGTGTTTTTTAATTAGTTTACTGACAATATGTCATGGCTTCTCACAACCTGTATCCATATTGGCACTTTTCTTTGCACATTCTGCTTCATTTACTGTAGCACTATGGAGTTTTTTCAGAAATTTTGCTATTCTTATGCCATAATTATTAATATAGGGGGATTATATATGAGCGACACAAAATTCACTTTACTTACAGTCAGCTCTCTGGATAAAATTTTTCCGGATGAGCCGTTCCAGCCGCAGACTCCATGTACCGGCGCCGCCATGTTTCTGAATGAGCGTTTTTCTTTTCAGGCCGCCTATTGCCTGGAAGGCCCGCAGATTCTTCACGCAAACGTGGCGCTGTCTGGTTCCCTGAAGGATGAAGTTGTATTCAGACAGACGGGGCTTGTACCCAGTGAGCTTCCGATTTTTCCGGAGGCGGATGATTTTCTACTGCGTACCACGCCCGGACTGTATCCGGATCCTCTCTATCCGGTAAAGGAGCCTCTCACGTTGATACCCGGACAATGGCGTGGCCTGTGGTTTACGGTTCCGGCAGAATGTACGCTTCCGGCAGGAAGCTATGATCTTACTATCACCTTTACCTGTGATGATGGAGCTGTTCTCGGGAGCTGTACCTTTACTGTGGAACGTCTGGATGCCTGTCTTCCGGAGCAGACGCTGCTTCATACGGAATGGTTCCATACAGACTGTATTGCTGACTGGTACAAAACTCCTGTTTTCAGTGAAGAATACTGGACGCTTGTGGAAAAATACATGAAGGAAGCTGCAAAATATGGTATCAACATGCTTCTGACGCCTCTTTTCACCCCTCCGCTGGATACGGCTCCGGGAGGAGAACGCACAACGGTGCAGCTGATAGATGTATCTCTTTCGGACGGTACCTATACCTTTAATTTCGAAAAACTGGAACGCTGGCTTTCCCTTTGCGAACGCAGCGGTATCCGTTATATGGAGTTCTCCCATCTTTTCACACAGTGGGGAGCAGGACATGCGCCTAAAATTATGGCAAAGGTTGCAAACACAGGGGAAGGGATGCAGGGAAAAGAGACGGTAAAGCAGATATTCGGCTGGGCTACGGATGCGGCGAGTGATGAGTACAGGGAATTTCTGGAAGCATTCCTGCCTGGGCTGATGGAATTCATTGATGGGCATCAGCTGCGCGGGCGCTGCTATTTCCATGTTTCAGACGAGCCCTCCAGGCAGCATATTCCCGCCTACCTGTATGCGAAAAAGCTTCTGGAGTCCCAGATTGACGGCCTTCCCATTATGGATGCGCTGTCGGACTATGAATTTTATGCCCAGGGGCTGGTGGGTGTTCCTGTATGCAGTAATAACCATATTGAACCATTTCTGGAGAATAAGGTTCCCGGCCTTTGGACCTACTATTGCTGCGGGCAGTATCAGGAGGTGTCCAACCGCTTCTTCTGTATGCCGTCACAGAGAAACAGGATTCTCGGTATCCAGCTTTATAAATTCAGTATCCGGGGCTTTTTGCAGTGGGGCTTTAATTTCTGGAATGCTTCGCTTTCCCGCTACCGCATTAATCCTTACTGCGTTACCGACGCTGCCTGCGCATTTCCTTCCGGCGATGCCTTCCTTGTTTATCCGGGCGAGGACGGCCCGGTGGCTTCCATACGGGCTGAGGTGCTGATGGAGGGGCTTCAGGATATGAGGGTTCTGCAGCTGCTGGAAGAGCTGACCGACAGGGATACGGTTATTGCCCTTATGGAGGATGGCCTGGATACACCCGTTACCTTCAAGCAGTATCCGCGCGAAGCCTCCTGGCTGCTTTCTTTCAGGGAAAAATGCAACCGGGAAATTATCAGGCTTCTTTCTCAGAAATAAAACTTGCAGGGGGAACGGCCAAGAGGCTGTTCCCCTTTTTGGACGCGGTGAAAAACAGCCTCTTCCCGCCGCGCAGGATAATACAAAATTACCAGGCCAGAGGTGATTACAGAACCCGCTGAATCAACTTTGTCACCCCCGCCGAATAAGTTTCTTGCTTTTTCTGCGGGAATTGATTATGATAGAAAGACAAATACGAATGAAACACAGGAGGTAACGAATGATATCCTTTTTATTATCCATTTTATATGGGGCTCTTGCCGGCTGGATTTCCAGCAGAATCATGAAAACAACAGGCGGCACTCTCCGCAATATCATTACAGGTATCATCGGCGGTATGATTGGCAGCTTCCTCTTCAGCCTGATTGGCTTTTATGCCCATGGTTTCCTTGCAAACCTGATTGTATCCGTAGTGGGTGCATGTATTTTTATTTATATCGGCAAAAAGCTGTTTGGCGGCATGAAGTAAAAAAAAGGAAGTGGATTTTCCTGTATCATACAGGAATTCCCTTCCTTTTTTACTGCATAGATAATTCACGGTTTATTTTAAAACATCTGATTTCACATATCCAGTCTCGCCCTGGAACTTAACGCGTGTCCAGCCATCTGCCTGTTTCATCAGTATTTCAAGCTTCTCTCCTGAATAACACACTCCGATTCTGTCGGAATTTTCATTGGCGCTCTTTCTTACATTTACGGTCTCCGAAACCGTAAATTCACCACTGTTAGGCACCTTGCCGGAACTAGCTGCTGGCTGAGAGGGTGTAGGTGCCGGTTCTGGCTCTGAAGATGGCGTACCCATGCCTTCCTTTGACGTGCCTTCCTGAGACTGTGTATTCTCTGCAGACGCTTCCGGGCTTTCCGGTGCGTTCTTCTGTTCCGTCAGCGCTTCTCCAACAGCTACCTTCATATCATCCACATAGCCTGCCAGGAATGCGGAAAGCGCTTCGTCCCCCGCTTTCTTCTCTTCCGCTCCGGTCCTGATTCTGTCGTACAGTGCAGTGACATCCGCCTGCGCCGTAACTTCGTTGGAATAGGCGGCCGCCTCGGGATCGTGCTCCCAGTCATGAATATAGAAGCTTCCTTCCGCGTTTTTGCTTACATAAAAAGGCGTAAGTCCGGGAACCAGCGTGTCAAAACCTTCGAATTTCACATCATAGCAGGCATATACCACATAGCTGTCCGGTTCCAGACCGGATTTCGTATAGCAGACAATATTGTTATAGGACTCAATGTGGGAGCTGTTCTCCTGCATACGAAGAAGTTCCTTATCCTCCGAATAATCAAGCAGAGACTTTACTGTATCCAGATCGTCGGACTGCAACGCCGCATAATAACGGGTTATCAGTTCATTTACCTCAGGGTAGGCATTTTCAAGCAGCGGTTCCGCAGCCTCCTGTGATTCTCCTGTTTGTCCGCTTTCCTCCTGGGAAGCATTTTCCTGGAAAGCTGTTTCCTGTGAAGAGCCTTCCGTTTCACCGGAAGCCTTCTCCGTTTTCCCTTTACTCATGCCCCAGCTGACTAAAATAATGGTCCCAATCACAACTGCCAGCAGAACTCCCAGCACTGCGGACATGGCTTTATTCTTAATCATCCACTTTACGAGCATTGACGGGTATTCCAGCGGGCTTATTTTCCGTTTTCTTCTTTTCCTGTGACGGTTATTGTAATGCGAAGGATTTCTTCTTCTGTTATCCATATTCATTCTTCACTTCTTCCTGTATATATAAAATAAGCAGCAGCTGTTCCGTTTACGCACAGCTGCGGCAAATTATCTTAATTGTATTGTCCCATGCAATTAATCATAGCATAAGCAGTATTTATTGTCCATATAAGGAAAACTTAAGAAATTATGAATGTTTTATGACAAAAAGAAAATTCGCGTGAAAAGTGATTATATGAAAGGCCGGTAATAATCAAACAAATTGATAATATCATAATCGGATAAAACATCCTGGTGAAACGCCTTTTTACTAAAACCCGAACTAAAGTTTTGTCGCTTCAGTATATGGCAGAGGCATGCTCCAGCGATATCTGATATTCATTACCGAAATCGCCGTCAAACCAGTAGCTGATGCTTTGTGTTTCCTGATCGTAAGCCATGGACCATCGCGTCTTCCATTCTCCCTCCTGCGCAGTCCGCCTGAGAACCTCCGTCACCTGCTGTCTCGTCATTACTCCTGCGTTTGCTTCATAAGCGGAGCACAGTTCTTCATAGCGCTTCTGCGCGTTTTCCCCGCCGGCAGAGCTGTCGCCCTTCGCCAGATTAAAATTGGTGGCGCAGCTGGCGTTCACAGTGATCATCTTCCCGTCCATAAACTCCAGTACAACGGATTTTCCCGTGGCATCGGAAACAGCCAGATGATGGCTGATGCCGCCCGATGCATGGATATCATATTTTTCAAGCAGCGCTATCGCCTCGTCAGCCGTTGCGGCCTGATTCAGCAGCAGCCGGGTTGCTGTTGTCATAGTCAGATCCGGCCTGTCGGTATCCATATCTGTCATACCGCCTTCATTGACCTCCAAATCAGCGACACAGAGTCCCGCCTCATTAATTCCGTCCATGGGGACATAAAGAGCCGCTATCGTAAGCATTTTATTCATAAGATTATCCGGCCTGAGCTCCGTGCTGTTTGTAATATTCTGCAGATCACAGGTGGATATGGAAGCATAGCCGTCATCAGGAACACATTTTACAAGAACCGTCACAGTTTCTGTCCAGTCAAAATTGCGTCCCCACACATGCTTCCCATTTTCATCCATTGCGGAGATTACGCTGCATCCGGGGCCGCTCTCTTCTATTTCAACAGAGTAAAAGCCTTTTGATATATATTGGGTAAGAAAGGCAGCCACTTCATCGTCGGAAGAAGCTCCGCCCGCTTCCAGGAATTCCTGAAAATGATAGTCTCCGTTTACTTCCATGTAATAGACCGGAAGTTCCTCTGATTCCTTCCGGATACTTCCTGTAATCGCCAGTTCCTCCCGGAACGCAAGCCATGCTCCCCCTGCTGCCAGCAAAACCAGTACCACAACTATTATCAGTACAATCCAGACCATGTTCTTTTTTCGGCCGTTCCTTTTCATTTCTGCTCCTATCCGCCGCACCTGCAGGCACTTTTTACTCCAGCTGCTTCTCTTATCCTGAAAAACAGTTTGAAATTTTCCTGTCTGGTCAGTATAAAGCTTTGCTGCCTGTCCCGGCAACCAGCGATATCGTATCCTGCAGATTTACGGAGGTAAGATGCAAAAAAGGGACGGTAAGCTTCGCCCCGTCCCATAAAAATCCATTATGGAAAAACATTCCTGTACAAAAACACTTCCGGCCGGTAGTATCAGCAGAATAGGAAAAACACCGTACATCCGGCCTGGAAAACCACATTCTTATTCTGTATGATACCGCTCCTTCAGGCTGTCATTCATCCTGTCTGCCGTTTTTTTATCCTGATAGAAGGAAACGGCCAGCGTAATGGCATACACCCCCAGTATAAGAAGAATATATACAGCAACCTCCGCCGCCCTGTATATATTAATCCAGTTCCATCGCCATGCAAACCACAGCACAACGGCCACCACCAGAGGAATATGGATACAGAAACGCAGAAGCATTTTCTTTTTACCAAGCTCCTTCCGGGAACAGAATACAAGAAAGGTGGCGTCACTGAGCAGGCCCACCAGCAGAATCCCGCCAATATCAACAGGCGAAAAAACCGCCTCCGGATAAAAAATCAGGCAGGACAAATACATGGCCAGGGTCACCCCTGTCACTATGACAAAAAAAGATTGGAACATCACTTTCAGCAGATCCCTGACAGGCATTATATATCCCTCCTAAATCCCCAGCCTCTTTTTCAGGCCGGCAACGTATTGTCTGGAAATGATAACCCGTTCCCCATTATCCAGAATGGCTTCAAACCTGCCGTTCAGCGCAGGGCTGAGGCTTTTTATTTTACTCAGATTCAGCATCACAGATTTTGATATCCGCAGCATATCACTGTTGGCCAGGGATTCCTCCAGCTCGTAAAGCTTCTGTTTTGACTCATACACGGCCTCTTTACAGTAAAAAAAGGTTTTATTCTCCACCACTTCAATATAATAAATATCGGATGGCCGGATGCGGTGGATTTGCGTCCCAAGGTTTGCAACCAGTCCCTCCTGCGCTTTAAGGCGGGCTATGATTTGGAGAAGCTCAGGAGTCATTTCACGGCATCTGAAAATAATCTGTTCTTCTTCAGATTCCTTCGGCTCCTCAATTATAATTTTCAATGCCTCACCTCCTGCTTTCCTTTTACATCGTCAGTTTAACATATCTTCGCCTTCCCAGCCACCCTTTTTCCCGTCCACACGGAATCTTCTGCCGCCCGCCTGCTGATACAGGCGGTGTGATATGGAAATTACAGTACGCCGTTTTGATGCCTCCTGCAGCGCTGCCAGGACTTTTTTTTCGGTAACTGAATCCAGGTTGGCGGTAATTTCATCCAGCAAAAGTATAGCCGGCTCAGCCGCTACCGCTCTTGCAATGGACAGCAGCTGCAGCTGTCCCTGAGAGAACAGGCCGGGCTTGTAAGGAGTATCCCAGCCCTTTTCCAAAGCATTGACAGATTCCCACAGGCCTGCTGTTTTCAGCGCTTTTTCTATCTGTTCCGCGGAAATATCCGGGCTTTTAAGCGTAATCTGATCTGCTATGGTACCTGGAATTACGGGAAAGGACTGCTCCACATATCCGAAAAGCTTTCTTTTCTGCCTGTCCGGAATCTGATCCGCGTCCATTCCGAATATCCTTATCCGGCCGCTCCAGGGGCGGTACAACCCCAGCAAAAGCTTGAAAATTGTACTTTTCCCCGCGCCGGTGCGGCCGATAAGAGTTACATTCTCTCCGGGCATCACCGTCAAATCCACGTCATGAAGTATTTCCTGTTCCCTTTCATAACCAAAGCTTACCTTATCAAGCTCTGCCGCAGGCATATTGGTTCCGGCGCCAGGGGGTGCGCCGAAGTGGGCGGAATAACTGTTTTGGATATTCCGGAGCTTTGGCAGTTCTATATCCTCCGGCGGCATTTTCCGTTCTTCTTCCCGCAGGAATTCATTAATTCTGTACACGCCGGCCACCGCAGACTGAATATTCTGTATTTCCATGCCGATGCTTTCCAATGGTTCGAATACTTTTCCCACATAGGCGATAACCGCGACCGCCGTTCCGGCAGACATACCGAAAAAAGCCTGCATCGCTCCCCCCTTTGCAGCAAAAATCATCATAACCGCAATCAATACCGAGCTTATCGTAATGACAATCGGAGAATAGACTGCGTCATAGAAATTGGCTTTTTCCACCGCATGGTAGCTTTGCTGTATATAGCTGCCGTACTTTTTTTCCATAAAAGCTTCTTTATGGAAGGAACGGATCATTCTGATATTTTTTATCGTTTCTGGCACATGATTATTCGCCCGTCCAACCGCCGCCCGGTTGACCAGCTGGGCGGAAAGCATACGCTTCTGAAACAGGCGCGTCAACGCATATAAAAGCGGGGTAACGAGCATCATCAGGATTCCCAGGCCTTTGCTTTTAACGAAAATAACGGCAAGAATACTGATTACCTTACATAGATCTGCGGCCATGCCGATTATTCCGGAGGTAAAGAGCGCCTCCACCGTATCTACGTCATTAACAAAACGGGAAGCCGTAACGCCGGGTTCGTACTTCTGGAAATAAGCGGCAGGAAGCCTGGAAAGCTTGGCACACATCTCATGGCGCAGCCCCCGGGTAATCTTCTGCCCGAAAACCGTAATCAGGCTTTCTTTGGATGCGTCGAAGAGGCCGGCGGCAGTCAGGAGAAAAAAATAGGAAAATACAAGGAACGTCGAAAAAGTCCTGCCTTCTGTCAGCCGGTTAATCAATGTCTCCAGAACCAGCGGCGGTAAGATTCCCAGAATAGTCGCTCCTGCAATTGTAAACAGCAGGCCGGCGGAAAGCAAGGGATGTTCTCTTATCGTAACCAGAGCGGAGGAAAATACCGGGCTTTTATGCTTCATGGTGTCCGCCTCCCTTCTCCTGCATCCGATATAAAGCGGCATAATCAGCGTTCGTTCTCATCAGCGCCTCATGGCAGGATACGGTAACCCTGCCGTCGGACATCCAGAGCACCTGATTCAGTTCAGGAAAAAGCGCCAGCCTGTGTGTCAGAAGAAGGACAATGCTGTCGCGGGCCAATTCCCTTAGATTTTTCATAATTTCTTTTTCCGTTTCTGTGTCCACTGCGGAAAAAGGATCATCCAGTATCATTACCGGCTTTCTGTGGCAGAGCGTCCTTGCCAGTGCGATTCTCGCCTGCTGTCCTCCCGACAGACGCACACCGCCGTTTCCCACAAGCGTATGTATTCCATCCGGCATTTTGGCAGTTTCTTCTTCCATGCGGACCGCACGCAGATATTTTAGTGCATTTCCTTCGTCGCCCAGCAGGATATTTTCTTCAATATCCGCACTGATAAGCTCCGGCTGATGTCCCATGTATCCCACCATGCCGCTGAGCTCCTCCTGCGTCATTACGGACAGTTCCCGCCCGCCAATACGGATGCTTCCCTGGTAATCGGACTCCTGAAGGAACACTCTTCCCAGGGTGGATTTTCCGCAGGCGACCGGACCAGTTACGCCAATGATTTCACCCGGGCCGGCTGAGAAGGAAACCTCCTGAAAGACCGGAGGGCCGCCCTGGTAGGAAAAGGACAGTCCGGATACCACGAGACCCGCCGGCTCCCCTGCTGTTATATCCTGTTCCGGCTCCGCATCCTGCATAAAAGGCTGAATCCGTTTCCATGACACCTGTGCCTTCTGCACCGAATTAAACAGCTTGGCCGCCTTGGAGGATTTGGCAGCCAGCTTGGTAAAGCAGGAAAGAAATGTGGTAAATGCCGCGATATCCCAGGCGGTCCAGCCGCTGCCCAGCACATTTTTGCCGCCAAACCACAGAATAAAAACAGCTCCCATCATGGATATGATCTGATACAAAGGCTGCATGGCGTTTTCCCAGATATTCGCACTCACTGCTTTTTTCTCATAATCGGCAAGGCAGATTTCATAGTCGGCATTCCTGTTCTCGTCCTGTCCGTAGACCCGGTAGGTCAATGCGTTTTCCACACGATCAAGCGTGACCTCATTCAAACGCCCTGCGCTTTCCTTTCCGGCCGCAGCACAGCGTGATACTGTCTTTTTCAGCTTCTCCGCAATGAAATATGCGGCCGGAGGGAAACACATGGAAAGCAATGTAAGGCGCCAATCATAAATAAACAGCATAACGAGATAAGCCGCCATGACCACGCCCGTGTCAAAAATTTCCGTCGTGAATTTCCTCATTCCCTCCACACAGACATCCACATCGGAAATCGCTCTGGTCATCATGGCGCCTGCGCTTTCCTTCTCCAGCGCTTCTTTTTTCTTATGCACCAGGCTGCGGTAAAGGACCTGCTTCATGTCCCGGTTAATATGGTTTGCAAACCGCCTGACAAACAGCCGTTTCATATAACGCATGGTCTGCACCACAAGGATAACGGCCACATAGAGCAATGCCAGCCCCACCATATCCGCAAAAACCTTTTTCCCCAGAATAATATCACACAGACGCTGAGCCAGCTGACCTTCAAACCAGGGGCCTGCCGTCATGCCCACGTTGTAAAAAATACCGGTGACCGTTATGACGGCCAACGTCCATTTTTCCAGATGAAAATAGGTCGCAATCCGCTCCGGCTTTTCAATTCTCCGAGACTCCCCCTCCATGCTCAGTCCTCCTCCCCGCCGGAAAGCGTTTCCGGTCCGGGATGTTCCGCTCGTCCCCCTTCATCCTTCAGCCGTTTTGTAACATGGGGAAAGCCATTTCTGCTTTCTGTTTTGGAACGCAGGTAAAGAAGCTCAAGAATCTGTAAAAAATCCGCTTTTTCCTGTTCCGGCAGTTCCTCTATAAGCCATTCATAAAAAGCAGCTTCCACCGAGGCCTTGGAATTTTTAAGAGTATCCGCCTTATCAGTGGCGTAAAGCAGCTGGCTCCGGCCGTCTGCAGGGTTTCCTCTCCGGATAAGATATCCTTTCTGTTCCAGGCTCGCCACCCTCCTTGCCACCGCGCCCTTATCCATGTTCAAACGACAGCTGATTTCCTTCTGGGAAATCCCAGGCTCATGTCTTACCAGATGAATCAGATCAAATTCTCCCGTTCCAATACCTGACTCCCTCATTGTATGCAAAGTCAGTTTATTTACTTCTCTTGCGATTTTAGTGATTTGCCTTTTTGTTGCATCCATATTTATCCTCTTGATAAGTACTATTTTTTATTGGAAAGATATTGCAGTAAAGATGTACCATCAACTAAATAGATGATAGTACATCTTTCTCTTTAAAGCAACAAAATTTATTGCAGATATCATATTTGTATGACAAGTATACCTTTCAATGCTATAATCATAATATTGCTTTGCGTTTAAGGAGGATGATTATGTCAGGACGCTGTATGGAAAATCAAAAATTAATAAACGAAAAAACTTTACAGAGATATATTTATGAAATATTAACATATGGCAGTAAGAAGAAATTCTTATCCCTGTTTCCTGAGAAATTTAAGGGATTAGCACAGAAAAAAGTCAAGGTTATAATTCCTGAATATCCTGTTTCCTATAATGGACACAATAAACACATTACGGATTTCCGTATAATATTTACTGATCTTTCTTACCTTAATATCGAAGTTGAATGGCAGGTATCAAGATTTAATCATGGTAAAGAAGTTTATGATTATGCCTACAGCGGCACAAAGGGATTTATACTGGTTGTCAGTAATGATCGAAAAGCTGATTCCTTCATAGATTCGGATAATATATCTGTATTGGATGCTATTGATTTTTCTTACTGGTTTCTAAAAAAAGCAAAACATATAGTAGATGGCACAATAGGTAATTATCTCTCAGAGTATGAATCAAGAGCAAGTAAATGCTGGCTCGTCTTTCTTCCTTCTGCCGGCCGAAACGATGGTGACAGTCTGAATGATTATGTACTGCGTGGACGCAGCAAGGGAGTATGGGCCTTCAGATACAGTAATACACAGACTGTCATGAAAAATATTCTGGACATAACAGCAGGGGATACTGTAATTTTTGCTTATAATTTTAAATATGGAGAAGGAGTGAAGGGAAGGCAATTATATCCTGAAACAGAATGGAAATTTACAGGTTTAGATATCTTAAAAGTAAAAAAGGGGTATTATTGTGATTTAAGTGATGATACATTTGAAATTGAAGAGTGGACGCGGCTTCCAGAGGAAGATAAAATAAATTCCAAGCGTTATATGCATTACTTTCAGTATTTATTTCCTCCTGCAGATAATAATGAAAAATATTTTACCAGCAGCAAACTTCCTGTAACCCTTCGTAATGATTCTTCTACTCTCCCAGGGTGGTATGAATTTATTGAAAGTCTTCGTTGGTCCTGCTCTAATCAGGGCGCTCCTGCTGAATTATCTGATGAAGCAATGAATGCTTTATATTGTATTATTGGTGACGTCAATTAAATTTATGAAAATAACTAACTATGAAAGCAGAAGACATATGGGCAAAAACCTTCATATATCTTCTGCTTATTTTTATAAATCCTGCAAGATACTTATCCCAGCACCTCTTTATACACCCTCAGCACATTCCCGGAAAGAATTTTATCCATCTCAGATGCGCGGAAGCCTCCCTTTTCAAATGCGTTCACAAGCAGCGGCATACAGGAAGCATCCGGCAGCTCATCATGCGTCTTGATCCCGTCAAAATCAGTTCCAAGACCGAGGCAGTCAATCCCTCCCACCTTCACAATGTGCTTCGCATGCTCTACAATCGCGTCAATCGAACCATAGGTAGCCTCGCCATCCGGAACGTCGGTCAGAAATGCAGGGCAAAAATTAAGACCTGTCACACCGCCTTTTTCCGCCAGCAGGCGGATCATATCATCCGTCAGATTCCTCACCCAGCCGCAGACGGAACGGGCATTGGAGTGGCTGGCGACAAAAGGTTTTTTTGAAACACGCAGCACATCCATAAAGCCGGCATCGGACAGGTGGGACACATCAACGATCATGCCCAGCCGCTCCATTTCCTCAACAAAAGCAATCCCGGTCTCCGTCAGCCCTTGCGTAGTATTGGCTTTTCTGAAATCCGGGCGGAAGCTTTCTCTGTCTACTCCCTGTCCCGGCTGTTCCAGATTGGGCCAGCCCAGTTCATTGGGATAGTTCCAGGTAAGGGTAAGCATACGGACGCCCAGACGGTATAAAACTCTTAAAAAAGCCGGATTTCCCTTGCAGACGCCGCCCTCCTCGATTGTCAGAACAGAAGACATTTTTCCTGCAGCCCTGTTGTTCTCAATATCCGTATAGGAAAAGGCGGGCAGAATCAAATCTGAATTTTTCCCAATCTCTTCATAATATAAATCGGCCAGCTCCAAAACCTCTTCCAGCGGATTTTCACAGCCGCGAAGATGCACAAATAATGCAAAATTCTGAAAAAGGTAACCAGCCTTTTTCATTTTTTCCAGATCAATATGTAATTTGTTGTGTCTTAAGGTATTCTCCCTGATTTCCTCCGGATCACCCTTTCTTCTTATCTCCAGAAGTTCCGATATGGTGTCGCAGTGCATGTCTGCAATTCTCATGTCATATCCTTTCCGCGCATACCTTCCATGCGCCTGTTTTATTTTGGCCGGTAAAAATATCCAATTATTTCCCCGCAGTATGCTGCAAAGCTGAAAAGATATCAGCTTTCATACCACGGCCCTGCAATTCATCTATATTCGTTTAGTTCTGCTTCGATTCCAATCCCATATCCGGCAGTTCATTAAAAAGGGACGGCAGCTTAAAAAAACTGTCCGTCCATTCTCAATACTGCCCAAAAACCGTCTGCCGTTCCTGTTCTATTCCTTTCCGGAATCTTCTGCGGCATCCTCCGGCGCATCTTCCTTTTCCGGCTCTGATGTATTATCTGATTCCGGATGTTCATCGTCCGTTTTATTCTCCGCGGCTGAAGCAGCCTCTCCAGCTTCAGCGCTCTCAGGCTCTGCCTGCCAGGCAGTTCCGCCAGGGCCGACCCTAAAGGCCTTGACCCCTTTATTGGCAAGCATCTGGGAAACGATTACCAGGATAATGCCTGCAATCAGGGTAAAAATAGCGATAAACTGAGAGGTAGACAGACTGCCTACACTTCCTCTGCCCAGATCTCCCCGGTAAAATTCCAGGATAAAGCGGCCTATACTGTAAAAAATCAGATAAAACGCGCCGACCTGCCCTTCCGCCTTCTTCCTTTTTGCAATATTAATGAGTATAAAAAAGTTTACAAAATTCAGCAGGCTGGATATTTCCTGCGTGGGAATCAGGGCTACGCCGTTCGGTGCAAAATCCGAATGGGTAAAGGTAATTCCCAGAGGACTTTCAGTCTCTCGTCCATAGCAGCAGCCAGCCAGGAAACAGCCGATACGGCCGAAGCCCTGTGCCAGAGCAACGGAAGGCACCGCCAGGTCAAAGTAGGAAAGGAAGTTCACCTTCTTATGCCTGCAATACAGATATCCGCCCAGAATACCTCCTATCAGGCCGCCGTAAACCACCCAGCCGTTCTGAAGGGAATGCAGGATAAAAGCCGGATCGGCAATAATTTCATCAATTACGGTAATACAGTAAAGTATTTTAGAACCAAGATAACCGAAAATCAGGCACCACAACACCAGTCCGAATATCTTCTCCGGATCCAGCTTCAGCTTCTTTGCCCGGCTTTCCGCCGTCAGATATGCCGCAATGATACCGATTCCTATCATCAGTCCATACCCATAAACAGTAAATGGGCCAATGGAAAATAACTCATTCTTCATATGTTTCTTCCTTCCTTTATGCAGACTATCCATCAGTTACCGGCTTTTTCGTCAAACTGCCAAAAAAGCTTATCTGCTATTCTACCATTCTTCTTCTGACAGCGCAATCTTTTTAAAGGGCAAACTTCCGGCAATCTTTTAAAGGGCAATAAAAATCACTGCCGCTCCCAGCATAATCTGAATGATGGCAAAACGGAACACTGTCTGCGTATTGGACCATTCCCACACCTTCCTGGCCTGATCATGAAGCGGGGTCCTTACCCTGGTAAGGATTCTGATTTTGAGAAAGCGGAGCAGGAAAACCTTCACCAGTCCCAGCCCGCCGTCCAGGATCAGCACAAGAGCTACCGGGATGTACAAAAGAGGGCTTCCTGTTTTCAGCACCGCAATGCTGATAAACAGCCCCATGGCCCGGGATCCGGCATCCCCCATCATCAGCCTGCTGGGCGTGGCATTATACCACAGATATCCCAGAATGCACACACAGAACAGTAAAATCAGGTAGGAAAAACTATCGCCCCTGCTCTGCAGCAAATCCACCAGATATATTATCATCAGCGTAATAATGGTCAGCGTTCCGGATAATCCGTCCACGCCGTCCGAACAGTTCGTCACATTAATGGACACCCATACGAGCACCACAGTCAGAATGCCAAACAGGACAGGCGGTACGGTTATCGTAGTTCCCGTAAGAAGGATGGTAATATCATTGGAATTAAAGTTAAGGAAGGTTACGGCTACCATAACCGCAATCACCAAATCCAGGAACCCTTTTTTATACTCTCCCCATGGAGTCTTGGCGCAGTCATCAAGAAAACCTGTAATCATCGCCGCTCCTGTAAGTATCAGGTAAATCACCATCTCCCTGTTTACCTGTCCAAAAAGAAGTGCCGCCGCAATAAATACCAGGACAAATAAAAATCCGGCTCCTCTCGGTTTACCGGCGGATTTTTTCCCGTCTACTGCAAATTCCCTTCCCTGATCTCTGGGAAGCATTCCCATTCCCTTCCACATTACGAGGCACGTTGCCGCAAAGGCAAATAAAATCCCAATAAATGCTGTGGTCTTGATTCCGGCTTCTCCGGCGATAAAATTTATCATCTGTTTCAGATACCTTTCTGTAAAGATTGAATGTTCTGGCCATTCTTACATATTCTATCATTAACATGTCCAAAATGGAATGATATATTTCAATAAAAATCGGTTTTGCCCTTTTCAAATCCAACGAAAAAGGCTACAATAATAATGTTAAAGGAGGTATGCCTGTTATGAAAATCGACATGCATTGCCATGTAAAGGAAGGCTCTATTGACAGCAGGGTTTCCATGGAGGAATATATACAGCTTCTTCAGTCGAAAGGCTTCGGCGGCATGGTCATCACAGACCACGACACCTACAACGGCTACCGTTTCTGGAAGAAAAATCTGAAGGATAAAAAATATACGGATTTTAAAGTTTTTAAAGGAATCGAATATGACACCATCGGTGCCGGGCATATTCTGGTTATCGTCCCGGAGACGATCAAGCTGCGCATTCTGGAGCTGCGCGGCCTGCCTCTTAATATCCTGATTTCCATCGTCCATTCCTATGGCGGTGTGCTCGGTCCGGCCCATCCCTGCGGGGAAAAATATATGAGCTTCCGCAACACAAGAACCTACCGGCGTGACCCGAAAATCGTGGAACAGTTTGACTTTGTGGAGGTTTTCAACGCGTGTGAGGATGAAGAATCCAATGCAACAGCCTGCCGTCTTGCCGACAAATACCATAAACCAGGCGTAGGCGGAAGCGACTCTCACAAAACCGACTGTGTGGGACTGGCCTATACGGAGGTTCCCGACACGGTGCAGACCGAAACTGACCTTATTAACTGTATCCGTGCACAGGAGGTTATCGGCTGCGGCGGATCGCTCTACCGCAGGACAACCAAGGAACGGATTGGCAAGGTAAATACCGTACTCGTTTATTCCTTCTGGTTCTACAACAAATTTTTCACCCTTGTCAAGACGCATAAGCGCAACAGAAAGCTAAGGGCGGAATATTCGGATCGGGAAGCACAGATTTAGTGTCCGTATATCAACTTCATAAAGATAACTATAAGAGCAGGCTTCAACGGCATCAGCCGTTTTTCCTGCTCTTTTGTGTGCGAAGCTCTTTCCTGTCCCTGCGGACAAAATTAAAAACACCCTGCGGCAGTTCGAACACACATACAATTCCAAGGACAATGGCAACCGCCGCTTTGACAGCGGCAAAGCCGGCCTCTCCGGCTTCTGTCAGCTGATCCGTCACCATATAAAACGCGGACCAGTAAATACCGGCTCCCGGCACCAGCGGTATGATTCCCGATATCAGAAAAATGGTAACTGGACACTTCTCCCTCACAGCCCCCATCCGGGAAAGGAATATCACCAGCACCGAAGCAAAAAAGGTGGCTTCCGCAGCATTCAGCACCGGCTCCAGAAGACAATACATCAGCCAACCGGCTCCCCCGATAAGGCCGCAGTAGGGATAATACTTTCTCGGAACGCCGAAAAGCAGGGCAAAAGCCACGGTTCCCAGCGCCGCAGCAAGAACCTGAGTTACAATCATAGCAGCATACCTCCCGTCAGCCTGTGATAAACGGTAATGACCACCCCAACCCCCACTGCAATGCAAAGGAATACCAGGATCGCATCCAGCATCCGAACCGCACCGGCAATATAATCCCCGTCCGCAATATCCCGTATGCCGTTCGTGAAGGGGATTCCCGGGACAAGCGGGATAATGGCGCCGATTATCATGTGGTTCAGCGCATCTCCCAGATGAATTTTATACATGAAAATACACAGCAGTGTAACCAGCGCGCCGCCGCCGATATTACCTATAATTTTTGACATCCGCGGCTGGCTCAGTTCCAGCACATACACATACAGGAGGAAACCGGCGATAAACGCTCCCAGGCTGTCCCGGAAGCTTCCGCCGAACATGATGCAGAAGCAGGCGCTGCCTACCGCAGAGGCCAATATCTGCATCTGCTTTGTTTTACGCGGCATATTCTCTATCTGATTTAATTGTTCCCGCACTTCCTCTATCGTATAACGTCCTTCCACAATTTCTCTGGAAAGCTGGTTGACCGCCGCCACCCTGTCCAGCTGCGCTCCCCGCACAGGAATATGGCGCACCTGGGCGTAAACGGATTCCTTCTCATTGCCCGCCGTAATAAAAATACCGTTGCTTAAAATAAAAGCGCTTTCGGATTCCACACCGAAATGATCACACATCCGCGTTATGGTTTCCTCCACTCTGAAAATTTCCGCCCCGTTCTGCAGCAGGATATTCCCCGCCTGCATGGCGCATTCCAGAACCAGGCTCCTTTGGGTATTTTCCGCAGTTTCCTTTTGCGGTATTTGTGATTTTTGTGATGTAACTGCCGTTGCTGTCTCTTCCATTCTTCTGTCTCCCGGCTACATCTGCCTGCGCACAATGCGGTATTCGTCATCCAGCTGAAAATAGGGACAATTGTCAAAGGATGCACTTAAAAAACGCACCATTTCATCCTCGTCCAGATCCATATCACATATGTAGCAGTCATAATCCTCATCAAATTTATAATTGATGCAGCATTCACAGTTTCCCGATGCCATTTTCCATATCCTTTCCTATCCGTTTATAAATAAAAATAATAAAACCTTATTGCTGTCCACCCGCGCCGGCCCATGCATCCAGCATCGCTTTCACAGAGCGGGACATTTCTTCGCTGAAGCTGCAGTTCCACTTCCTTTCGCAGAAAGCACGTAAACGGCGCTCCAACTCCTCTCCATGCCAGTTTTCCTTATCCTCAAGCATTCTGAGCATGTTGTCGGATTTCTGAAGATCATATCTGTTTTCATGGACAATATCCTCCAGTGCAAAACGGGGAGTCTGTTTTCTCGCCGCCTGCTGTGCTGTAGGATAGCCGCCCACCACCATGGCAACCGGCGCCACATAATCCGGCAGCCCCAGCAGCCTGCGGTGCTCCTCATAGTTTTCAAGGATATCCCCGATATAGCAGGTTCCAAGCCCCAGGGCATCCGCGGCGGTTACAGCTGTCTGGGCGGCTATTATGGTATCCTCCGCCGCCAGCAGGAAATCGCCGTAGGAGGGCTTGCGAACCCTCTCCTCCACCTGACAGAACGCCTGATACCATCTTCTGTAATCCGCACAATAGACCAGGACAAGCGGCGCCGTTGCAATAAACGGCTGGTTGTCGCAGGTAACCGCCAGCCTGTCCTTCAGCTTTTGTTCCTTTACATCAATAATTGTATACAACGTCATGTTTCCTGCAGTGGCGGCGCGCAGGGAGGCCTCCAGTATCCGGCGCCTGTCAGCCTCCGCAATCTCCCTCTCCTCAAAAACGCGCACCGATTTTCTTCTCATCAGCAAATCCAGGGTTTCATTTGTATTTTGTTCCACAGTCGTTACATTCCTTTCCGTCCTGATTCTTTTATTATTCCTGAAATTTATTTTATATTTGCCCGTTACTGTCTGCCTGTTGCTTCGTATATCTTACCACACCTTCCTTGATCGTCTCAAGTACACAGATATCGCAGATTTTCCCTGGATCAACAGCCATGGGATTATCACTCAGGATCACCATGTCGGCAAGCTTGCCCTCCTCCAGTGTTCCCTTCCTGTCCTCTTCGAAATAAGCATAGGCTCCGTTGACCGTAACCGCCTGAAGCGCTTCATAAACGCTGACTCTCTGCTCCGGGCCGATTTCAACGCCGTTTCTTGTAATACGATTGACTGCGCACCATACGGTATGAAGCATTTTCGGCTGCACCACAAGGGGATCCTGATGGAAGTTCACCTTCAGCCCACGGTCAAAAGCAGAACGTGCCGGGCTTATCCGGCTTCCCCTCACCCTTCCCAGGTTTTTCAGATGAATATCTCCCCAATAATAGGTATGCGCCACAAAAATGGATGGTATCATGGAGAGCTCAGCCATCCGGTCCAGCTGATCATCACGTACGGTCTGGCAGTGTATCATCACCGGCCGCAGCTGATTTTTATGGGGATTATCGCTTTCCGACAGCGCTTTTTCGTAGAAATCAAGAAACTGCTCCGATGCGGCGTCGCCATTGCAGTGGGCAAGAAGCTGTTCATCTCTGGCTATGGCCTCTTTTGCATATTTGAAAACCTCTTCATCCGTTTTCGCAGGATATCCGCGGTAATCCTTTTCCCCCTCATAAGGGCTGCTCAGCCATGCTGTTTTTCCCTGAGGCGAACCATCAAGCACGATTTTCAAACCGCCGATTTTAAAATGGTTCCGGTAGGTTTTGTCATAATCCGCATATTCCTTCAGCAAATCACCTGTATTATCATCCATGACCGGATAGGAAACCACATCGATAACCAGATTCCCCTGGCTGGCAGCCCGGGCGAAGTTCTTGATATCGCCGGCGCCGGCGGCTCCGTCCTGGCAGGTGGTAATTCCATTTTTAAGATAGGTTTCCTGTGCGCTGACGATCTGCGCGTCCACATCCATTTTCAGCCTGGGAGCCGCAGCCATCAGCATCTGTCCGATGGCTCCCATCTCCTCCGCATAACCGTCAGGCTCCATCGTTCCCGCCACCCGTCCGAATCTCGCCCCTTCGGGATCCGGAGTGCTGCTGCTGATTCCCGCCAGCTTCAGCATGGCGGAATTACCTGCGCCCATATGGCTTGAGGTATGCAGCACATAAATCGGTATTTCTTCAGAAACCCTGTCAAGCACCGATTTATCAGGATGCCGCTGTTCTTTCAGGAAATTATGATCATAACCGAACCCCATGATGATACCATCCGGCCCTATCTGCTTTTCGGCCTGATAGGCCTTCAGTGTTTCTACTATACCATCAAAATCCGTACATTCCGAAAGATCCGCCAGTGACGTAAACTGCGCCACCATGGATATATGTCCGTGGGGATCGATAAAAGACGGCATCAGGGTTTTCCCCTGCAGATCTGTTTCCTCCGCCCCGTCCCCGCAAAGCTTTCTTGCACCCTCCAGGCTGCCTGTATAAATAATTTTTCCGCCTTCCTCCACCAGGCTTTCCACATAATCATTTTCCGCCTTCATTGTGAGAATCGGGCCGCCGTAATATAAGGTTTTCGCCATAATGCCTCCATTCCTGCAGACAGGGCATTTTTTCCCGCCCCGCAATCTGCCAATCCCTGTTATTATACATCTTTTTGCGGATAATATATCTCTTCATCAGTAAAATCGTAACTGTCCAATACCCTCACAGTTACTAAAAATCAAACTTTTTCAATCCTTCAGGCCCAACATACCTATTCTAGCACACTCCCCTGCGGCATGCCACAAGGTTTTATATTAACAGAAATAACAGGAATAAAAAACCGGCATAATAAAAAAAGCTCCGGTTCCGGATATTTCATCCTTCCCCGAAAGCTTTTCCAGCCGACTGCTTCACTGTATACTTTGGCGCTTTCCTGTGATTATTTTATCTATCAGGCCATATTCCTTAGCCTCCTGGGCTGTCATGAAATGATCCCTGTCCGTATCCCTTTCCACCTCTTCTTCCGTTCTACCGCAGTTTTGGGCCAGGATACGGTTCAGGCGGCGTTTGCTGCGCTGTATATGCTCCGACATGATTCGGATATCGCTCGCAGGTCCCTGGATGCCGCCGCTTACCGCAGGCTGGTGTATCATGATCTCGGCATTGGGCAGCGCCATCCGCTTTCCCTTCGTCCCCCCGGCAAGAAGGAAGGAACCGAAGCTTGCCGCCAGACCGATGCACAGCGTGCACACATCACATTTGATAAACTGCATGGTGTCATATATGGCAAAGCCGGCCGACACGGATCCGCCCGGACTGTTGATATACAGCTGGATATCCCTTTCCGGATCCTCCGCCTCCAGGTACAAAAGCTGCGCAATAATCAGCTCCGCCGATGCATCGCTGACTTCCTCTCCCAGAAAAATAATCCGATCGGACAGAAGCTTTGAAAAAATATCATAGCTTCTCTCACCCTGCTCATTTTTTTCTATAACATAAGGTACATAACTCATGCGGCAGCCCTCTCTTTCCAGTTGCTGCCCATGAAGGAGCTCTCCGCCCTGTAAAGCCGGTTTTCAATCACAGCCCTTGTTTTCTTCGGATAAAATACGCCGTTTCTCCGATAAATGCCCGGAGCACATTGATATTCCCTGTGAAATGCCAGCGTAAAGGCCTGCTGTGAATTATAGTGAGCCTCATAGGCTATCTCCACAATGGGTTTTTCCGTCTCCACCAGCTGCCTTGCGGCCTCCGTCAGCCTGCGCATCTGAATATATTTATATATGGTACAGCCCGTGACAACTGCGAAAACCCTGTTGATATGGAATTTGGAATAGCCAAGCTTATCCGCTATACTTTCCAGACATAAATCCTCATGCAGATTATCCTCCACGTATGCTGCCACCGCCTCAGCTATCTGTTTTTCGTCCAATGCTGTCGCTCCTTTGCTCTTTTGACTGTAATTATAGCAGGTATCACTCCCACAGTCTTTATATAAAATGACATCTTTTCCTGCAGCGGAGAAAGGTCGTTCACAGTTACTATCCAAACGAGGTGTAATTTTAACATATATTTCCCCAGTTAAAAACCGGGGAAAAAGCAGGATGCTTTCATTCCCCGGCTGTCGTTATTCTGTCAGATGCTTTTCAGCTTATCAATACGGCCATTTTGTATCGCTCCGATATTTTCAGCGATTTTCTCCTCCGGCCAATCCCACCACTTCAGCGCAAGAAGTGTGTCAATCGTTTCTTCGGGAAAGCGCTTTCTTATGGTTTTTGCCGGAATTCCTCCCACAATGGTATAGGCAGGGACATCCTTTGTCACCACCGCACGGGTGCCGATAACCGCCCCGTCCCCGATGGTCACGCCAGCCATAACCACTGCCTCATAACCGATCCAGACATCATTTCCTATCACAATATCACCTTTATTGTCCCAGGAAGCGGCGACATCCTTTTTATCAAGTCCCCATTCTTCGAAAAAAAGCGGGAACGGATACGTGGAAAGGGATTTCATACTGTGGTTGGCACTGTTAAAAAGGAAACGCACCCCGCAGGCCAGCGAACAAAATTTTCCGATGATGAGCCGGTCATGATTTATCGGATAATGATACAATACATTATTTTCTTCGAACAGAACCGGATCCTTTACGAAATCATTATACATGGTGTAATCCCCTACCGAAATATTCGGATTAGTAATCACCGATTTTAAGTAAACCGTCTGCCTGTCCCCGGTTCTGGGATATATTTTTTGTTCCGGAATAGTCATTTTTAAATCCTCCTGCTGATTTTTATTTACCGTTAACTATTCCGGCTGCTGCAATGCAGAGCCTCATAAACCTCACCCCGTTTTATTTGTAAATATGCCGGGAATTATGGCATTCCATATTTCCCGGCAAAAATTTTTATTTGCAGCAAATGTCTGGCTTCATCACAATTACTGTTTACTTTCCAGAATTTTATCAATACTTACCAGCTTTACGCAAAGGACAAAAAGCTTTGTCGCCTGGATCAGCTCATCCATAGGAGGGAATGACGGCGCAATACGGATATTGCTGTCATGAGGATCCCTGCCGTAAGGATAGGTTGCGCCGGCACTGGTCATTACCACACCGGCTTCCTTAGCTTTCGCCACAATTGCCCTGGCACAGCCGTCCAGCGCATCAAAGGAAATGAAATAACCTCCCTTGGGCTTTAACCAGGAACCGATTTCCAGTCCATCAAGCTCCTGTTCAAGGATATTCAGAACTGCTTCGAACTTGGGACGCATAACAGCCGCATGCTTCATCATATGTGATTTGATGCCGTCCAGATTCTTAAAATATCTCACGTGGCGCAGCTGATTCAGCTTATCGTGTCCGATTGTCTGGATGGCCATCTGCTTTTTAATATCCTTCAGGTTATTATAGGAAGCGGAAATTGCCGCAACACCGGATCCGGGGAAGCTGATTTTGGAAGTGGAGCTGAATTTGTATACCATATCCGGATTTCCGGCCTTCTCACATTCCTCCAGAATCTCCAGAATCGTATCCTGGTCATCCTCATAAAGATGATGTACATTATACGCATTGTCCCAGTAAATCCGGAAATCCTCTGCCGCGGGCTTCAGCCTTGCAAAACGGCGGACCGTTTCATCAGAATAGGTAATGCCCTGAGGATTGGAATACTTAGGCACACACCAGATGCCCTTGATCGCCGCGTCTTCGCTTACCAGCTTCTCTACCATATCCATATCCGGCCCTTCGGGGGTCATGGGTACGTTAATCATTTCAATACCAAAATATTCAGTGATGGCAAAATGCCTGTCATAGCCGGGAACCGGGCATAAAAACTTCACCTTATCCAGCTTGCACCAGGGAGTGCTTCCCATCACGCCATGAGTCATGGAACGCGCTACGGTATCATACATAACATTCAGGCTGGAATTTCCATAAATAATGATTTTATCGGCAGGCACCTCAATCAGGTCCGCCAACAGTTCCTTGGCTTCCTGAATACCGTCGATAACGCCGTAATTTCTGCAGTCAATACCCTCACGGCACTTTAAATCGGTGGTGCTGTTGAGAACATCCATCATTCCCATGGAAATATCAAGCTGCTCAGCTGACGGCTTTCCCCTGGACATATCCAGCTTCAGGCCTAAATCCTGGAATTTTCTGTATTCTGCTTCCAGTTCATTTTTGAGAGTGAGCAGTTCTTCCTTACTTCTGTCTTTGTACGCCTTCATTCCACTTCTCCTTTTCTCCTCATGATTATAAAAAGAAGCTGATTTCATTCAATCAGCCCCCACAACCCAAACAGCGAATCCTGTTTGGCGGTTGACAGCATTTTTTCTTATAATATTATGCACAATTAAGGTGAGTTGTCAAGTGTTTCCGTTTTAACGTGCTAATCTGTGAAAGGGAAATCCGAATGACAGACCTGTAATTTTCCGAAATAATCAGGATTCAAAACTGTGCCGGCAGAAAATTATGTATAATTTCATAATTCACGCCGCTCCCCATCCGTCAAAAAACGCAATTCATTAAAAATATGTCCTTTTTACCGGGGCAATCTGTAGTAATAGCCGAAATTATGCCCCCATCCGGCATTACCAGGTACTTTTAACGATATTATGAAAAGATTGAAGGAAGAATTCCCTCATACGCCCTCTTACATATAACGGCAGAATGCGCTGCTGTCTCCCCGCTTTTCCCCTCAAAAAGAAAGATAGGAGACCGGCACTTTATCCGTCAGCCATACTCCATTTTCAGAAAGGAAGAAACGCAACCCATCCTGCTGCATTTTTCCCGCATTAACCTTCAGAACCACAGGTTTTCCATGTCGTTTTCCCACCTTTAGCGCTGTTGCTTCGTCCCTTGATAAATGAACATACAAACGGCTCATGGGCCTCAGCCCTTCCTTTTTTATGCTTTCCAAAAAACGCTCAGCGGTTCCATGATATAAAAATTCCGGCGGCTCCGCTTCCGCCAATTCCACATCCACAGGCACGCTGTGTCCCTGATTGGCCCTTATCAAAGTACAGTCTTCATTAAAAGAATACCTTTGCTTCCCATCGGTGCGTACAATCTCTTTCAAAATGTCAAAATCGATTTTGCGCCCCGTATTTCTGATACCTTCAATGAGAGCGTCCACCTCCGCCCAGCCATGCTCATCCAGCTGAATATTGGCAGCCTCCGGTTTATGCCGTAAAACAAGGCTGATGAAGACGCTTAATTTATCTGTTTTTTCCATAAGCCCTCCTATTTTCTTAAAAACCACACTAAAATAATCAAGACTCCCTGCCGGTGTACCATAGACAGGGAGCCTTCTCCTGTAATATTCTTCTACCGGAAAAACCGGGAAATATCATTAAACATCACAAATACCATGAGTATCATCAGAACCACAAAGCCGGCGAAATGCACCATGCCTTCCTTTTCAGGAGGAACCGGTTTCCCACGGATCGCTTCAATAATAAGGAATACAAGCCGTCCGCCGTCCAGAGCAGGCAGCGGAAGCAGATTCATCACACCCAGGTTCACGCTCAGAAGCAGTGCAATGTTGATCATATTCAGAATTACCACCCAGATACCGTAAGGCTCCGCCTGTTCCCTCACCTCGCCGATTACCTGCGCCACGCCGATAGGTCCCGATATGTCATCCTTTGTGGCTTTTCCCTGAATCAGCATTCCCAGGCTCTTGATGGTTGCCCGAAGGCTGTAGCGTACCTCATAATAGCTGTATTTGAAAATTCCTGCATTCCGGCAGTCCACGTACTCTCCATAGCCGTTAAAGCCCAGCAGATACCGTCCTTCTTCTTCATTGTATTTGGGTGTCAGGGTAACCGTGTGCTTTTCCCCGTCGCGCAGGAATTCGATGTTCATGGTTTCTCCCGCGCCCACATAGGTATTCAGCCAGATTTCACGGGCTACATAAATACGTTCCCCATTCATTCTGGTAATAAGATCCCCCGGCTGCATCCCTGCTTCCTGTGCCGGATAACCGTCAATCAGACCGTTCAGCACCGGACGGTCGCTGCCCGTATAGCCGACTACAATCATGGCCAGGATATAAGCCAGAATGAAGTTGAAAAAGGGTCCTGCAAACACAGTGGAAATTCTTGCCCAGACACTGGCATTGGGGAAAGCGCCCTCCGACGGAGTCCCTTTGTCAGTATCAAGCCCGTCTTCACCTTCAAACATACACGCGCCGCCGATAGGAAAAAGGCGCAGTGAATATTCCGTTCCCCCCTTGTTAAAGTGAAGCAGCTTCGGCCCCATGCCCACGCTGAAATCCACTACCGTGATCCCGTTGACCTTCGCCAGAAGGAAATGCCCCAGCTCATGCCCGATCACAATCACTCCAAATATCAGGACAAATAACACAATAGTCAATTGATTCAGTTCTCCTTTATATGCTCAATATATTCGTAAGTCTCTGCCTCAGCCTGTAAAATCTCATTGACATTAGGATTCTCAATTACCCGGTGATGATTCATACATTTTTCAATCAGCTCCGGTATTTCCAGAAAGCCTATGCTGTGATTCAGGAACATCGCCACCGCTTTTTCATTCGCCGCATTGAATACCGTGGGCATGCTCCCGCCCGTGCGCGCCGCCTGCATTCCCAGCTTCAGTCCCGTAAAGACCTCCGTATCAGGCCGTTCAAAGGTAATCTGCCCCAGCTTGAAAAAGTCAACACGCTCTCCGGCCATCGGCCTTCTTTCCGGATAGAAAAGAGCGTATTGAATCGGAAGCTTCATATCCGGCATTCCCAGCTGCGCAATCACCGCGCCGTCCACATATTCCACCATGGAATGAATGATGCTCTGGGGATGGATGACTACCTGGATGCTGTCCAGCTCCACATCGAAAAGCCAGCGCGCCTCCATCACCTCAAGCGCTTTGTTCACCAGGCTTGCGGAATCCACGGTAATTTTACGGCCCATGGACCAGTTGGGGTGCTTCAGCGCATCCTCCGCCCGCATGCCTGCCAGCTCCTGCCTGCTTCTGCCGCGGAACGGTCCGCCGGAGGCCGTCAGCAGGATTTTGGAAACCTGCTTTTTGTCCTCTCCGTTCATGGACTGAAAAATAGCGCTGTGTTCGCTGTCAACAGGCAAGATGGGAACCTTGTGCTTCTTCGCAAGAGGCATGATCAGATGTCCTGCTGTCACCAGGGTTTCTTTATTAGCCAGAGCTATGGTTTTTCCGCTTTCAATTGCCGCAATTGTGGGACGGATGCCTATCATGCCCACAATTGCCGTCACCAGTATTTCATAGGAAGCATCTGAGGCAAGCGCCAACAGGCCTTCCATGCCAGAAAGAACCTTTACCGGCAAATCCGCCGTGCGGCCGCGCAGCTCCTTCGCTGCTTCTTCACTCCACATAACCGCCAGGGCAGGATGAAACTCCCTGATTTGTTTTTCCATCAGCGCTGCATTGCTGCCCGCCGCAAGCCCCATTACCTGTAAATCCGGATTATCCCTGACGATTTCCAGGGTCTGGGTTCCTATGGATCCGGTTGATCCGAGAATCGCTATTTTTTTCATGCCGTATCCTTTCCCGTAACTTTTTATAACCGTCCGGAAGCTATAGCCGGAAGCCTGAACCACCCGGAAGCCTGAACCGTTACGCCAAGTTACAACTGTTATTCAAAATGTATGAGCAGTATGGCCAGATAATAAATGATAGGCGCCGTAAAAAGAACGCTGTCAAAGCGGTCCATAATGCCGCCGTGTCCGGGAATCAGCTTTCCGTAGTCCTTAATGTCATGGTTTCTCTTTATCCCTGAAGCGGCCAGATCTCCCACCTGGGAAATAACTGCTCCCACGCCGCAGATAAGCGCGGCGATCCATGTCACATTCTGATCCGCAAACACTCTTTCCAGCGCAAAATAACCAAAAGCTGCACCCACCAGTGCGGAACCCACGACACCGCCCACGGCTCCTTCAATGGATTTCTTGGGACTGAGCACGGGCGCCAGCTTATGCTTCCCGATAGCCATACCTGTCAGATAAGCGCAGGTATCGCAAATCCACGAGCTGATAAAAATCATCCAGACCATGTAAATACCGTTCGGCAGGTTTCGTGTAAGGAAAATAAAGGTAAACAGCACAGGCGCATAAAAAGCGCAGAAAAAAGCCGTCATCACCTGTTCCGCCCTGAACCGGGGAAAAGAAAAAACATAAACGAACATCATTCCCAGAAAAATCAGGGCCAGCATGCCCACCCAGTAAACCGGGTTCTCGGAACCGTATACTACCAGATAATAGAGGACAATGCCTGCATAGCCCACCGCCTCCAGCGCATTGTTCTTTTGTCCCTCTGCGATAACGCCGCAGGCCTTCGTCAGCTCCCGGAAAGCTATCAGGGACAGTATCAGCATCCCCAGTGCGAGTACGCCGTCTCCGGTCAGCAGCAGAACCAGCGCCAGAATCACCAGCACCACGCTGCTCATCAATCTTTTACCAAACATAATTAACCTCCATGATTATCCGCAAAGAAGCCTTGCGCCTCAGTCCGGCCTCTGCCGGTGCTAAAGCGGACCCTTCCGCGCTATACGTCCTTTACCAGCCCGAACCTTCTGTCTCTATGATTATATGCTTCTACGGCTTTCAACAATTCTTCTTTTGTAAAATCAGGCCAGGCAACCGGGGTAAAATAAAACTCCGTATAGGCCAGCTGCCACAGCAGGAAGTTGGAAATCCGCTGTTCGTTACAGGTACGGATGAGCAGATCCGGATCAGGCAGCCCTGCGGTATCCAGCGCATTGCTGAAATCCTCCTCCGTCAGCTCCTCCGGATTTATAATTCCCTGCGCGGCTTTCCTGGCCAGCTTCTGCGCAGCTCTGCGGACCTCGTCCCTTCCGCCGTAATTCAATGCGATCTGGAAATGCAGGCCGGTATTGTTCTTCGTCGCTTCCTCCAGCTGATTGATTCTGGAACGGATATCCTCATCCAGCCCTTCCTTGTCACCGATAACACGCACGCACATATTGTTTTTCGCAGCGGTTTTCAGACAGGTCTTCATATAATTGCGCAGAAGGGTCATCAGCGCATCCACCTCGTCCTGGGGACGTTTCCAGTTTTCCGTGGAAAAAGCATAAACCGTCAGGTACTGGATTCCCATCCTGTATGCTTCCTCACAGATTACCTCCACGTTCTTAGCCCCCTGCACATGCCCGTAATTCCTGGGCATCCCCTTGGCCTTGGCCCACCGGCCGTTTCCATCCAATATTATCGCCACATGATTTGGTATGTTCATAATCTGCTATCTCTCCTGTCCTGTTCCTGAAACTGGTAAAAAGGGACAAGCCAAGTAACGCCTGCCCCTCTTATTTCAATTGTAATCCCTGTTTTGTTTAAACGGTCAGGATTTCTTTTGCCTTTTCCTCAACCAGCTTGTCGATTTCCTTTACGTATTTATCGGTCAGCTTCTGAAGGGCTTCCTCAAGCTCCTTGATTTCATCCTCAGAAACATCCTCTTTAGCCAGCTTCTTAAAGGTATCGTTGCCGTCCCTGCGGATATTGCGGACTGCAACCTTGCCTTCCTCGCCTTTCTTCTTTACTTCCTTTACCAGCTCTTTTCTGCGTTCCTCCGTAAGCTCCGGAATTACCAGACGGATAACGCTGCCGTCATTGTTGGGTGTAATTCCCACATCGGATGCCATAATCGCCTTTTCGATCTCTTTAATCAGGGATTTCTCCCAGGGTGAGATCTGGATCATCCTCGGTTCAGGAACCGTGATATTGCCTACCTGCTGAATCGGGGTAGGGCTTCCGTAATAGTTCACTTTAATCTTGTCCAGGATATGGGGATTTGCGCGTCCGGCACGGATTGTTGCAAAATCTGCAGCCAGATATTCATAGGCCTTGCTCATTTTGTTTTCAAACTGCTGTAATTTTTCGTTCATCGATATATCCTCCCTGTTTTTTATACGGTAACCTTGGTTCCGTTAAATTTACCTTTTACTGTATTTACAATGCTGTTTTCTTCATTCAGGCCAAATACCAACATCGGCATTTTATTATCCCTGGCAAGGATGGACGCTGTCATATCCACTACCTGCAGGTTCTTTGCGATGACTTCATCAATGGTCACTTCATCATATTTCTTGGCCGCAGGGTTCTTTTTAGGATCGTCATCATATACGCCGTCAATGGCCTTGGCAAGCAGGATAACCTCGGCTTCCACCTCCACTGCCCGCAGCACAACGCCGGTATCGGTGGAAAAATACGGATGTCCCGTACCGCCGGCAAAGAATACAACCATGCCCCTGTCAAAATACTTATTCGCCCTGTCCTTGGAAAAAAGCTTGGTAAAGGAGCTGCATTCAAAAGGTGTCAGCACTGCCGTCTGCATTCCTTCCGCCCTGCATATTTCGGAAACATAAATGCAGTTCATGATGGTTGCCAGCATTCCGATCTGATCCGCTTTTGTCCTGTCAATATTTTCACTGGTGCGTCCTCTCCAGAAATTGCCGCCGCCGATAACAACGCCGACCTGGACGCCTTCCTCCACCAACTGCTTTATCTGAAGGGCCACCTTTCTTACAGTAGGCTCATGAAAGCCTTGCTTTTCTTCTCCCGCCAGAGCTTCTCCGCTCAATTTCAGTAAAATTCTTTTCATTATAATACGCTCCTATCTGCGTGCTACGGCACGCTCACAGATCCGCAGGACTACTGCAGAGCCTTTGCTTTCTTTTCAAATTCCTTCCGGGCCATCCGGAAGCAGTCCATTAGCTTGGGATTAAACTGGCCGCATTCTCCGTCCAGTATCATCTGATAGGCCACATCATAGGAAAAGGCCGGCTTATAAACCCTGTCGCTCACCAGCGCGTCATAAACATCAGCAATGGAAACCACCTGAGCGGCCAACGGGATTTCATCCCCCTTCAGTCCATGGGGGTATCCTTTTCCATCCCATTTTTCATGATGGCTTAACGCTATGTTATAACAGAATTCCTTGAATACTCTGTTATCTGTAACAAAAATTTCCTTTATGATTTCCGCACCCTTCGTGGTATGCGTTTTCATCAGCCCGAACTCCTCCTGCGTCAGCTTCCCCGGCTTTAACAGAATGGAATCCGGCACCGTAATCTTTCCCACATCATGCATGGTGGACGCATGGGAAATAATATCAGCCATGTCCTCGTCCACGCCGTACTCTGGATAGTACTTCATGACATAGGTTAACAGAATCGCTGTAAAGGACCGTACCCTGTATATGTGGTTGCCCGACTCCATGCTCCGGAATTCCACAATGGTTCCCAACGTATCGATGATATGATAGTTCATCTCCGTCAGTTCCCGGTTCTTTTCCTTGATTTCCTCGGTCTGCTTCTCCACCATGGCTTCCAGATTGTTCTTATGTTGGTAGAGGTCCACCAGATTGCTGACACGCCTTCTGACAATAGGTACCTCAAAGGGCTTGGATACGATATCGGAAACACCGAGATCATAGCCTCTCTTCCTGGATTCACTTGAGGTATCACTGGTTATCAGGATTACCGGGACAGACATCATAAGCTCTTGCTCATGCATATAATCAAGGACTCCGAACCCATCCATTTCCGGCATTACAATATCCAGAAGAATCGCAGCAAGCTTCCCTCTGTTCAGATTAATATACTCTACTGCTTCTCTGCCGTTCTCCGCCAGGATTACTTCGTAATCATCCTCAAAGATACCCCGCAGTATCTCCCGGTTCATTTCCATATCATCGACAACAAGTATCTTATCCTTCACGACTTTTACCTTTCCTGCAGACCTGTGTCTACCTACAGCTGTCGGATTATCTGTGTCAGCAATTCGTAATTTTCTTCTGCGTCCTGTACAAATTCATCCAGCCGGTCATACTTCCGGCTCCGCAGCTCCTCAGTCAGTGCGGACACAACCGTATAGAAAGGATCCAGCCCCAGGTTGCCGGCAACGCCCTTCAGGGTATGTGCATCCCTAAACGCTTCTTCGTAATCTCCGGTGCTTATATGCTCCTTCAGCTGCGCGTAATTGGGATCCTCGGGAAAACGCTTCAGGAACTTCAGGTATAATGCCTCGTTGTTCATAAAGCGTTCCATTGTCTTATCCAAATCCACGCCAGCTTCAGTCAGCTGTTTTTTTATTGTATCATCCATCTTTTCCCCTTTAATTCGGGCAGTCTTTTTTCAGACTGCCCGGCCTATCCGTGATTGAATAAATTATAGCATTCTTTCCACACAATATGCAATCTATTTTTTCCAGGTATAAGGAACGAACAGAAGCAGCATGGGGAAAATTTCAAGTCTTCCTGCAAGCATGTCAAACATCAGCACATATTTGGAAAAGCCGGAAAAGAAAGCGAAATTCCCGGCAGGCCCCACCAGCGACAGGCCGGGGCCGATATTATTAAGCGCTGAAATAACCGCCGTAACGTTGGTTGTAAAATCAAAATTGTCTATGGTCAGCAAAAGGATGGACGCCACCAGGATTCCCGCATAGGAAATCAGGAATATATTAGCCGCCCTCACCACCGGGTGATCCAGCTTTTTCCCGTCCATCATTACAATCTTTACGCTTCTGGGGTGAATCAGGATCCCCAGTTCCTTTTTGATGGTTTTCATATACATCAGGATTCGGGAAACCTTAATGCCGCCGCCCGTGCTGCCGGCACAGGCTCCGATAAACATAAGCATCACAAGAAGCGTCCTGGAAAATTCGGGCCACTGGTCAAAATCCGTGGTGGCAAAGCCTGTGGTGGTCATGATGGAGGCAACCTGGAAGGCCGCATGCCGGAGGCTGTCCCCCACATTTCCCATCTGGGAAAGGATATTAAACGCTATCAGAAGCGTGGCCGCCGTAAAGATTGCAAAATAGGCTTTTACCTCCTCCATGCAGAAGGCATCCTTCACTTTTTTGGCAATGATCAGATAATAAAAAGCGAAATTGGTTCCGAACAGCATCATGAAAATGGTGACAATCACCTGAATATAGGGGCTGTAGCCTGCAATACTGTCCGAACGGATGCCGAAGCCGCCGGTACCGGCCGTTCCGAAGGCGGTGCAGACCGCATCAAACATGGGGATTCTTCCTAAAAGAAGAAGCACGATTTCCAAAACGGTGAGCGCCACATAAATTCCATAAAGGAAAAAAGCCGTGGTACGTATTCTCGGCACAAGCTTGCTCACGGAAGGCCCCGGGCTTTCCGCACGCATCAGATGCATTGTCTGGCCGCTTGACATAGGAAGAATCTGCAGAACAAATACCAGAACGCCCATACCGCCGATCCAGTGTGAAAAGCTTCTCCAGAACAGGATACCATGGGACAGATCCTCCACCCGGGGCAGGATGCTAGCTCCCGTTGTGGTAAAGCCGGAGATGATCTCAAACAGGGAATCCGTAAAACTGGGGATCTCACCCGTAAAATAAAATGGCAGCGCGCCAATCAGGCTCATCACAATCCATCCAAGCGCAACTCCCACATACCCTTCCCTCGCATAGAACTGCGTATTTTCAGGTCTCTTGAAGGAAAGAGCTGTCCCAAGGATAAAGGACAGCAGTGCACAGGCCAGAAAAACCGGCCATGTCTTTTCTCTGTAAAGAAGAGACACGGCCAGAGGAAGGAGGAGGAATACGCCCTCCACCTTCATGATCCAGCCGAGTATATAGCTAATACTTTTGTAATTCATGGTTACGATTGCTCCTTCTAGGCAAGAATATCGTCGATATCATCCAGGCCCTTGTGTGTGGTTACCACAATCACGGTATCTCCGGCCTTAATCATGTCCTGTCCGGAGGGCAGGATAATCTTTCCTCTTCTGATAATATTGCACAGCAGCAGATTTTTCTTCAGCTTCAGCTGGCTTAAGGGAACATCAAGCACCCTGGAATCCTTTTTCACGGAAAATTCCAGCGCTTCTACCTTGTTGTCTATGATCCGGTAAACAGCTTCCACGGCGCTTCCCATGGAATTCTGCATGCTGCGGACATATTTGATAATATGCTCCGCCGTAATATATTTGGGGCTGACTACGCTCCCGATATCAAAATTATCAATGATGCCGCCATAATTAATTTTGTTGATTTTGGTAATCACCTTGGCTTTGGACACCTTTCCCACATAGCAGGAAAGCATGACGTTTTCCTCGTCCAGCCCGGTCAGTGAAATAAAGGCATCCGTGCTCTCAATCCCCTCCTCCCGGAGAAGATCCGTCGCGGAGGCATCTCCGTAGATAATCATTGCCTTGGGCAGAAGCTCGCTGAGCTCGTCGCATCTGGCCCTGTTATTTTCAATAATCTTCACCTGAATTTTGGATTCCAACAGCTTTCTTGCCAGATAATAAGCCAGAGTCCCTCCACCGGCTATCATGACGTCCTTAATCATTTTGCTCTCGATGCCGATGCTTGCAAACAGCGCCTTCATTTTATCCGGGGAAACGATTACGGAAATATAATCCCCTTCATGAAGAATGGTATTGCCGTCCGGAATAATGACGTCATGGCTGCCGTCTCTTTCCACAACACATATCAGCAGGCTGAAGCCGAACTTTTTTGTTGCGTCGCTGATCTTCTTATCCGCCCAGGTAGAATTTTCCGGGATGCGGAACCTCACCAGATCCACCTTTCCCTTGGCAAAGGCGTCCACCTCCATGGCGGAGGGCACCCGGATCAGCCTGGCGATATCAGAAGCCGCAGCCAGCTCCGGATTAATGGCCAGGGACAGCCCCAGTTCTTCCTTAATAAACCCTATTTCGGCATAATAGCCAGGGTCGCGTACCCTGGCAATTGTCTGGCAGTGCCCCGCCTTTCTTGCGATCAGGCAGCACAGTAGATTCACTTCATCCTTATTGGTAACCGCTATCAGGAGATCCGCTTCCTTAACGCCCGCTTCCTCCTGTACGCGATAGCTGGTGGCATTGCCCTGGATGCACATAACATCCAGCACATTTCCCACCAGCCTTCCTTTTTCTTCATTGATGTCAATGATGGTCAGCTCGTGACCCTCTTCATTCAGCTGTTCGGCCAGGGCATATCCAACTTTGCCGCAGCCGGCGATTATGATTTTCATTTGTGTTTCCTTACCTTGTTTCCTTCTTCTTTAGTCTAAACATACTGCCTGCGGGAATAAAAAACATCCACATTATGCGCGTCCCAAAGCAGAGAGATAATAACGGTACAGATTCTTGTAGGTCCCATTGCTGAAATGGAGGCCGTCCGTAAGCGTATAGCCTGTCCCCTGAAGATAGGAATAGCTGTCTATCCAGTGGATTTCCGGGCTGAGGCGCGCCTGCAGCTTCCTGTTGAAATTGCTTACCATGGATTTGGTTATGTATTTTCCATTCTCCACAGGGTTCACGGAGGAATAATAGACGGTTGCGCCCTTCTGTATCCATTCTGCGGCCTTCCTGTTCACCAGCTCGGCATAAGCATTCACATTTGCCACATCGTTTACGCCGAGGTTAATGATGATCTTCGTCCCATTGCCAACCGCTTCATCGATCTGGGGTATGGCTTCGGATGCAAACCATTTATAACCCTGGGAGGATTTGGCTATCCATACAAAACCGTTGTCGCCCACCGCATTGTTCATCTGCACGAACCTGGAATCTCCCACGAAAATGATTTCCGGCCCTGCCGGAAGCTCTTCCTGTATGGCCGCCAGTCCCATAAATGCTTCAATCTGGGCATCCGTCATGGCAATCTGCTGCACCTGCGTCTGCTCCAGCGCCTGCAGCTGTCCCAGAAGCTGCAGCTGCGCCGCATCAATGACGGAGGCTTCCTGAAGCTGGGTAAGCGTCTGGATCTGTAGCTGTACCTGTTCCAGCTGCGTCTGCAGAATCTGGCGGATGTCCTGCAGCTGTCCGGTATACTCTTCCGGATCTGCCACAGGCAGGGGAACCGCCTCTTCACCGGCCGCCTGTCCTGTCCCGGAGGGCTGGACCGTATCCTGCACCTGTACAGCCGTCTGGATTACCTGTGTATCATCTCCGGCCTCTGCCGTTTTATCTGCCCGTATTGTCATGGACGGTACCGTCAGCGCACATACCGCTGCAAGCGTCAGCGCCGCTTTCAGTATCCTGCCTTTCACTTTTTTCGTCATACTAAATCCTTTCTGCGAAAACAAGTTTCCTGCAACCAAGCATCCTTATTATACGTTGACTTTCAGGAAAAGGCAATCCCTTCCTGCGATAATTGACAGAATGCGCCTTCAGGCAGCCGACAGTCTCCTTTGCAGCTGCGGCTGCCGCCTGAAAACCCGCCTTTTTCAGGGCTGTACGGGGCATGGCGAATCCTGCAGCAGATTATAATGTTTAAAAAAAGGGAAGAAAAAGTCCGCCACAGGCTTCTTTTTTCTTCCCGAAAATCCGGCATATTTCTACATTATTGGTTTGAATCCAAAACCTTTACCTGTTTATTCTGCCTTAATAAATACCTGCATTTCACCCTCGCCCCTGTTGGCCCAGGCAAAATAAGGAATCCACTGAAGCTGTACTTCTTCATATTCAGGCCTGCTGTACTCCTGATACAGCTCCCCTGCTTCCTCAGGCTGCATGACAAGGCGTTTTCCCTTTGTTGTCACAGTGACCATGCGCTGTCCAAGCTTTTCTTCCGCCTTTGCTTCCGGCGCAGGATCCGCCGCCAGGGAGCACAGATGGAGATTTTTGCCATTGTCCGCTTCCTCCATACAGTAAACGACAGGCCCTCTCATCACGGCGGCCTTGCCGATGTCCTCTCTCACCCTGCCGTCCGCCTGCATCAGGCGAACCTCCATGGGGAATTCCAGTTCCAGCTTTTCTCCGCCTTCCCATACTCTATCGATGATAAGGTAGCCGTCTTTCACCGTTCTGGTTTCACCGTTTTCGGTTACTGACTCGCCTTCCCGGAGGCCTTTTTTCCCGTTTATGGTATAATCCCTGCACCAGCCCGGAATGCGGAAAGCGATCCTGCAGGCTGTCGGCGCCTCGGCATTGACCTCAGCCGTCACCTTACCGTCCCAGGGGAAGTCGGAAGTAATTCGCAGATCCAGCTTTTTACCGCCGCAGTCCTTTTCCAGGACGCTGCCCATATACAGATGCACATAAAGGGAATCCTCCGCTTCCGTATAGGCATAAGATGCAATGGAGCTGAGTAGTCTTGCGATATTGGGAGGACAGCAGGCACAGCCGAACCATTTCTGGCGGACGGGTTTTACATGGAATTTACGTTCGTCCTTGTGGCAGGCCTCCGGCAGGCTTTCCAGAGGATTCACATAGAAGAAGCTTTTGCCGTCCAGAGCCATGCCGCTGAGGATGCCATTGTAAAGAGCGCGTTCCATCACGTCGGCGTATTTTCTGTCCGCTTTAATTTCCAGCATTCTCCTTGCAAAGAAAACGAGTCCGATGGAAGCACAGGTTTCCGCATATGCCGTATCATTGGGCAGATCGTAATTGAAGGAAAAGGCCTCGCCCATATGGGTGGCGCCGATACCTCCGGTGATGTACATTTTCTTACGGGTGATATTGTCCCAAAGCTTCTCGCAGGCCGCATAGAGCGCTTCATCTCCTGTCAGCCTGGCAATATCCGCCATACCGGAATACAGATAAACCGCACGCACCGCATGTCCTACGGCTTCATCCTGTTCCCGGACAGGCAGGTGGGCCTGGTTGTACTGATAGCGCAGCTCATCCTCATGGCCTTTTTTCACGGCTTCAGGATGCTCCGCATCAAAATAGTAAGGTCTGGTTCCACGCTGATCCACAAAGAAACGGCTCAGATTCAGATATTTGTCATCGCCCGTCGCTTCATAGAGACGCACCAGCGCCATCTCTGCGATCTCATGGCCGGGATAGCCCTTTTTCTTATCCGGTTCGGGGCCGAAACAGGAAGCGATATAATCCGCATATCTTTGCGCAGCCTTCAGAAGCTTATCCTTTCCTGTCGCCTGGTAATAAGCAACGGCACCCTCGGTGAGGTGCCCAAAGCAGTAAAGCTCATGGTTATCCTTAAGATTGGTGAATACCTTTGACATATCATTGATGATGTAATAGGTATCCAGATAACCGTTTTCCTGTTGTGCGGCGCATACGATGTCAATTGCCTCATCCGCTGTCTTTTCAAGCTCTGCATCGGGATGCTGGGTCAGAGAGTAGCCCACCGCCTCAATCCATTTGGAGAAATCGCTGTCCTGGAACAGGCAGCCGTAAAAACGATCCTCCATATGCTCCATATCCTCCGGCAGCGGCTGGAAAATAATAGGCCACTTTACTTCTTTATAATCCGCGCCCATTTCCTTTCTCTGCGCCGTTATTTTTCCGGCAATTTTAAAGTTGCGCATACAGAAGCTGGGATCAGCCTCCGGAATGCGGTCGTTTAACGCCTCCCACTGATAAGGAATGACTTCCCTGCGTACCAGCTCCATTTCATGCTTCCAGAATGCATCGGTTACCTGTACCTTTCTTAAGGAAACCGGACTGCTCTGTCTGTTTTTTTCCATATTTGTTATCCTCCTGCGCTGCGTCACATTTGGGACGTTTTCCAAATGCCGCTTGATTTATATTTATCCTAACAGGCACAGCAAAGCTTTTCCATTGCTATTATGGAAAGCAGCATGTATAATATGGAAAAGCAAGGTAACCCTTCAGTCAGCTGTTAACAGTAACTGTGAAGGGAATGAACCGTTAACGGAGGGCAATATGAGCGCTTATTTTCAGTTGATGAGCCCGCGGCGCGTCAGTTCGGCCAATTATATAACATTTATCAACCCCACGCCTCATCCGGACAGGGTTATGGACGAGCATGATTTCCTGTATATGCTTGATGGAAGCTGGCGGATTATGGAGGAAAACTCCTGTTATGAAATGCATTCCGATGATTTGCTCATTCTGCCGGCAGGCAGGCACCATTATGGGAAGGGGCTGTGCACCCCTAATAATAAACACATGTATATTCATGTAAAACCGCTGGAGGCGGAACGCATGGGGACTGCTTCCTCTTCCCGGCTGGCGGAATTTCATTCCCTGATTCACTGTCAGGATAATCCCCGGATAAAAGAGATTTTCCAGGAAATCATCTCCCTGCGGTGGAACGGCTCTTCTCTGCGTGAGGATAAGCTTTCCCTTCTCATAAACCTGCTTCTCTGCGAGCTGAAGGAGCAGCAGGAAAAGCCGGTGTCAGCCTCTTCCTCCCACAATATTCTGGCAGAAGCATCACGGCTGATTCAGACGACGCCCCAGACTTTTTTTACAGGGAAGGACCTGGCAGATCGTTTCTTTGTATGTGAAAGGACGCTTTCCAACCAATTTAAAAAGGCATACGGCAAGACGCTGTATGCCTATCAGATGGATGTAAAGCTGGAAATGGTGCGCCAGTTCCTGTTAAGCCAGCCGGAGGTCAAGCTGCATGAAACAGCGCTGAATTTCGGTTTCTGCGACGAATTCCACATGAGCCGGACCTTTAAAAGGAAATACGGCGTGTCTCCAAGCCAGTACCGGCAGGAGAACCTGGGATCTTAAAGCACGGAGGCCAGGGCGCACAGAGAATGCACTGCTGCAAGCGGCTGCGTGACCTTCCTTACGGCTTTATATTCCAGGCATCTGCCTGCCAGGGCCAGGATGGCCGTAAATCCTGCCACAGCAGCCACACTGGGCTGCTGCGCAGTTTCCTTTTTTAAATCAGCCCCACCAGCTCAGAAAGTTTTCCATCGCGTAAAAAGACAGGGATCACATCCAGATCTGCCTTTACAGTAACGGTCTGCCCGCCTTCGTATTCCGTACCGTCATGTACCAGCGTCCACTTTGCGCCTGCAGGAAGATATACCTGACACTCCACAGCGTCCTCATACATAACCGGGGCAACCAGCATGTCGCTTCCGTACATATACTGCTCCTTCATATCCCAGCAGCACTCCTGCTCCGGGAACTCATAGAACATGGTACGCATTACGGGCCTGCCCAGGGTATGGGCCTCTTCCATCAGCTTTCTGGTATAAGGTCTCATGGCTTCACGGAAACGGATGTATTTTACCAGGGTTTCACAGTTTTCCCCGCCGAAGCTCCATACCTCATTATCAGCGCCGGTGGGCTGCATCACCTCTCCCGCCTGATTCATCACTCTCTGAGAAGGGACACGGTCACCATGCAGACGCATTACCGGACAGAAGGTTCCCCACTCAAACCAGCGCACCAGCAGCCTGCGGAAGCTTTCGTCCTCCGGGTTTCCTCCGGAAAAGCCGCCGATATCGGTGGTCCACCAGGGAATCCCCGCCACGCCCATATTCAGGCCGGCACATACCTGTCTGCGGAAGGTCTCCCAGTCGGAATGGATGTCTCCTGACCATACAAGCGCGCCGTAACGCTGGCTGCCGGCCCATGCGCAGCGAAGCAGGTTAACCACATCTTCCTGCCCGGCTTCCGTCTGTCCTTCATAGAAGGTTCTCGCATAAGCCTGGGGATAAATGTTTCCAATCTGGGCATTGGTTCCCTGATAATAACGGTAATTATCGAAATCATAGCCGCTGTATTCCGGCTCCGCTTCATCCAGCCAGAATACCTTGATTCCCTTGTCATAGTAATTCTGCTTGCATTTGTCCCATACATATGCGCGTGAACGGGGGTTGGTGGCATCATAGAAGGTACTGTTGCCATTGTAAAGCATGGCGATGTCCACACCCTTTTCCGCCTTTACAAGAAGCCCCTTCTGTTTCATTTCCTCATAGTTTTCACTTTTCCAGTCGATCTGGGGCCATACGGAAACCATCAGCTCGATTCCCATGTCTTTCAGCTCCCTGACCATAGCGTCCGGATCCGGGAAAAATTCCTCGTCAAAACGGAAATCACCCATTTTCGGCCAGTGGAAAAAGTCACAGACGATGACATCAATAGGAATATTTCTCTTTTTATATTCCCTGGCAACCTCCAGCAGCTGCTCCTGATTCCAGTAACGCAGCTTGCACTGCCAGAAGCCCATTCCATATTCAGGCATCATGGGCACCTTGCCCGTAGCATCCGCATAGGCACGCTCGATTTCATCCGGCGTATCCCCTGCGGTAATCCAGTAATCCATCTGCTTTGTGCTTTCCGCATACCACTCTGTGGTGTTGGAGGCAAAGCTCACACGGCCGACAGCCGGATTGTGCCACAGGAAGCCATAGCCCTGATCCGACAGCACGAAGGGAACGCTTGCCTGGGAATTTCTGTGGGCCAGCTCAAGATTGCAGTTTTTTACATTCAGGATATCCTGCTGGTACTGTCCCATACCGAACAGCTTTTCCTTCGGCTCGGAAGCAAAGGTCACGGTCAGGTGAAAATCTCCTCCGATGATGGGTTTGAAGAAACGGTTTTTCTTATTCAGGGCGCCGCCCTCTCCCGCTTCCTTTAAAAGAAGCTTCCCATTCTGGTTGTAAAAAGAAATATCACACTTCTTTGACCAGTTGCTCACTTCAAGGACCGCACGGATTTTCCCGTTCACAATTTCCGAACGATACTCACCCACGGTTATTTCAGCTTTCACTTCATCCTGTTTAAGCAATGCATAATCCGTATCCTCCAGTTCTCCGAGAATCGTGGAACGGACACGGAAGCTGTTGGCTCCCCAGGGCTCTACGGAAAGCACCTCACCATCATAACGGTAAACGAGGGCATTTCCTTCCTGACTCATTGTATACATAGCAAATCCTCCTCTGTTTGGATAAGGAACTGTCAATATCTTGGACAGATCCAAAAATGGCAAACAGGCTGTTCACCTGTCTGCCACCATTATATTCATTCTTTTTTATGGATTCATTATGTATATTGACCAGTTTTTTAAGTATCCTGACCTTTTCTATATTTCTGCGGTGTGGTATGATACAGCTTCCCAAACTCTGTGGTGAAATAGTTCCCGCTTCCAAAGCCCACATCCAACGCAATCTTTCCCACCGGATCATCCGTTTCCTTCAAAAGGCGTTCCGCTTTCCGGAATCTGACCCGCTGCACATATTCCACAAAGGTCATATGGAAATTTTCCCTGAAGAAACGGCACAGATAGCCCTCGCTTACGGAAAGGTAGGCTGCCAGAGAGTTCAGGACGATGCGCTGGGTATAATTTTCCTCCACAAAACCTACAATTTTCCGGATCATTTCACTCTTTCTCGTATTGGCCTTCACCGGCTGGATTTCTTCCTTCTGAAGCATGATAATATCGTAAACCACCTGAAGAAGGTAAGCGCGGACAAGCAGCTCATAGCCCTTTTCCTTTTCATCGAAAACAAAGAAGGTTTTATTGAGCATTTCAAACAGCGCCTTCTGAATGCTGTTCTTCTCCCGCAGCAGGATATACCTGCCTTGCTCCTGCGCCAGCAAGGGCTGAAGATATTTCTGTTCAATTCTGTCATTGGCCATCCCGGAAAGGAAGCTGTAGTCAAAAACCACCGCCCTGAATTCCAGCTTTGTCCCGAAGCAGTCATGGGAGCCGTGGAGGGTATTGGGCTTAATTAAAAGCACATCCCCCTCCTCAATCACGAACTGTTCCGCCTCCACCTGAAAATTGGCCTTGCCTGAAGTAATGAAGAAAATCTCAATTTCCGGATGCCAGTGATAGCTCAGCGGCATCTGGAAATCCTCTTCCATTTTTGTCTCATATGCGCTGACAGGGAACAGTAAATCTCCATGCTTTCTGTTTTCTCTTAAGGGTCTGGGCTGTTTCATCTGCGGTTCCTTTTACTCCGGTTTATAATCATCCACGTCAAATTCCCGGTCTTTAAAATAGTATTTTCGATCCTCCTCCGTGATTGCGCGCAGCACCCTGCAGGGATTGCCCACTGCGATCACATTATCAGGAATATCCTTTGTCACAACGCTCCCGGCGCCGATTACCACATTGTTCCCAATGGTTACGCCCGGATTGATCACTGTATTGCCTCCCAGCCATACATTGTCGCCGATTGTCACGCTGATGCCATATTCATAGCCTGAATTCCTGGAATCAGGATGTACGGGATGGCCTGCGGTAAAGATTGAAACATTGGGTGCGATCTGTGCATTTTTACCTATGGTCACCTTTCCCACATCCAGGATTGTCAGGTTATAGTTGGCGAAGAAATTCTCACCCACTTCAATGTTGCTGCCGTAATCGCAGCGGAACGGCGGTTCAATGAAAATATTTTTCCCGCATTTTCCGATAATTTCCCTGATCAGCGCGCCGAGCTCTTCTCCCTGCTCCGGCGGCGTATTGTTATAGCGGTAGATCCGCTTCTTATTTTCCTCACGTTCTTCCGTCAGGCCGTCCAGCCATGCCTTATAAGGCAGCCCGGCCAGCATTCTTTCTTTCTGATTCATCGCTGTATCCATCCTCATTTCTTATAATTTACCGTAACTTTTTCCGGTTGCTGATTATCCTTTATAGCTCCTTTAAAGCTTTACTTCCCTGTCCTGCAGCGCATCCATATCCTCTACGATACGCTTCAGAGCAAGGCTTATCATGCCGGTTTCGTAATCCTCCTCCAGCTTTTCGGAGGTCTCCACACGGACGCGGAAGCTTCCGCCCAGCCGGCTTCCCACACGCTGTTCCAGAAGGCGGGACATATCAGCGGTGAAAAAATCACCATACAGGACAAAACGGGACGGTGCGGCGATACAGCTGTAGGAAACCAGGACCTCCTCCAGCTGGTGAAGCACCTGCTCTCCATCAAAATAATCCAGCTTATCCCACGGCACCGGCGTGTACATAGCTCCCATCTCTCCCGCAAAATGTGAAGCGCCATAGTAAATGCTACCGTTAAGGACCAGGCCCGCCCCGGGGAAAAAGGATCGCGGGAAATAAATCCCTGCCACACAGGCTTCTCCTTCTACGCATTTTGACTGATAATAGCCGTAGGTCATGGCATTGATATCATTTTCAAACAGGACAGGAACCTGATAGCGCTCCCTGATCCGGGGAAGAAATACACGTCCCTCCAGCCCTTTGAAATCGTTGATGATTACCTCATTGCCAATCGCCTCCCCCGGCAGGCCGAAAGCAATCAGCCCGGTATTGCCGAAGGCGGCAAATACCTCATCCAGAACGGAGTCAAAGCTCTCAGGACCGATCTCCTCCATGTATTCCTGCCGTTCCCACAGCTTTTTACCGTCCAGATTAACGGCCAGCGTATGTATGTAGCTTCGCCCCTCCAATTGATGCCCGTATACCACAGCCACTGTGCGGTAATCGTAGTTATAGCGGTACTGCATGGAGGGACGCCCGCCGCCGGAGGGCGCGTTTCCGCTTTCCTGCACCTCGCCGCTATAAAGCATTTCAGAGAGCAGGGCATTCACCGTCACCACGCTCAGGCCGCTGTATTTTGCCAGCTCAGGCTTGGTAGCCGTCCTTTTCTGTGAAAGGATGTTCCGCAGCGTACTTTTATTCAGTTGCTTCATTAATCTGGTATCTGCCTTCATCCATTCTCCCAATATCTGTTTTGCTTCTTATTCCCGTGCCCCTGAGGTTAATTCTTTGCCCTGTATTTTTCGGCAACACTTTAAAAAGATACTTTATAAAGGATATTTATAATGTAATGAGTTTTTTTCCTTTTGTCAATATTTTTATGAAAACAAAATCAATGTTTTTTCCTGCCAGTTCGTTCCGGTAACTGAATTATTGTAACAGCTCAGACGGGGCTGAAGCTTTGCTCCATCCGGCTACCGAAAGGTGGCGTGGATTTTCAGAAGATAATCCAGCAAAGCGAGCGTGCGCTCTTCCTGAGAAGGACCGTTTTCCTCTCCCAGCGCTGCATTTGTTTTCAGCAGCCTGGCATTTGTCCCTCCCAATACGACGGAAGGCTTGGTCTTTCCATGGAAATCACTTCCCATCGTTTCCAGCAGCTCCAGTTCCTCTGCCAGCCGATGAAACCAGGTTACATCCTCTGCAGTATGGTAGCTGCTGTAGACCTCCAGCCCTGATACGCCCATTTTCACCATCGTGCGTATTCTGTCCCGGTTTTTGCCTACGGTATTGGCCGGATGGGCTATCACCGATATTCCGCCTGTATCCTCTATCAGCTGCTGCGCTTCCTCAAAAGCAGGATAATCTGCCGGGAAATAGGCCGGCTTCCCCTGGGAACAGAAATCCCAGAAAAAATTGACATAGGGATTGTCTCCCCGCTCACCGCCCGGCCGGTAAGGAAGAAGCAGGGGATTGTTGAGATTGCGTTCATCTGCCAGTGCCGCTTCCGCAATAGTTTCTCCCACCACAATTCCATTCCGGGAAAGGGCCAGAACCTTTTCTTCCTCAAAAATAATCCCTATGTCCCGCAGTATCTTCATTGCACGAAAGGAAATTTCCTTTTTCCGGGAAAGTATCCTGTTTTCCAGTTCTGCGTATCTGCTGTCATGATAATCGATTCCATAGCCCAGCAGGTGCAGGTCCACGCCGTCAAAGGTGCAGTCCAGCTCCACCGCCGGTATCCCGCGGATACCGAAACGGGCGCAGGATACCATCATTTCTTCCACGCCCCTGACTGAATTATGATCAGACAGCGCCGCCACCTTCAGGCCTTTCTCATGGCAAAGCCCGGCGAGCTGCTTTGGAGAATATTCCCCGTCCAGGCTTACTTCCGAATGCATGTGCAAATCCAGCCAGCTCATGCTCTGCTTCCCTTTTTCTGACTGTCAAGAAGCTCCTGCAGCGCTTCGTCGCTGTCTTCAATCCATACATCCTCTTCCTGTGCATTCAGCCCGAGGTATTCACGAAGCGTACAGGGTTCGTCACTGTTATTCCATTTTTCAACATAATCATCGATTTCCTCAAATTCAATTTCTCCCGCAAGATAAAGCTCTTTAAATTTCTTTTCCAAAACAGACTCCTCTTTTCTGTAGTAGCGGTCCAGGATTTTCACAGCTATGTTAAACCACGGCCTCTATCAAAATCCTGTCACCGAATTGTATTTCCTTGATACCAATTTTACTGCTTTGTGCCTCTGCCGTAGCTAAAAAATAGTTATACAGGCGTACCTCAAAAATACGGTTTGCAATATCCACATTACCGCCGCTTATTTTTGCAAATCCAAACATCATTGCAATGTCTATCCATTGCAATGATGTTTGGATTTGCAATGTCTATCCATTGCTCATCAGGATTATATTATACAATTTCGGGTAACAGTAAAGCTGATGCGTATATCACCATTTTACCCAAATCCTGCCTGTTGATTCCTTGTCTGTCCTGCTGCCATGATATCATAGCAGACCTGAGACAGCAAGTTCATTTTAGGACCTGCAAAGAATCTGTCGTACAGCCATTTTCATCTACAACTTCCTCATTCGGTTCTGAAGTCCAGGTATGTTCTTCGCTGTCCAGGCGGAAAACTCTTGTTATGCCATTGGACTTGTGCATCAGCATATTATCCCTTGGATATATACAGGTATCTTCCTTTTCCACAGTTCCCACATCCAGCAGAACCAACGGTTTTTCCCCTGAATTGTAAAATGTATGCGCAATTCCCTCTCCCGCCGGCTTGGCAAAGAAATCTCCCGCCTTTACCGGAATACAATCATCATTAAGATGCAGTGTTCCGCATCCCTCCAGAACCAGAAAAAACTCTTCCTGCTGGGAATGGCTGTGAAAACGGGTGCTGTAAGCGCCAGGCGGCACACTGTCTATATTCACATAAAGGTTCCTGCTGCCTGCCGCTTGCCCCAGGGAACGGGTACAAAGGCCTATTTTGTCCCTCCATACGGCATCCTGCGGCAAATTATCAATATGATACAATTTTTTAACTGTCCCATCCTGTGTTGGTTTATTTTCCAATTAATCAGTCCATCCTTCTTCCCACATAAGTCACAACGCGCGTATTCAATTGTACTGTTCCGAAAGCTCTTGGTTCTACCCGCCTCTTCATACGTACCACCTGTAATTCCAAGTCATGATTCAGCTACCGTTTGCCATTTTTTCAAATACTTATTTTCCGGCAAATCAGCCCCAGGCACTGCGGAAGCGCAGCGCTGGGATTTTTATGCCAGTCAAAGTTCTCATATGCAGTGTCTTTTTCCTCATATAAATAATTATGGTTAGGCAAATCAGCAATCACACTGTGGAATTCTTCCATTCTCTCTATGAAAAAGCCGGATACCGCCAGAGAATTTACAAAATCCTGAATCCGCCAGTCAAAGGTAGTCTCCCCAGGAAAAGGCCCTGTCTCTTCGTAGGGCTTCCTAATCCTGAACTCGCCGTTTCCCAGAAGCTTTTTATCAAAAGGGCGGCTCCACGGATGTGTATCAAACATAATATAGCGGCCATTTTCCTTCAGTATCCGGTGGAAGTTCCGATACATCGTACCCAAATCATGTATCCAGACATGCACGCCATTAGAGGTATAAACCAAATCAAAGGTTTCGTCCACCAGTTCTTCCAGCTTCATGCTGTCCGAACAATAGTAGGTAATATCCAGGCCCCTCTGCTCAGCAATTTTTCTTCCATTTTCAACCTGTTTCCAGGAGATATCCGCGGCGGTAACTTTTGCCCCAAGCGCCTGAAAGCCGAACACAGCCACACTGTCACCGCAGGATGGGACACATACTTTTTTACCTTTCAAATCAGGAACATATTCTTTCATCACAGCCGCTATTGCCTTTGGAAAAGCGATATAAGGATCCTTTTCCAACTCCCGGAATAAAGCTTCATAGTCCCACTGGGCATACCATTCATCCGATCTGCTGTTCCAGTTTTCAACGAGCTCTTTCTGTCGTTCCTCATTTTTATCCAGTCCTGCCGGTAATTTCATATTATCCGCCTTTCTTACTTACTGTTGAACGCCATTCCTTTTTCCTATATCTTAATCTTCGTCCACTTCCCCGATCTAAACCGCAGGCTCGTCAATATAAACCGCACCAGCTGATCGGCGCAGACACCGAACCAGATACCGATAATTCCCAGCCCGGCGGTATAGCAGAGCAGATAGCTGGCAATGGGCCTTACAATTGTTACGCTGATGGTGGAAGCGATGGTGGTATAAATCACATCTCCCGCGCCCCGCAGGCAGCCCATATAGATAACCTGGGCAATCTGCAGCAGCACCACTACCACGATAACCCGCATGATTTCCACTCCCATGGCAATGATCTCCGGTTCCGTAAAGAACAGCCGGTACAGGAATGCGCCGCAGGACAGATAGATTACCGCCAGCACAACGGCGATCATCCGCCCGATATTCTGGCAGATCCCTCCGTATTTTTTTGCCATCTCCACGTCCTTTGCCCCAAGGCTCTGGCCGATAAGCGCCACAGCCGCTACCTGCATGCCATCCCCAAAGGAAAAGGAAAGGCTCATTACATTCATTCCCACCTGATGGGCCGCAAAGGCAGCTGTTCCCATTTTTGCCGCCATTACAGCCACGGAAAGGAAGCCGACTCTTACGAGAAGCTGTTCCGCCAGGACACTGGAACCGATTTTTATCATGCTCTTTGCGGATTCCAGCGTCGGCCGTATTTTCTCCTTCCACATATAAGGAATACTGATAAAGTCCCCCTTGCAGGCGGCTACGAGGCTCATGACGCAGCCCACCACGCTGCCGATTACCGTGGCGATGGCCGCTCCCGAAACTCCCAGCGCAGGGAAGCCGAAATGCCCCTCTATCAGCAGATAGTTAAAAATAACATTTACCACATTGGCCGCCACATTGGTTTTCATGGCAATTTTTGTATTTCCGGCCCCCCTCTGTGCCGCGTTAACCACCAGAGAGACAACAGTAAAAATAATGAATCCCATAATGATTCTGAAATACTGCACGGCCTCCGCATGGGAAGCTTCCTCCGAACCGCACAGCCGGATGATCGGATCTGCAAAAGCCACGCAGATCAGGCTGACCGCCACCGACATCACCAGAACAAACACACTCGCCGCGCACAAAACCTCATTGGCGCCCCTCCGGTTCTTCTGCCCCTTGCGTCTGGCAACCAGTGCGGATACAGATACATTCACCGCAATAAACATGGCAAGTCCGATAAATTTCGGCTGGGTAGTCAACCCCACCGCAGCCACCGCATGCGCGCCCACGCGGCTTACCATCAAAGAGTCCACCATTCCCACAAGCGCAACAAAAAACGACTCCAGTACGGACGGCCATGCCATTTTCAGCACCGTCTGTATATTTTCCTTACTGTACTTTTTCATCTTCTCCCCCCATTATCTGCGTTCCGGCGAGGAATGCAGCCATGCGTACAACCACAGCTCATATGAATATTTATGCATTACCACGCCTGAAACTCCTGTTCTTTTTATTGTACGTTACAATGATTGCCCTGTCCATAAGCGATGCGTCAAATTTGTGGTCGCTTTTTCGGCAAAAAGCCGATTGACGAACCTTTCTCTGTGGATTATGATTGGCAATGGTAAATATTTGGCAACTGTCTGGATGCGGGCGCAGTAACTGTGAAGTAACCAGGCAGCTGTAATTTTTAACGAAAAAAACGGGATGGATAAGCCCCGGTCCCCTGCAGAAGAAAGGTTTCCCAATGAAAAAAATACGTACTGCATTCAAAAAAGATCCTGTACTTTACATATCCGGTATTCTTGCCATAATCTCCGCATTTCTGGTTCCTCCGGACACCGCCTATTTTTCCTACATAGATTTCCGCGTTCTCGCCCTTCTTTTTTCCCTGATGTGCGTGATGAACGGCTTCCAGCAAATCGGCTTTTTTCAGAAGCTGGCCGTATTTGTACTGTCTAAAACGGAAAATACAAGGCAGCTGGCGGGCGTCCTTGTATTCCTGTGTTTTTTTATGAGCATGCTTATTACGAATGATGTGTCTCTGATTACCTTTGTCCCCTTTACCGTGCTGATTCTCACAATTACAGGACAGGAAAAGCTGATGGTTTTTGTCATCGTCCTGCAGACCATTGCAGCCAATCTGGGCAGTATGCTGACTCCTATCGGCAACCCGCAGAATCTTTATCTTTACAGTCTGTCCGGCATGAGCTTTTCCGAATTCCTGGGAATCATGCTTCCCTATACACTGCTTTCCGCGCTGCTGCTTCTTCTTTTCTTGTTCCTAAAGCCGGGAGAAAAGGTTTATGTGCAGGAGATTTTCGCGGAAACCGGGCCGATGCGGCGGCGGCCCCTGATCACATATACGCTGCTGTTCTTCCTGTGCCTTGGCTGTGTGCTTCATTTAATATGCTGGCAGGCGGTTCTTGTCATCGTTACCGTTGTACTGCTTTTTACTGACCGCGGGCTTCTGCGCAGAGCTGATTACGGACTGCTTGCGACCTTTGTATTTTTCTTTATCTTCATCGGAAACATGGGGCGTCTGCCTGTGATCGTTGACCTTCTGCGCACAGTGCTTTCCGGCCATGAGCTTCCTGTGGCCATTCTTGCCAGCCAGGGCATCAGCAATGTACCGGCCGCCATCCTGCTTTCCGGTTTTACGAAAAATTATCTGCCCCTGCTTGTAGGCGTGAACATCGGAGGGCTGGGCACGCTTATCGCTTCCCTGGCCAGCCTGATTTCCTATAAACAATATGCACAGACGCCAGGATGCGAAAAAGGACGCTACCTTTCCCATTTCACCGGGCTGAACCTTGTTTTCCTGGCAGCCCTTACCTGTCTTGCCCTTTTCCTTCTGTAGGATGGGCTCTGCCCTCATCAGGCGGGTGGCTTGGCAGCCCCTCCCGCCGCTCAGCCTGCATACATATTCCTGTCCCCGGCCGCATATAGTATAGAAAAAACTGTGAGGCCCGTATGCTTTCCATTCTGGAATACATCAATCAACTGCTGTGGGGTTTTCCCGTTCTTATACTCCTCTCCTCCGCCCATCTGTATTTTACCACGAAACTGAAGTTCCCCCAAAAACTCACCCTGAAGGCCATACGCCTGTCCGTAACCCCGGAAAAAGAGGGAAAGGGCGCCAATCTGTCCGGTTTTGCAGCACTTGCCACAACACTTGCGGCAACACTTGGAACCGGTAATATTGTGGGCGTCTCCACCGCAATTGCCATCGGCGGCCCCGGCGCGTTGTTCTGGTGCTGGATAACCGGTATTCTTGGCATGGCTACCTGCTATGCGGAATGTTATCTCAGCGTACTTTTTAAAAAGCAGAAGCCTGACAAAACCTATGTGGGCGGTCCCATGTATGTCCTGGAAAAAGGGCTGCACTGCCGGGGGCTGGGAATCGTTTACGCCCTCTGTGCCCTCTTTGCCGCATTTGGGGTGGGCTGCACCACACAGTCCTCCGCAATCACGGAGGCGGTAAACACCATTGCTCCCGTATCACCGCATATCATTGGCATTCTGGCAGCATTTACCGCCGGCCTGGTCATTCTGGGCGGCGTCAAATCCATCGGCAAATTCTGTACCCGCATGGTTCCGGCTCTGGGCTTCTTCTATATTGCCTGTTGTCTGTATCTGCTTATCCTGAACAGGGATTTCCTGCTCTCCGGAATATCGCTGATTGTAAGCAGCGCCTTCCGGACAAAAGCGGCCGCAGGCGGTTTTATCGGAAGCACGCTGCAAAGCGCCGCCCGCTTCGGCATTGCCAGGGGACTGTTCACCAATGAAGCCGGCATCGGCACCGCAGCCATTGCCGCAGCTTCCTCCGAAACCAGGGATCCCAGAAGACAAAGCCTGATTTCCATGACGGCGGTTTTCTGGGATACTGTAGTCATGTGTGCGGTTACGGGGCTGGTTATCGTCACCAACATTCAGAAAAACCCGGCATCCATCCGGGGCTTTGGCTCCGCCAGCCTCACCTCCGCCGCCTTTACCTACCTCCCCTTCGGCGGCGCGCCGCTCTTGTCCCTGGCTCTGGTGGCCTTCGCCATTACCACCCTCATCGGCTGGTGCTACTACGGGGAGCGCGCCGTGGAATACCTGTTCGGGGAGACCGGGATTATCTCCTATCATCTGTGCTATATAGTCATGATTTATATCGGCGCGGTACTCCCCATGGATCTGGTCTGGGGATTTACGGATCTGATTAATGGAATCATGGTCTTCCCTAATGTGCTGGCACTGTTTGCGCTGCGAAAAAAAATACATATCTGAGCGCCCTGTTCCAATTTTACGGAAAATCAAAGAGTTTCTTTAGAAATTCTTTGGTTTTTCCAGGGCCGCTTTTTCATTTTTCCGGGATATACTCTAATAAAAACCGGTGAAAATATTTCATACAGCGATTGCCGCCATCGGTAAAAAGATCGGAGAAGATGCCATGACCACCTTTACACTGAAAATGATTGCTTTAATCCTTATGGTACTCGACCACATCAGTTATTATTTTCCTTCCGCCCCCTTTTGGTTCCGATGGCTCGGGAGAGGCTCTTATCCCCTGTTTCTTTTCTGTATGGTGTGGGGATATCACTATACGAAAAACAGGAAGCGTTATCTGCTGCGCCTGTACCTGATGAGCATTTTTATGACCGTTTTTGGCTATGCCCTGGATAACTGTCTCATGGTAACGGAAAACGGCTATGGCAATCATAACATCTTCCTCCCCATGTTTTTGACCGGGGTCATCATCAGTACGATTGAGCTGTTCCTCCGGGACAGAAAAAAGGGAACGCTTCTGCTCATCGCCATATTCCTTGTGCAATTCCTGTATTACACTATTCCTTTCATTATTCCTTTTGCCGGTAATTTAAGCGGGGATACCCTGACAGGAATCATCCCCAGCCTCGTTCTGAATGAATACGGCTTTGACTTTATTGTCCTGGGAGTCCTGATGTACTTCCTGCGTGAAAAGAAAGACTGGCTCTGCGTTGTATACAGCATATTCTGTATTTACCAGTTCAGTTCGGAAATGTTTACATCAGGGACAGGAAACGCTACCCAGTGGATGATGATCATTGCGCTGCCATTCATGCTGCGATATAACAGGCAGAAGGGACCCGGGCTGAAATATTTCTTCTATGTTTTCTATCCCGCCCATACCTTCCTGCTGTTCTGGCTGGCGAATTACATATTTGCAAACAATGGCTGATGCCGTTGTGCAAAAGGGGGTATTACAAAAGGGGATATGGTTTTCCTTCCCGGAAGCCGTATCCCCTTTTGCACATTTCATTCATATGTTCCTATAAATCGCGCCATATCTTTATTTACCGTAACTATTTCTCATAATATAAAACGCCAAGCGTTCCCGGCCCGCAATGGCTGGAAATTACGCCGCCAGCCCTGGTCACCCGGATATCTTCAAAATGCTCCAACCCCTCCAGTAAATCCCGTACCTGCCGGATTACCTCATCAGGGCAGCCGGAATGGGTAATGAATACCCTGTGCCCGTCCGCCGCCAGCAGGTTGTCACGCATATCCTGCACATACTTCATGATGACCTTATCCTGGGCGCCTCTGTATTTCCTCCCGGCGGACATTTTTCCCTGGCTGACCTCAATCCTGGGCTTCAGGTTCAGCTTCCCGCCAAGCAGGGCTGTTACAGTGGAACATCTTCCTCCCATTGCCAGGTAATCCAGTCTTTCCACGACAAAGCTTGCTCTCACCTTGTCACGGGCTTCCTCGATTTCCTTTACTATTTCTTCCGCGCTCCGGCCCTCCTGCGCCAGCTGCGCAGCCCGGAGTACCTGCAGGCCGATACCTGTGGAAAGGTTCCTGGAATCAATGATAAACATTCTGTCATATTCCAGCTCCTCCTTTACCAGCCGCATCACATTGCAGGTCGTGGACATTTCTGAGGAAATTCCGATAAAAATCACTTCCTCCTGATTTTCCTTCATGCCCTTTACAAGCGCAAGCGCCCTGTCAAATGCGACAGCCGCTGTTTTCGGCGTCCGTTTATTGGCCTGTGCCCAGACATAAATCTCATCCGGGGAAATCTCTTCACCATCACTGTAGCTTGTCATATCCAGCACAATATTCAAAGGAAGAATGGTAATTCCATAATCCCGGATCAGTTCAGGTGACAGATCACAGGTACTGTCCGCCACAATTTTTATTGAACTCATTTTCTCCATGCCTTTCTTTTTTACGTACCTTCATCCCGATTCGTCAAGCAGGCCAGATGCCTGTTACGTCTTTCACAGCTTTCTAGCCGCTCTTTAAAGCAGGGCTTTTTCCACAATGCCAAGGCCAATCGGATAAGGGCCGGTGTGCACTCCAATCGTAGCCCCAATCTGGTAAACAGGCAGAGCCACCTCGCCGTATTCACCGCGCAGGCGTTCCAGGACAAGCGCCCGGTACTCCTGCGCTTCCGCCATGTCATAGCCGTAACCGACGGCGATGGAATAGCGGCTGATATCCGCAGCCCTCTCATGCAGATAGGCAAGGAGCAGATCAATTGTTTTCAGCATGGTTTTCTTTCTCACCCGACCGATTCCCGAAGGAAATATTTCTCCCTCCTTCAGAGTGATAATCGGCTTGATTCCAAGCAGGGCGCCTGCCGCGCCGGCCACCTTGCCGATTCTTCCGCCGGCCTTCAGGTATTCCATATTTCCTACCGTAAAAAAGATTCTGCCGGAGCTTCTGATTTCTTTGATCCTGGCAATCGTTTCCTCATACCCTGCCCCGCTCTCCTGCATGGCCGCCGCCTCAAGAACCAGAAGCCCCTGAAGCACCGTATTCACCGTCGCATCCATCACCGTAATTACCGCCTCAGGATAATCTTCCAGAATCAGCTCCTTTGCGGACAGAGCCGACTGCATGGAGCCGCTGAATTTTGTGGTGATGCAGATACAGAAAACCGGAACCTTCTCCCTGGCGTACGTTTCAAAGGCATCATAATAATCCTGGATGGAGGGGAGGGAGGATTTGGGATAAACGCCCGGGTTATCCACCATCTTCTGATAAAACTCCCGGATTCCAATCTCTTCAATTTCCTTCTGATAATTCTTATTATCGAAGGACACGTAAAAAGGCACCACCCGAATGTGTTTTTTTTCTGCCAGCTCCGGAGGCAGATCGCAGGAGCCGTCACTGATAATCTGAAAATTGCTGTCCATGTTTTTTCACTTTCCTGTTGATTTCCGCGGGCAACGAACCAGGCAGACACATCGGCGTGTCCTGCTGCTTTGCCGCACAAATACAGTTTTACCACTATTCCGCTTATCAGTAAAGCCTAATCTGCCATTCTATAGTAAATTCTCTGATAAATTACGGTCAGCCCGGACAGCATCTATCTTTTCCACAGCTTCCCGGCACGGATGCAGACGGGCTCACCGTCTACACTGATCCAGACGTCAAGAGCGGACGGGTTGTATACCATGTGCATGTCCGTACTGAAAACCAGGCTTCTGGCTGCTGTCACATAATCCTTGATCTGGATGTTCGTGGCATACCATACGTCCTCCTGATCCGCCGCCATTTTACAGAATTCTTCCATTACCTCCCAGTTGTCCGCACCATCAAATTCAAAGCTGTGGCCCCAGACATAAAAAAGCAGCATCTGATCAAAATCCCGTTCCTTAAACTGCTTCCAGAGTCCCTTCAAATCCCCGTTATGATGGGCTGTCGGATGCCATTTCATAAAATCCTCAGGAAGATCAAACCGGCCTGTGGCCTCCACCGTCCGGCTGTATTCCATGCCGCAGCTGCGGGCCAGCTCGATTACATGCTCCGAATATGCGCCGAAGGGGTAAGACATGCCGCGTACCGGATAGCCGCAGGCCGCCTCCAGCATTTTCTTATCCTCCAGTATTTCCGTAAGCACACCCGTATCGGGGATCTGCGTAAGATAAGGATGGGTCACCGTATGTACGGAAACCTCATGGTTGCGGTACAGCTGTGCCAGCACCGATTCCTTTACATAACGTTCCTTACCGATATTGCCGCTGTTAAGATGAAAGGTTCCCCTGATATGGTATTTGTCAAAAAGAGCCGCCAGACGGACATCAAAAAGCTGTCCGTCATCATAGCTCATAGTCAGTGCGCGTCTTACCCCGCCGGGAAATAAATTCGTCTTTACCGTCATTTTTCTTCTCCTTTGTTGTTACCGTGTCTCAGCCGCATTCCCGTAGGCGTAACCGCCAGTCCGCCTTTGGCCGTTTCCCTCACTGACTGGGGCATCGCCTTCCCTATGGCATACATGGCGTCCACCACCTCGTCAAAGGGAATATAGCTCTTCACTCCCGCCAGCGCCAGATCCGCAGAAAGCAGGGCATTCATGGCTCCGGAGGCATTCCTCTTAATACAGGGGATTTCCACAAGCCCGGCCACCGGATCACAGGTAAGTCCCAGTACATTTTTCAGAGCCATGGCCGCAGCATGGAATGCCGCCTCCGGTGAGCCGCCCAGCATTTCCGTAACAGCCGCCGCCCCCATGGCCGCAGCCGCTCCGCATTCCGCCTGGCACCCGCCTTCCGCTCCGGAAACCGTAGCCCGGCTGCCTATGATAATCCCTATGGCAGAAGCCGTAAATAAAGCATTTACCATACATTCCCGATCCAGTCCCCTGCTCTGCGCACATGCCAGAACAGCCGCAGGCACGATACCGCAGGAGCCGGCTGTAGGGCAGGCCACAATGCACTGCATGGAAGCATTGATTTCCGAACAGGAAAGAGCCATGCCCACTGCCAGCGATGCCACCTCTCCCAAAAGGCTTTTCCCTTCCTGACGGTACTGCTCATAAAGGCAGGCATTACCGCCGGTCAGCCCGCTTACGGAACGCACCGGTTCCCTCCTCGCTTTCTGCGCGGAGCGCTCCATCACAGAAAGCGACTGGTCCATCTGTTCCCTGAGCTCTTCCCTTGTCCTGCCGCTGCGTTCCATCTCCTGATTCAGTGCATATTCCCACAGCGTCTGATTGTTTTCCTTTAATGTATTGATCAGATTTTCCGTATCCAGTATAAACATAATCTTCCCTGCCCGCTGTCCTCCCGGCATCCCATTTCCCGGGACACCTGCACAGCTCCTTTCTTTCTTCGTAACTGTCCGGTTCCTTCACAGCCACTGCCGGGCGTCAGCCCACATCCCCCGGATTGAGCAGCAGTACCTGTTTCACTCCATATACCCTCTCCAGCGCATTTTTCAAATGCTCCGGAAGCTCCCCGTCCAGTTCCATATACATACATGCGGTCCGGCCGTCATCAGTACGGTTCACCTGCATATTTCCTATATTGATCCGATAGGCATACAGAATCGCGGTAATTCCCGCAATCACCCCCGGCTCGTCCGTATGCTTGGTGGCCAGAATCGGTCTTTCCCCTGAAAACTGCACCGTCACGCCATCGATTTCTGTAATGCAGACGCTGCCGCCGCCGATACTGCTTCCTGTCATGGTAAAAAGCCTGCCGCTTTGGGTGATAAGCTCCATGTGCACGGTATTCGGATGCACATCTCCCAGATCCGCGGGAATAAACTCCGCTTCAATCCCCTTTTCCGCCGCCAGCTCATAGGCCTGCTTCAGCCGTTCATCATCGTACCGGATTCCCTGAATCCCCGCCAGAAGCGCCTTGTCGGTTCCGTGCCCCTTATAGGTCTCCGCAAACGAACCATGCATGTAAAAGCGGGCCTTTTTTATATCCTCCCCGCAAAGATGCCTGGCAAGCAGGCCCAGTCTGGCCGCACCCGCCGTATGGCTGCTGGACGGCCCCACCATCACCGGACCAATCATATCAAAAACACCATAATGCTTCACCGTACGCTCCTCCTGAAAAGAGCCCTGCAAACCTGTGATAGCTGCAGGGCCTGTCTGTTCTGTTAGTATTTGTTTTTCCGTTTCTATTATACCTTTGCCATGCCGTTTATGTCCAGCATTTTCAGAGCTTTTGTGCCAAATTGTGTTATTTATGTTACTGTTCACACAGTACTGTGCATTTACTGCACAGTACGTAAGAAAGTGATTCAAGAGTGCATAAATCCCATTGCCGCAGGCAATTTTTAATGGATTTATGCAGTTACTGGTCACGGAGTGAACAGTAACTTATTTATAAATATCGTTCAGACGCTGGTATAGCGGAGACAGGCGTCCGTAAATATTTCGGAAAATTTCTTCATACAGCGTATTGTATATCTGATGCTGCTGCATATCCGGGGAAAAGAAATCTTTTTTGAAAACCATGCTGCCCACCGCTTCTTCATAGTCTGTAAACTCTCCCATACCCACAAAGGCCGCAATAGCGCTTCCGATCCCGGAAACCTCAAAGGTCTGTGTGCGGATAACGGGAAGTCCGAACATGTCCGCCGTAATCTGGCAGATTTCATCGCTCTGGGCCCCGCCGCCGCCCACATAGATCTCAAGGAATTTATGTCCTGACTGCTTCTCCAGAAGCTTCAGCCCGTCCATAAGCGCAAAATTAATCCCTTCAATTATGGCCCTGTAAATATGTATCCTGGTATGCACATCGGAAAATCCGATCACAGCCCCTTTTGCCACCGGCATGGTGGTATTCGGCGTAAAATAGGGCTGAAAAATCAGTCCCTCACATCCTGCCGGCACTTCCTTCAGCCGCCGGTTCAGCAGCTCCTCCGCGGAAATTCCCAAAGTCTGCGCCGTTTCGATTTCCTTGGCGGCAAATTCCCGCTTGAACCAGGAAACCAGCCAGTAGCCCCTGAAAATTTCTATCTCCGGCGTAAAATGTCCCCTCATCACCGACGCATAGGGCGGAATAAAACGTTCCGGCTCCACATAGGCATCAGTGGTAAAGGTTACCGTGGCCGTAGTTCCGAAGCTGATCGCCGCCTTTTCTTTCGTAATGCAGCCTAATCCCAGGATTTCACAGGCCTTATCCGAACCTGAGGCAATGAGAGGCAGCCCCTCCGGCAGCCCCGTATCCGCAGCTGCCTTTGCCGATACACGTCCCAGCATCTCTCCCGGCTCCACGATCTCACAGAGTTTTTCCGGTTCAATGGGAAAGACGGGCCTGGTGAGATCACTTTTTTTCTGCCAGGTTCTCGTCCGGTGATCAAAGGGAACCCTGCCCACCATACTGGCCGCGGAATCCACCATCTTCCCCGTCAGGCGGAAAATCAGATAGCCGCTTATCATCAGATATTTATAGGTCTTTTCCCAGTTCTCCGGTTCTTTTTCCCGCATCCAGTTGCACTGGGCCTTCCGGTACTGCATATTGGCCGTCTGCTCCATTCCCACAGCCTTCAGCATGATTCTGGAGAGCTGGGAAAAGCGCGGCGTCCCTTCCGCCTTCCTGTTGTCCAGCCACACAAAGGCCGGGCGGATGGGCGTCCCTTCCCGATCCACACAGACACAGGTACTGCGTATGGCCGTCAGAGAAACCGCCTCCACACGCGCCCACCGCTCCGGCTCTTTTTCCTTCAGTGTCAGGGCTGCCTCACAGAGCTTGCCGTAATAAAACTGCGCATCCTGCTCCGCATAGTCCGTATCCGGCGAAACATAAGGCGGCTCATGCTTTTTCTGCGCCTTTGCCAGGATAGAGCCTCTGTTATTGATAAGCAGCGCCCTGGTGCTCTGTGTCCCCACATCAAAAACCAGTACAATCCGTTCCTTTTTCTCTTGCTTCTCTTGCGTGAATTGCTTTCCTTCCATAATCCCCCGCCGCTTTCCATCCCTTTTCCGCCTGCATCACTCCTTCAGGAAACGCTTTTCCTCCTCAGGGACATCAAAGCCCAGCGTTCCTCCCGGGTTCATGCAGTAGTCCGGATCAAAATAATTTTTCAGTGCACACAGTACCCCATATTCCGTCCTTCCCAGCTGTCCTTCCAGCCAGGGTGCGAACATCTTGCCGATGCCGTGGTGATGGCTCATGGCAGCGCCGGATTTCTGGATGGCGTCCAGAATCGTACTGTGGTAAGCCCTGAATTTTTCCGCATCATCCATCCTGGTAATAAATATGAAATACAGGTTTGCCCCCTGGGGATAGCAATGGGACATATGGGTTGTGACGATGGTATTGGGCAGCTTATGACAGACCTCACGTACCTCCCTGTGTACTTTAGCCATATTGGACCAGTTGACAGTGCACTCCAGCGTATCTGTCATCACACCGAAATCCAGCATGGTATCCCTGAGATAGGGATCGGTAAAACGTCCGTGCTCCCAGCTTTTTGTCACATAGGAGGTTAAGCTCATGCCACCGAACTGCCTGGCGATTCGTTTTATATTTTTTGCCACGTTCCTGGAAAATCCCTTTTCCCCGTCCGTAAAGCCCAGGAAAAGGCAGCGCTCCATATCCTTGTAGCCCCTTAAATCGAACAGCTTCTGCAGCGGTGTTTCATCCACGTTGTAGAGCCGCAGCATCAGATTGGTTTCCTCCGGATCGGAAAGGCGGAACACGGAGGAAAAACCGGCTTCACACTGCATCATTTCCCTGGCCGCCGCCATCCCCGTTTCCCAGTCATGGAAAATAAAGGAAAAACGCTTCCTGTTTTCCGGCATATAGCGGAATACCTTCAGTGTCACCTCCGTCAGTACGCCGAAGGTGCCTTCGCCGCCCATCATAATCTGGTTCAGATTGGGTCCGGTGGCCTCCCTGGGATAACCGCTTGTCTGAATGGTTCCCACCGGCGTGGCATATTTCTGGCTCATGACAATATCCGTAATGCAGCCGTAATAGGTGCTGTTCTGTCCGGCGCCTCTGGTAACCACCCAGCCGCCTACGCTGCTGTATTCAAAGGACTGGGGAAAATGTCCGCAGGTATAGGCTCTTTTCGCCCCGAACAGCTCCGGCGCCCGGTTCAGGGTTTCTTCCAGCTTCGGCCCTGACATCCCGGTCTGTACAGTGATGGTCTGATCCGTTTCATTAAAGGAAAGCACCTTATTGTACCGCAGCCTCATATCCAGGGAAACACCGCCCTTCACCGGTTCCACGCCTCTGGTTACGCTGCTGCCGCCGCCGTAAACATAGAGTGGTATTTTGTGCGCCGTACAGTAAGCCACAATTTTTTCTATCTGCTCCGTGGTATCCGGATACACCACCACATCCGGCAGGCAGTCAATGCGTTTCTGGCGCAGCCGCAGCGCGTCATATCCGGTTTTCCCATAAGCCACCGCCAGGCGGGGGTAATCGTCCGTGGTGACAAAATCCGCCCCAACAATGTCCTTAAACGCCCGGATATGCTCCGGCGCCAGACGGCACGGCGCATTCAGCTCCACCCGGTCCATGCCGATATCCCCGTCATACGCTTTAAAATCCTCGTCCGTCATTCCGAACTTTTCCTTCATCATTTTGTACAGGGATTCCTTGGGATATTTCACAAAATCAGGATCTCCCCACCGGAAAACAGAACGGTAGCTGTCCTTTGGCGCCGGCTCTTTCACCCAGGCCGGTTCAAATTCTTTATATGGTTTGCTCATGTTACCCCTTTCCATTTCAAAATATTGCTGGTGGCTATCACATCCACACCCAGGCCGCATACATCAGGTATCACCGTTTCTCCTCTTCCCACAGGCCCGGTTATCAGCGCCTTATTGATTTCCTCCATCACCCGGAATATCATTTCCCTGGGTATCTGGGACGCTGTCCTTACCGGGATCACCGGCACCTTGGGATAAATGGTCCGCACGGTGGAGCATACGCTTCTTGTGGGAGCTGTCATCTCCCTGACCGCAAATTCTTCCCCTCTTTTGCACCGGTTCCCTGTGACCCTAAACCCGCCTTCCGCTTCCTCCACCATAAGCCGGCAGCCGTTGGGACAGACAATACAGGTAAGCTCTTTCATCCGCCGCCTCCTCTCAGGGTAAATAACAGGCGGGATCCCGCTGTTCTCCCCAGTTTTTTTAAATCCAGAGTCATCCTTTCCATTTCCGGCGGTTTCAAATCCTCATATTCCTTTTGGAAAAGAATATGTTCTCCGTCATGAATTTCCAATACCGCCCTGTCCAAGCTTCGGCTGCTTCTGAAATACAGCACAACAGGCTGCCCTGACGCCGCTTCCACCCTCTGAGGCACCAGGTAAAGCAGAGAAGGATCCGTTTCCAGCGTTATGTATTCTCTTTGGCGGCGGGTATAATGGGCCGCGTTTTTTCCCGCCCGCTCGCCGCTTTCGGACACATAGTCAACCAGATCATTTACATGCATGGCATTCCCGCAGGTAAACACTCCTTCCACATCAGTCATCAGGAAATCGTCGCATATCGGGCCTTTGGCCGCCGTGTCCATGGTCACTCCCAGCTGTTCTGCGATTTCATTTTCCGGGATCAGGCCGACGGAAAGGATGAGGGCATCGCAGCTTATCCTTTTTGCCGTTCCTGCAATGGGCTTCATTTTATCGTCCACACGGGCGATTTCCACGGCCTCCAGCCGTTCCTGGCCAAAAACTCTCGTTACCGTATGGGAAAGGAACAGCGGAATCTGATAATCCTCCAGGCACTGTCGGATATTTCTGGTCAGCCCGGAAGGCTCCGGCTTCACTTCATAGACCCCCAGCACCTTTGCCCCCTCCAGCGTCAGCCTGCGTGCCATGATCAGGCCTATGTCGCCGCTTCCCAGGATCACGCAGCGTTTCGTCACCATTTCGCCCAGAAGATTGACGAAATGCTGGGCGCATCCCGCTGTAAAAATCCCCGCAGGCCTGGTTCCATGGATGAAAACCTGCCTGGCCGTCCGTTCCCTGCAGCCGGTTGCCAGCACTACCGCACGGGCGCGTATACCGTTCACTCCCGTCCGGTCCACCACACTGATGGCAAAGCCCTGTTCTTCCTTATGTATCTGAGTCACAAAAGCCTGAATCCGGCAAGCGATTTCCCGCCGCTCAAACTCTTCTATAAAGCGTTCCGCATATTCAGGCCCGGTGAGCATTTCCCCGAACCGCACCAGGCCGAAGCCGTCATGGATACACTGCTTCAGAATTCCCCCCAGCCGATCCTCCCGTTCAATCAGCAGCACCCGGGCCCCTTCCTTATCTGCGGCAATTGCAGCCGCCAGCCCCGCAGGACCGCCCCCTATCACACAAACATCATATTCTTCCAAATCTATGGCTCCTTTCTGTGCCTGCACGGCTATCCTTTCGTAGGCCCATAGCTGATTACAGCTTCCGTTCCTGATTTCTTCACCCGGGAGAGCGGGATTCCCTCATGCTCGCTGATAATTTGCGCCACAAGCGGCATGCAGAAGCCTCCCTGACAGCGTCCCATGCCCGGACGCAGCCTTTTCTTAATACCGTCCACTGTACATACGGGAAGCGGTGAATTCAGGGCATCCAGTATTTCCCCCTTACTGATTTCCTCACATCTGCAAATGATAACGCCGTAATCAGGATTTTCCCTGATGAGCCTGTCACGCTCTTCCTCCGGCAGCTCCCGCAGCCTGGGAATCCCTTTTCTATTCGGCCGGAAGCCGGTATTGGGCTTTATCTCTTTCTGGCTGGAAAGGGCTTTCACCGCCATGGCGGCCACATCTATAGCCACGGCCGGCGCTGTGGTCAGCCCCGGCGACTGGATTCCTGCGCAGTGAATCAGATTCTTCGTCCTGCGTCCCATCTCGATAATAAAATCTTCTTCAAAAGTAGCCGCCCTTACCCCGGTAAAATAGGTAATAATATCTCTTTGCGTCAATCCCGGTGAAGTGCCCTTCTGTTTGGCAAATACCCGGTCAATGGAAGCCTGCTCCGTAGCAAAATTTTCTTTTTCCCAGGTTTCCACAGCATCCGGCCCCACCAGCACGTTATCATCCACCGTATGCAGCATTCCGCCGCCCTTGGTATGGCCCGTCGTCTTTTTCATCGTTCTCACGGAAGAAATGGAACGGACAAGATGGCCTGCCTTCTTATCCAGGATGGAATTCGTCCCTCTTCTGGGATGGATGGAATAAAAACGATCCTGAGCCATCTTTGCCACATCCTCCGCAAAGGTCCCCGCTGCATTTATCACCAGGGAAGGATAAATGCTCCCTCGGTTCGTATGGACGCACTGGATGATGCCCTCCTTCACCTCCATATCTGAAACCACGGTATTCAGTGAAATCCTGGCGCCGTTTTCCACTGCATTCTCCCCATAAGCTATGGTCAGTCCGTAAGGACAGACGCAGCCGGCTCCGGGATTGTATATGGCGAACTTAAAATCAGGATTCAGCTCCGGCTCCGCCCTGCGGAATGCTTTCCTTCCCACCAGCCTGGTGTCTTTCACTTTGCACCGGTACTTCTTTTCCAGTACATACAGAAAAATGACCGGCAGATAGCGCCACTGCGTAAAGCCCACATACTGCCCGCACCTGCGGAAAGGAACGTCCAGCTCCTCACAAATCTGATCGTACATTCGGTTTCCCTTCAGCACATATTCCTGCTTCAGGCTGCCTTTCCTCAAATCCACACCCGGATGTACCTCGCCGTCATTCCGTCCCGAGGACTGTACTGCCAGATCGGCCTCTTTTTCCACCAGCAGGATATCCAGCTGCCAGCGGGACAGTTCCCTTGCTATACTGGCTCCGGAGATGCCGCCTCCAATAATCAGGACGTCAGGCGCGGCGCCCTCTAATGAAGAATCCCTCAGGCCCGGCATACGCATCCCGGGATTGCTGCCGCCTTCGAAAGCAATATCATTTACCACATGCTTTTTCCGGTTCTTCTTCCCCTTCTGCACGCACATACCACAGGCTGCCACAATGTCTTTCCATTCCTTCAGGCGTCCGGTAACCACAATGTAATCCCCTTTATCCTCCGCCCGCACCTGTCCCCCATAGGCATCGTGCAGCCTTTTGTTAATTTTATCAATCCCCATATACGCCTCCTCAAGTCGTCCACACGACCGACTCTATGATTACAGCATAGCAGAGTGATGGGAAAAAGTCAAATAAATATGTATAGTTTTAATATTTTTACTTGATTCCTATTATATTTTATAGACATTTTACACAATATCAGCTATACTGATTTTTAAATACGGACAGCAAACGCAGTCCTTTATGTTTTATTCATTCAGGAAAGCAGGTATGTTTATTATGGCAGCTCCAAGAAAAGACAATGTGAAAGAATTAATACTGGATGCGGCGGAAAAGCTTCTGGAATCCAGGAAGCTTTCCGATATCTCCCTTTCCGAAATCGCCCATACTGCCGGCATTTCCAAGGGAACCCTCTATTACCACTATAAAAGTAAAAACGAAATCCTGTTCGATATTACGGATAAATATCTTGATGAGCAATGGAATGATCTCGTACGCTGGACGGAGGATGCCTCCAAAGACACCTCTCTGAACCGGCTGGTAAAATATGTGCTGGAAAGGGATGTTTCCACAGTGAATATGCGTCTCCATTTCTTTTATGACGCCATGCTCGGCAATGAGGAAATCCGCTTAAAGCTCCTCACCCGCTACCGGGAGTTTGCAGAGCTGATTGCAGGGAAAATCGCGGAACGTACGGAAAATGCAGATGCACAGTATCTTTCCTGGCTGATTCTTCTCCTCTCGGACGGCCTTTTCATCCACAAAACGCTTCGGAATGATGCGCTGGATGTGGACGACTTTATCGGCCAGACCGCAGAGTATGCCCGTCTCTTAAAGCAACATACGCCATTACCCCAAAAGCAGTCCGACGGACAATAAAAAAGGCAGCCTCCCCCGGCGCTCTGTTTGTTTCAAAGCGTGCCGGGCAGCTGCCCTTTTTTATTCCCGCGAGCAACGAGCCAAGTAGCCATGCTTGCATGGATATTTGGCGACTGCCGCGAGGGTCAAATACCCCGCTGCTCTGCAGCGCTGCAAGTTTGATACCCCGTTACTTGCAGCGGGGTCTTTGATTGTGTCCTGTAGCTTTACTTCCTGCCGTATTCTTTCGTTCTTTCGTCCGAAATAACTCCTGAATAGTTCATACCATAAGCAAAATCATAGGCATGGCCCTCTGAGTCGATGTATACGCGCATATCAAAGGCGCGATCCTCATCCTGTTCCTCCACAGTATCCATATCTGCAGGCATCTGTAAAGGAAGGAGGCCCGTAGGCTCATATTTTCCCGTAATCACCTCCAGCACCGCATCCGGTGATACCCCGAATTCTACCAGAATGGCATCCGCATAAGGCTCCAGTTCACGAAATACCAACGGATTTTTAACAGTCACGGAAACTATAACCGGTTTTCCCTTCATCTGTTCCTTCGTACGGATTACCAGATCCAGATCTTCTTCGTTCGCCGCCGTATTTGTTTTCCCAAAATAGGAACGGTTGGTGAAATCCTCCAGCGGGTCTCCTCCGGCCAAGCTTTCTTCTCTCGCCTTTTTTGCCGTGTAAGGCCTGTACTGCAATGTAACCGGAAGATAGCCGTTTCCGCCGGCAGCCCGATCTTCAGGACTGTATCCCACAGAAATCGGAGATTCAATGAAGCAGATGGCAACATCCGCTTCTTCTGCGGTTTCCACCACTTCAAACCACTTCGCGGCCGCCTTCTTCCCGGGAGGAGTAACCACGCTGTCATCAGTAAGAATACTTATAAAATTTCTGTAAGGCCGGATATGCCTGTCAGGAATATATACCTTTACTTTTTCTTTCAGCGGCAGCGCCTGGTTCCTGTTTTTCAGAAGCACAACGGAATGCAGCTGGGAATCAAAGCCCTTCTTGACAAATTCCGGATTTCCCACTGTATCCAGAGATTTCTGCAGCTCCAGGTAGGGATTTTCAAACAGTCCGGTACGGAAAATATTTTTCAGCAGCCTCACTGCCGAACGTTCAAAACGTTTCCGCATGGCTTCTTCACCATATTTTTCACAGCCCATACGATATGCTTCAAGGACAGGCTTGATATCATTGTTGCCGCCGAACTGATCCACACCCGCCTCCAGCGCCTTCAAGTGCCTCTCCTCTATCGTAAGCTCTTCCACACCCCAGCATTTTCCGGCGAATTCTTCTTCGGTTTTTCCGGTATTATGGGTAATTCCCCAGTCTGTACAGACGACACCGTCATATCCCAGCTGTTCCCGGAGCAGATTTCCAATCAGATAACGGCTGAAGGAATTTCCAACATTTTCTCCGTTTTCCTTATCCTGTCCGTAAGAAATTGTATAATAAGGCATTACCGCACTGGCGCTCTGTGTTCCGCCTTCCAGTGCAAAAGCTCCTTCAGAAAAGGGCCTCAGATGCTCTTCGAAATTTCCGCCCGGATAAACCGCATATTTCCCATACGCATAATGCGCGTCACGGCCGCCCTCACAGGGGCCTCCTCCGGGGAAATGCTTTACCATGGTATTAACGCTCTCTTCTCCCCAGCCGTCAGCGCTTCCTTCCGTAGTCTGAAAACCGTCACAGTAAGCCTTCGTCATTTCTACAGCCAGCCTGGTATGCTCCCCAAAGGTATCAGCAAAGCGCATCCAGCGAGGCTCAGTGGACAGATCTATCTGAGGCGACAGAGCAGTGGCAATTCCAAGCGCACGATATTCTCTGGAAGCTATTTTACCAAATTCCAATACCTCCTGCGGATTAAAGGAGGCGGTCAGGCCGATGCCATTGGCCCACTTGGAAATCGGCTCTCCTGTGATTCCCTTATATTCTGCGCCGGAGTCCGCTCCATGCCTGGGATCTGAACTGTTATTGGCAGGAATCCCAAAGCCCGTATTTTCTGCCAGCGCCTGCAGCCTGTTATTCCATTTCACTGCGGTTTCGGTGTCCTTTAATTCTGTAATCAGCACATGCCGCACCTTGTCCTCCGTCAGGAATTTCTTCTGCTGATCCGTTAATTCCCATGGCTCCGCCTGGCTTTCCTCAAAGCTCTTCCCTCCGTAAGTGGCGGAAAACGGCCCATTCATACCGTCTGCCGGGATTCTCTGATGCGCGCTGTACAGCATCAGGCCTGCAATATCCTCAATGGGAAGCCTTGCCGCCAAATCCTCGGCTCTTTCCCGGGCATCAAGACGCCAGTCCTCATAAGGAGCCAGCTCTCCGGTTCCCAGGAAATCTTTAAAAGCCAGGCCGTCTACAGTGATTAGCTTCACCCGGCTCCCATCGGACAGTCCCAGGCACTTTCCCCCTTCATTGCGAATCAGACGGAAACCATCCTTCTGTTCTTCCTTCCACAGTTTTTCCATACTCTTGTCCTCTCCTGCATTCAGTCTGTATTAAGAATAGAAATATACATCTGCAAATATTATACAGGAGTCCCTGCCCAAATTCCAGCCATAATTCTTATGTTGTTGCTCCCATGCCATTGCTCCCTAATACACCCGCAATTACTGTCCTTACCAGTATTCGTGTCCTTACCAGTATTCGGCAAAAAAAGACATCATCACGCATTTCCCTGCAAGTGATGATGTCTTTTTATTAATTCATGCTTTCAGCACATTTTCCAGTTCCGGAAATCAAAGACCCCGCTGCAAGCAACGGGGTACCAAACTTGTAACGCTGCAGAGCAGCGGGGTCTTTGGTCTACGCTCCGCTTCGGTCGGTGCAAAACATGTGCCACTGGCACATAGCACCCCTCGCGGCAGTCGCCAAATGTCCATGCAAGCATGGCTACCTGGCTCGTTGCTCGCGGGAATAAAGAGGTAGGGATTACATACCAGCCTGAGCTGCAACCTCTGCTGCGAAATCGTCAACTTTCTTTTCAAGACCTTCGCCAGTTTCAAAACGGACGAATTTCTTTACGGAAAGCTTAGCGCCGTTTTCTTTGGCAACCTGCTCAATATATTTGGCAACGGTCAAATCTCCGTCCTTTACATAAGCCTGCTCAAGCAGACATACTTCCTTCAGTTCCTTTGCAAGACGGCCGGTGATCATTTTCTCAATGATGTTAGCAGGCTTGTTTGCATTCTTGGGATCGTTCTGAGCCTGAGCCATCAGGATTTCCTTCTCATGCTCTTTGTAATCCTCCGGAACGTCTGTGGTAGCCACATACTTGGGAGAAAGAGCAGCAACCTGCATAGCTACGTTAGACAGGCACTCTTTTACAGCATCATTCACCACATCAGTATCAGCTTCTACGATAACGCCGATTCTTCCGCCGCCGTGTGTATAGGATACAACACAGCCATGCTCTGCGGTAACCTTCTCAAATCTTCTGATGTTCAGGTTCTCGCCGATAGTAGCGATCTTCTCAACCAGCGCTTCTTTTACAGTTTTGCTTGTGTCAACATTCCAGGGCTCAGCCATGAATGCATCCATGTCAGCAGCGTCAGAATCTACTGCCTGCTGTGCAACCGCTGCAACGAATTCCTGGAAGTTCTCGTTCTTGGCAACGAAGTCTGTCTCAGAGTTAACTTCAACAACTGCTGCTGTTGTATCATTCTTTACTGCAATACGGCAAAGACCTTCTGCTGCGATTCTGCCTGCTTTCTTCTCTGCTTTGGCCTGTCCGTTCTTTCTAAGGAACTCCATAGCCGCTTCCATATCGCCGTTTGTTTCATTTAATGCTTTCTTGCAGTCCATCATACCTGCTCCGGAAAGCTCTCTTAATTCTTTTACCATTGCTGCTGTGATAGCCATTGTATTATCCTCCATGAAATGCTTTGCTTTCACTCTTACAAGTTAAAATTATTCAGCTGCCGTCTCTGCTTCAACTGCCACTTCTTCAATATCGGTTGCTTCGGTAGCCAGGGCAGCTTCATCATAAACTGCCTCGCCCTGATTTGCTTCGATAACAGCGTCTGCCATCTTGGATGTGATTAATTTAACTGCTCTGATAGCGTCATCATTACCAGGGATGATGAAATCCAGTTCTTCCGGATCACAGTTGGTATCGCCGATACCGATCAGGGTAATTCCCAGAATGTGAGCTTCCTGTACGCAGATTCTTTCTTTCTTGGGATCTACGACAAAGATAGCATCCGGAATTCTTGTCATATTCTTAATGCCGCCCAGGTTCTTTTCCAGCTTTTCCCATTCTTTCTTAATCTGGATAACTTCCTTCTTGGGAAGAACGTCAAAAGTTCCGTCCTCGGCCATAGTCTCGATCTGTTTCAGTCTTTCGATTCTGCTTCTGATGGTCTTGAAGTTGGTAAGCATACCGCCCAGCCATCTTTCATTTACATAATACATTCCGCAGCGTTCTGCCTCAGCCTTAACAGCATCCTGAGCCTGCTTCTTGGTACCAACAAAAAGGATGGTGCCGCCCTGTGCTGCGATTTCGGAAACTGCATTGTAAGCTTCGTCAATCTTTCCTACGGACTTCTGAAGATCAATGATATGGATACCATTTCTCTCGGTGAAGATATAAGGAGCCATTTTAGGGTTCCATCTTCTTGTCTGATGTCCAAAATGAACACCTGCTTCCAGCAACTGCTTCATAGAAATAACGCTCATGTTTCTTACCTCCGTTTGGTTGAATTCTTCCGCATGCATCTCAATGGAAAGCTTTCTTCCCATTTTCCAGCCACTTCCGCGTTAAAGAAGCACCGGCCTGGAAATCAGCACGCGTGATTTTTGGTCACAACGTTTGGATTATAACATAAAAAATCCCCCTGCGCAAGGGGGATTACAAAAAAATACCATCTCAGTCAGGCATTTCGCAGCTGCCCATGTAACTGTACTGCTGTAAAGCTTACGCAGCTTATGATTTCATATTCTCTTCCATTTTCCTGACCTCTTCAAATACTACATCATTCCTGACTTTAATATAGGTTCCCTTCATTCCTGAGGAGCGGGACTCTATGATGCCGGCGCTTTCAAACTTGCGCAGGGCATTGACAATTACCGAACGGGTGATTCCAGCTCTGTCCGCTATCTTACTGGCGACCAGAACGCCCTCCATCCCGTTAAGCTCCTGAAATATATGGACTATCGCCTGGGTTTCAGAATAGGACAGCGTTCCGATGGCCGACTTAACCACCGCTATCTTACGGCTTTCCTCAGCGCTTTCTTCACTGACCGACCTGAGCATTTCCAGGCCTACGACGGTGGTACCGTATTCGCAGAGGATAATATCATCAATATCATACATATCGCCATGCCGGTAAAGGAAAAGTGTCCCAAGCCGTTCTCCGGCAATCTCAATCGGTGAAACCACGGCTGCAAACTTCATAAAAACCTGATTTTCAAAACCCAAAGTAGCAAGATTAACATTTTCTTTGGTTGACAGCACGGAAAGGAGCCTTTCGTTCAGCAGGGGATCGATGAAACTGCCCACCTCGTTCTTCAGCAGCTCCGCAATGACCTCATTACGGTCTGAAGTAGCCACTCCAAGTATCTTCCCTTTCCTGCTGATCACCAGCACGTTAGAAACCAGTATCTCACGCATTACCTTGCATATATCGTTAAAAACCACTTTACTGGAATTGTTGTTATGAAGCAACTTTCCTATTTTACGTGTTCTGTCCAGCAGTTGAACGCTACTCATGTTAGTTTTCCTCCGGCAGAATGCCCAAACTTATGACACTATTGTAGCACAGACCCCTGCCAGACGCAACGGATTTTGTCACCCCGCCAGTTCCGGACAACACAAGTACTTACAGCCAAATTGAGCAGTCTTTAATCTTCTGATTTCTTTTCCATTATATAGCCGCAATCTTCATTATAACAAACAAGCTTATTTCCTTTTTCCAGCATCAGTGAACCGCACTGCGGGCATTTTTCTTTGGACGGCTTCTGCCATACCATGAAATCACATTCCGGATTTCCGATGCAGCCGTAATACTTCCGGCCTTTTTTTGTCTTTTTGAGTACAATGTCCTTACCGCATTTCGGACAGGGAACGCCGACCTTTTCAAAATAGGGTTTGGTATTGCGGCATTCCGGGAATCCGGGACAGGCCAGGAAACGACCGTGGGGACCATATTTGATGACCATGCGCCTTCCACAAAGCTCGCATTCTTCATCGGATTCTTCATCCGCAATCTGCACCTGCTCCAGCTGCTTTTCAGCCTGTTCCACAGCTTCGTTCAGATCAGGATAGAAATTGGATACCACAATCTTCCAGTTAACATTTCCTTCTTCCACGCCGTCCAGCAGCGCTTCCATATTAGCAGTGAAGCTCACATCCACAATCGTGGGGAAAGCCTCCTTCATCATGCTGTTGACCACTTCGCCCAGCTCGGAAACATACAGATTCTTATTCTCCTTAACCACATATCTTCTTGCAAGAATGGTAGTAATGGTGGGGGCATAGGTGCTGGGACGTCCGATCCCCTGTTCCTCCAGCGCCCTTACCAGAGAAGCTTCCGTATAGTGCGCCGGAGGCTGTGTAAAGTGCTGGGCCTCCTGGAAGCTGTCAAAGGTGAGACGGGTGTCCTTGTCAATCCCTTTTACCAGGGTGTTCCCTTCTGCCTTCTCATCCTCCTCCTGGGTGTATACGCTCATAAAGCCGTCGAATTTCAGCTTGCTGGCCGCCACCGTAAAACGATGTTCCGCCGCATCGATTTTCACAGATGTTGTTTCATAAACGGCAGGAGTCATCCGGCTTGCCACAAAACGCTTCCAGATAAGCTGATACAGCCTGAACTGATCTCTGGAAAGAGATTCCTTCAGTTCCAGGGGCGTCCTTGAAATATCTGTGGGACGGATTGCTTCATGGGCATCCTGTATTTTCTGACCGCTCTTCTTTTCCTGTGTCTTGGCCCCGGTATATTCCGGGCCATAGTTCTTGTCAATGTACAGCGCAGCCTGATGCTCCGCTTCTTCAGATACACGGGTGGAATCGGTACGCAGATAAGTAATGATACCTACCGTGCCATTGCCTTTAATATCAATTCCTTCATACAGCTGCTGTGCCAGACGCATGGTCTTCTGTGTGGAAAAATTCAGCACCTTGCTGGCTTCCTGCTGCAGCGTGGAGGTAGTGAAGGGCAGAGGCGCTTTCTTTACCCGCTCGCCTTTCTTCACATCCGTCACCTGATAAGATGCGCCGTCCAGATCCTTTTTGACCTTATCCACATCCTCCTGGCAGGTGAGGTTCTGCTTCTGGCTGGTGGTTCCGTAATACTTTGCCGTCAGCAGCTTTCTTTCCCCCGGTATTTTAAAGGAAGCGTCCAGCGTCCAGTATTCCTCCGGGATAAACGCGTTGATTTCATCCTCTCGGTCGCAGATCATACGCAGGGCAACCGACTGGACACGTCCGGCGCTTAAGCCCCTTTTAACCTTTGCCCACAGCAGGGGGGAAATCCGGTAACCCACCATACGATCCAGCTCCCGCCTGGCCTGCTGGGCATCCACCAGCGACATGTCGATTTCCCTGGGATGCTTCAGCGATTCCTTAACCGCATTTTTCGTAATTTCATTAAAGGTGATGCGGTATACCTTTTTACCCGTTTTTTCCAGGTTCAGCGCCTTGGTCAGATGCCAGGAAATCGCCTCACCCTCACGGTCGGGGTCCGTTGCGAGATATATTTTTTCCGCTTTTTTCACTTCCTTACGCAGATTGGCAAGGATATCTCCTTTGCCGCGTATGGTAATGTATTTCGGTTCGTAATCGTTTTCAATATCAATTCCCATACGGCTCTTGGGCAGGTCCCGGACATGTCCGTTGCTGGCCGCCACTTCGTAATTGGGGCCGAGGAATTTCTTGATCGTCTTTACCTTTGCAGGTGATTCTACTATTACAAGATATTTTGCCATACAGACTTATTATCTCCTTCTCTTTTGCGCCGGACGCATTCGCGCCGCGCACCTCATACCTTCCGTGCCAGACGGCACGCAGTACCGGTTCACAAACCTTACTCCGTCGATTCCTTGCCGTAATCAAAACAGCCAGCAATCGTGAATCACTATACACCATATTTTCTGCCGTGGCAAGGAATTTTATAAAAATATCAGGTTTTCTTTTCGAAAATATTAATTTTTACCATTCCTGAAAAAATAGCCTCCCTCCTGTCCCGCCACTCCTTCCATATGCAGCTCCAGCAGCTGCTGCATGAGGATGGGAAGAGGAATGATACAGCCGCTTTTACGCATTTTTTCATAGAGCTGCCCCGGTGTCTGGGGGGTAAAATCAAGGCAGGCGGCCACCCGCTGCTTCAGGCTCTTCTCTTTCATGGGACGGTTTTCCTGGGAATTCCTCTCCCTTGGACAATTCGATACCGTCCGTTTTCCCGAAGGGATTTCCATCTGCCGCGGCCGGCAGTTTTGGCCCAGTTCTTCCAGAAGTGCCGACGGGCTGATTGCAACACCGGCTCCCTGCCTGATAAGCGTATTGCAGCCGCTGCTCAGGGCATCCGTTACCCGCCCGGGAATTGCAAATACCTCCCTGCCCTGTTCCAGAGCCATATCCACCGTAATCAGCGTACCGCTTTTTTCTCTGGCCTCCACCACAAGGATCAGGTCGGACAGGCCGCTGATGATACGGTTTCTGGGCGGGAACAGTCTTGCCTGGGGGAGGGTTCCCGGCGGATATTCGGACACAATTCCGCCCCGCGCAGGTATCCGGTCAAACAGTCTGCCGTTCTCCGCAGGATAACATACATCCACGCCGCAGCCAAGTACCGCATAGGTCCTTCCGCCGCAGTCAAGCGCCGCTTCCTGGCTGATGCCGTCAATCCCCCTTGCCAGGCCGCTTACCACCTGGACACCCGCTGCAGCCAGCGCGGAGGCGAAATATCTGGCCGCTTGTTTACCATATTCGGAACACATCCTGGCGCCTATCACTGCCACGCTCGGTGTCCCCTCTTCCGGAAGCCCGCCCCGAACGTAAATACCCTGAGGGGCATCCGGAATTTCCTGAAGCCTTGCAGGATACTCCGGATCAGAAACAGGGAGAAAACGGATTCCCCGCTTAAGAAGCATCTGATATTCCTGTTTCACATTTTTCTCTTTTCTGGCGCGCTGAAAGCTTTTCAGCTGGGCCGCAGACAGAAGCCCGGCCAGCTCCTGTTCTTTCATTTCATACACGGCCTGTGCGCTGCCGGCCCTCTTAAGCAGCCTGCCCGCTGTCACTCTGCCTATTCCTTCTATATTACATAGCCAGTAAGAAAATTCCCTTTCCGTCACCCTTTTTTCCTCCAGTATTTTCCATCGGCCATCCGGTAACAGGCCGCCTCGCTCAAATGAACCTGTTCGATAGTATCTTTTCCGTCCAAATCTGCCAGCGTACGCGCCAGGCGGATAATCCTGTGATATGCTCTGGCGCTTAACTGCAGTGCATGAAATAGCTGTTCCATATATTGCTGCTGCGCCAGGCCCAGACGGCAGTATTTCCTGATTTCCCCTGGTCCCAGCTGGGAATTAAAACGCAGCCCGGTTCCTGCATAGCGAGCCTCCTGCCTGGCTCTGGCTTCCATCACCTGCATTCTCAGGCTCCGGCTGTCTGCTCCCGTACCGGCATTTTCGCCTGCCAGTCCCGCAAAATCTATCCGTGATACCTCTGTAAAAATATCCATTCTGTCAAGAATCGGACCAGACACACGGTTCAGATACCGCTGAACCTCACCGGGCGTACAGCGGCACCTGTTTCTGTCAGGATAGTAGCCGCAGGGGCAGGGATTCATGGCAGCCACAAGCATGAAATCCGAAGGATATACATATGTACCGCTGTTTCTGGCAATCTGTACCCGGCGTTCCTCCATAGGCTGCCGCAGCAAATCCAGCGTGGCTCTTTTAAACTCTGTCAGCTCGTCCAGAAACAGGACGCCTCTGTGTGCAAGACTGATCAGCCCCGGCCTGGGCACCTGACCGCCTCCGGTGAGGGCCCGAGAGGTAACGGTATGATGCGGACTGATAAAAGGCCTGTTTTTAAGAAGCCCTGCCCCTTCTTCCATCAGTCCCGCCACACTGCGCACCTTCGTCACCTCCAGCCGTTCCTGGGTCGACAGAGGCGGCAGAATGGACGGGATGCAGCGGGCCAGCATGGTTTTACCGGAGCCGGGAGGGCCGATCATGAGTAAATGATGAAAGCCCGCGGCGGCTACCACAGCCGCCCGTTTAGTTCCCTCCTGCCCGGAAACATCCGCAAAATCCGGCAATATTTGAGCCAGGTCCGCTGTTCTTTCCATATTGGCTGCCACATTGCCTGACATGCTGTCTGCGTCTGTATTTTTTTCTGTTTTTTCCATATACATGATATCTTTATACAACAGGTTTTCCGGGACACCGTCACGGCACTGCAGAAGCTCTATCAGCTGTATGAGACAGCCGGCCCCCAGAATCTTTATTCCTTCCACCAGCTGTGCTTCCGCAAGGTTTTCCAAAGGGACGATACACCGCTTTAAGCCCTGCTTCTTCGCTTCCAGCGCCATGGGAAGAATCCCCCTCACCGGTTTGATTTCCCCGCTCAGGCCCAGTTCTCCCGCTATCATGGAGTCCTTTACGTAATCCTGCGGGATCATGCCCGTGGAAACCAGTATTCCCACCGCCACAGGCAAATCGTAGGAGGTGCCCTCCTTGTGGAGGCTGGCCGGAGAGATATTCACTGTAATACGCACAGGAGGCAGCGCCGCCTCCGCATTTTTTAAGGCTACACGGATTCGCTCCCTGGCCTCCTTGACTTCGCTCCCCAAGAGGCCCACCATTTCAAAGCCCGGCAATCCCCTGGAAGCGTCCACTTCCACCCGGGCCAGATAGCTCTCCATACCATGCAGCCCGCCTGTATAAACTGTACTGTACATTTTTTCTCCTGCAAATCAGATGAATGGCCTTGAAAAAGGCAACAGATAGTTGATCGATAAAAAGATTAAGATAATAAGAAAAAATAAAGAAATTATAAATAAGAAAATACAAGATTGCAATTTGCAATTTCTTTTCAGAATAAGAAATCACGATACGAAGGAACTGCAAATTGCAATATTCTTTTGTGCTTCGTTACAGGTAGTGGACCTCCATTTTTTCGAAGCCCTCACGCAGCTTGTTCAGAGCCCTTTTTTCAATCCGGGACACATAGCTTCTGGAAATATCCAGCTTTTTGCCGATTTCCCGCTGAGTGACCTCCTCGCCGCCGTACAGTCCGTAACGCAGACAGATGATTTCCTTTTCCCGTTCCGTTAACAGGGTATCAATCAGGCCGGAAAGCTTGCCGAGACTTCTCTCCAGCTCCATCTGATCCACGATGTCAGGCTGCTCCTGCGGCGTAACATCCAGCAGGCTGATTTCATTTCCCTCCCGGTCGGTGCCTATCGGATCATAAAGCGAAACCTCGCGGGATGTCTTTTTTTTGCTTCTGAGCATCATCAGCAGCTCGTTATCTATGCATCTAGCCGCATAGGTGGCCAGCTTGCTGTTTTTGGATGAATCAAAGGATTCCACCGCTTTGATGAGGCCTATGGTCCCAATGGATATCAAATCCTCCATATCCTCATCTACGTTCTGATACTTTTTTGCGATATGGGCTACCAGCCGCAGATTTCGCTCAATCAGTATCTGCTTGGCTTCCCTGGCTTTTACGCCGTCACTCCCCTGCAGCGCTTCCAGACACGCGCTTTCCTCCTCTTTCGACAGTGGTTTCAGAAAGGTTTTCAACAGGAGCCCCCATAGTCAATTTAATACTATTCTATGTGGCGCCAAAGCTTATAGTGCCAGTACTTTTCAAAACCTTTCAGGAGTCTTTCAGAATAAAAATTCGGAAAGCGCATAGTTACTGACGTCAATTCCATAATCAGTCAGCTTTAAAAATTCTTCGTGCACACCGTTTTTTTCCTGGGAATACCGTTCCAGCAGCCCTTCGTGCGTGAGCTTTTCCACCGGTCCTGCGTAAACCTCCTCCACAGTCCTGCCAAAGGCCTCACGGAACCGTCGGAGGGAAATACCTTCGGTAATCCGCAGGCCCAAAAACATGAATTCTTCCATCTGCTCCTCTGCGGACAGCGTCTGAACCGCCTGCTTCACAGGTGTGGCAAACCCTTCAGATGCAGAACCGGACAGGTATTCCTTCATATCCGATGTATTGTTCCAGCGCACATTCTGCCGAAGGGAAGCCGCCCCCAGCCCGAAGCCCGCGTAGTCGGTCCGTTTCCAGTAGGAGAGATTGTGGCGGCAGGAAAAACCCGGCCGGGCGTAGTTGGATATCTCATAACGGCCATAGCCGGCTTCTGCCAGATACGCCTTCGTCTGGCTGTACATGAGACGGTCCGTTTCCTCATCCGGCAGGGGCGGATGTCCCGCCGCCGGTCTTTCCCCGCCGTAAAACGTATAAAACGGCGTTCCTTCCTCAATGATAAGGCTGTAGGCGGAAATATGTTCCGGTTCAAGGGCTGCCGTTTTCTTCAGGGTATCCATCCAGGCCTGCGGCGTCTGGCCCGGAAGCGCCGACATGAGATCCACATTAATATTGGAAAAGCCCGCCTCTCTGGCCAGCTTAAAGCTGTTAAGGAACTCCCCCCAGGTATGGATCCGTCCCAACGCCTTCAGTTCCCGGTCATTGGCTGACTGCAGCCCGATGCTGAGCCTGTTGATTCCCGCCCTGCGGTACCATTCCAGATTATCTGCCGTAAGCGTTCCCGGATTGGCTTCCATAGTGATTTCCGGTGCTTCTTCCTCCGGGGCAAATGAAAAATTTTGCCGCAGGCATTCCATAATCCGGAAAAGCTCCTTCCCCGGAAGCAGGGACGGCGTGCCGCCTCCAAAAAAGACGGTCTTTACCACATAATCACTGTAAAGCGGAGCCTGGGCCCGTATTTCCGCAAGCAGGGCTTCCACATATTCTGTTTTCGTCTGTTCATCTGCGGGGGCTGAAAGGAAATCACAATAAAGACATTTGCGTACGCAAAAGGGAATGTGTAAATAGATGCCAAGGGGGGCCTGCTTCATTTGTTCTGCTCCTGTTCCTCTGCCGGGCCGGCTTCCTCTGCTGTTTCAGAATAACAGAAAAAAGTCCGGCTGGGAAGAGTGTAAATTATAAAATGTTTGTAAACTCGGGGTTTCCCGTTATAGTCCAAAAACTGAACCTTTACGTTTTTTTATATCAATCAAGATAAATAAGCTGCTCTGATTTTATGCTTTTATGCCTTATCTCACAGAAAAAGCCCATGGAAGCCATGGACTTTTTTGCTATTGTCCATTCGGAAGCAGACCTGCTGCGGAGGCTGCCGACGGACGTTTTATAAGTCATTTACTTCTTATCATCAAGCTTCAGTACGCTCATGAAGGCTTCCTGTGGAATTTCCACATTGCCTACCTGACGCATGCGCTTCTTACCTTCCTTCTGCTTTTCCAGCAGCTTTTTCTTACGGGAGATATCACCGCCGTAGCACTTGGCGAGAACATCCTTGCGCATGGCCTTCACGGTTTCCCTGGCGATAATTTTGCCGCCTACCGCCGCCTGAATTGGGATTTCAAACAGATGTCTGGGAATTTCGTCCTTCAGCCGTTCACACATTCTGCGGCCTCTCTCATAAGCGCTGTCCTTATGGACAATAAAGGAAAGAGCGTCTACTTCTTCCCGGTTAATCAGGATATCAAGCTTCACAAGCTCTGACTGTTCATAGCCCTTCAGTTCATAATCAAAAGACGCATAGCCCTTGGAACGGGATTTGAGGGCGTCAAAGAAATCGTAAATAATTTCATTCAAAGGAAGCTCATATTTGAGCAGCGCCCTTTTTTCCTCCATATATTCCATGCTCAGATAACGGCCTCTGCGTTCCTGGCAAAGATCCATGATGGAACCAATAAACTCGCTGGTTACCATAATTTCGGCGCTGACAATGGGTTCTTCCATGTATTCGATTACGGAAGGGTCAGGCAGATTGGAGGGATTGGTCAGATCCATGACCTCCCCGTTCGTCTTATGCACCTTATAAACAACGCCCGGCGCCGTGGTAACCAGATCCAGGTTGTATTCCCTTTCCAGCCTTTCTTCGATTACTTCCAGGTGAAGAAGTCCCAGGAACCCGCAGCGGAAGCCAAAACCCAATGCCGCCGAGGTTTCCGGCTCATAGAAAAGGGAGGCGTCATTGAGCCGCAGCTTTTCCAGGGCATCCCGCAGATCCGGATATTTTGCGCCGTCTGCCGGATACATGCCGCAGTAAACCATGGGATTTACTTTCTTATAACCGGGCAGGGGCTTAGCGCAGGGATGTTCCGCGTTGGTTACGGTATCGCCCACGGCGGTGTCCTTTACATTTTTAATGGAGGCGGTGATATATCCTACCATTCCTGCGCTAAGCTCTTCACAGGGAATGAACTGGCCCGCGCCAAAGTAGCCTACCTCCACAACCTCCTCCTGCGCTCCTGTGGCCATCATGCGGACAGGGGTTCCTTTACTCACTTTGCCTTCCATAATCCGACAGAAAATAATAACGCCTTTATATGGATCATACAGGGAGTCAAAAATAAGAGCCTGCAGGGGGTTGTCCGGGCTGCCGCCGGGAGCCGGGATCTTGCTCACAATCTGTTCCAGCACTTCATCGATGCCGATGCCGTTTTTAGCGGAAATCAACGGCGCGTCATGGGCTTCCAGGCCGATCACGTCCTCAATTTCCTCTTTCACCCGGTCCGGCTCTGCGCTGGGCAGATCTATTTTATTGATGACGGGGAATACGTCCAGGTCGTGATCCAGCGCCATGTAAACATTCGCCAGCGTCTGAGCCTCGATTCCCTGGGCTGCATCCACAACGAGCACCGCACCGTCGCAGGCCGCCAGGGAACGGCTGACCTCGTAGTTGAAGTCCACGTGACCCGGAGTGTCTATCAGGTTGAGAATATACTCTTCTCCGTTTTTCGCTTTATATACGGTACGGACCGCCTGGGATTTGATGGTAATCCCTCTTTCCCTCTCCAAATCCATATTGTCAAGCACCTGCTCCTGCATTTCCCTGCTTGTCAGGAGCCCGGTCCGTTCAATGATCCTGTCCGCCAGTGTGGATTTGCCGTGATCAATGTGGGCAATAATACAGAAATTCCTGATTTTACTCTGATCTATGGACATATATTTCCTCCAAATCTTTTGCATACTTCAGGAACCGGCCTGATGCAGCAGGTTCCTTTATTCATAAAATATTAGGTTTTTCAGGCGCTCAGGGTTCTGCGCGCCTTACATTTTCACCTGCTAAGTATAGCAAAATCAGGGTTCCCGGTCAATACAAACCCTTACCGGATAATTCCAGATCGAGAATGTGGGCAATCGGTGCGCAGGCATTCCTGATTTCTTCCACCGTATTTGTCTGTGCACCCAGCTCTATCAGCAGGGAACGGGGACGAAGATGCATGTTATACCGGTAACCCTTCAGATAAATACGTCTTGTCAGTCCCGGGTAATACTCATTTGCAATCACCTGCATCTGGAAGGAAAAAGCCAGATTATCGTCTATGTATGGGTTTTGTAAATACTCAATCTCTCCGTGGGCTTTAGTATAGGACAGTCCGTTAAAAAACATAAATTTCGCCGTGGGTTTTCCGTTCAGATCCATAACCAGCTTCCTGCCCTCCAGCACTTCATCCCTGTGCAGGTCAATCACCACTTCAATGGTGGGATTTTCCGCAAGCACCTGCTCTATGGCAGGCAGCGAATTGGAATAAGCATAGTCTCTGGCTTCCACATCGTATTCCCCGGTGTGGTGAATTACATTATAGCCGTACTCCTCCTGCAGTATCTGTGCCAGCAGCTCCCCGGCGCCCATAATAGTCGTGGAAGAATCCCCCGGTACGGAATCCACAAAATCCTCCTGGGAATGGGTGTGATAAATCAGGATTTGCGGCACATCCGGATTTTTTGTAATCGCCATGGTTTTGCCAAGCAGGGAATCCAGGTTCAGACGGGCGGGGCTGGCCTGCGTGGTAGCATCAACGGCATAAAATTCCTTAATCAACGCGTCAAAATCCTGATAATAGCTCCAGTTGTATTCCTGGCTTCTTCCTGCCGCCCTGATAAAGCCGAACTGATCTGCTGACGGGACCGGAGTTTCCTCCTGTTCTGCACTTTCCTCTTCCTCCGGCCGGCCTGTCTGATTTTCCTCCTGGAGCAGCTGCGTCATTTTATCATCCAGCTGTATTCTCCCTTCAGATGTTTCCGGCACCTCCAGCGCATCTCCGTCCTCGCTTTCCGTATATTCACTCGCTCCCTCCAACAAAAGGATCCGTTCATAGGTGCTTCCACTCTCCGTCTGCAGCCCACCGTCCTCCTGGCTTCCCGCATAGGCAAACAATGGGACCTGCTGTCCCAGCATATTGAGAAACCAGCTTCCCTGTGTACTGCTGCGGTCCGCAAAAGCAAAGGAAGGAAGCCATACATTCAGCACGCTTTCTTCCGCTTTCCCTGCCAGCGCTTCCTTCCATGAGAAACTGCTCCCTCCGCCTCCGTCTGAGGAGCTGCGCCCTGTGAACAGAAAATCCCCCAGGGCAATTACAAGAAGCACAAGCACACATTTATGAAAAATATTTCTTCCGTTCCATTTTTTATTCATAGAAGAATATATGCACCTGCGCTTCTCAATTATGCAGACAATCAGGCAATATCCAGTGCAATGTTGATCGCCTCGGAAATTGTAAAGCTCAGACGTTTTACCGTTTCGTCAATATCCTTGCTTGTGACGTACATATTATTCAGTTCAGACATGGCCTTAGGATGCTCGCGGTTAAAAAAATGTCCGCTTTCCCCGTATTCCTGCAGCATGCTTTCTATGGCATCGCCTACAATGGTCGCCGCATCAACTACGGTAGGCACGCCGATGGCAATCACAGGAACTCCCAGGCTTTCCTTTGTAATGGCATTCCGGTGATTTCCCACCCCGGATCCGGGATGGATGCCCGCATCTGAAACCTGGATAGTGCGGTTTAGCCGCTTCGTGCTTCTTGCCGCCAATGCATCCACCACTATCAGGGCATCCGGCTTCGTCTGATCAACCACGCCTTTTACAATCTCCGCAGTTTCCATACCGGTCATTGCCGTAACGCCCGGGACAATACTGCTGACCTGATGCATTTTTTCCCTGCCGTAGGCGGCTTTGCCATATTCCTTAATCACATGCCTGTTGATAAACAGATTATCCACCACCTCCGGCCCCAGGGCATCCGCAGTGACATCCCGGTTTCCCAGGCCTACCACCAGAATAGACTGCTCTTTTTCAATCTCCGGGATCAGCCTGCGCAGCTGCTTTGCCAGCTCCTCGGAAACCTCCCGGTGATAATCCTCATCCGGCTCTATCAGTGCCGGCGCTTCCAGTGTGACATAGGTACCCATCGGTTTCCCCATGGCTTTTGCTCCGTTTTTAGTATCAATGATGACACGGGTAATCTGCACCTCGCTCTTCTCACTCCGGGACTCCTCCACCCGTACCCCCCGCAGCTCTCCGTCTGCATCCGTAATACTTTCCCTGGCTTCCAGCGCCAGGTCCGTTCTTACCTGAAAACAACTCATCTGTACTCTCCCGCTTTTCCCTTTTTATATTTTGATTATTCGTGCTATAGTAACAGTTCAGACTCGTCTGAACTGATTCGTAATGACTATTTTTTGCAAAAATAAGCAAATTATGTATTGACATATAACAACACGTCAGATAGAATATATTCGTATGTTTCCATTAGAACGACCGTGTCCGGGTTTAATGAAACATTTTCATAAAGAATGGAAAATTTCGCTTGAAAATGGAGGTGAAAATCTTGGCTAACATCAAATCTGCTAAGAAGAGAATTCTGGTTAATAAAACCAAAGCTGACAGAAACAAAGCTATCAAATCTGGTGTAAAGACTTCTGTTAAGAAGGTATACACTGCTATTGAAGCTGGTGATAAGGCAGCTGCTCAGGCAGCTCTTCTTGCTGCTACATCTACAATTGATAAAGCAGCTACCAAAGGTGTATATCACAAAAATACAGCATCCAGAAAGGTGTCTCGTCTTTCCAAAGCTGTAAACCAGATGGCATAATTCAGATATACAATAGTTTATACAAAAAGCCCTGTCCTATACCGTCATGTAGGACAGGTTTTTTTTGTGTTTTCCGGCACCTTTCTTCCTGTCAATGCATTTGAAAAGCTGATGGTCTTAGCATTAAGCTCCACCCAGGCCGGGATAAAGCCGGACTGTACGGCATTTCTCACCGATTTCACATTTGCCCAGGCCACACAGTAGTACGGGACCCTGCCTGCGGCAAGAATTTCAAGCGCCAGCCTGCTTGTCAGGGCTGAAGCAATTCCCTGCCGTCTGTATTCAGGCAATACATCAATTCCTATCTGCCACATCGTATCACAATCGGCGGAGCATCCGGCAAGTCCCACCAGCCTGGCACCGTCATATGCGCCGACAGCAAGCACATCCAGTTCCCTGCATCCACTGGTAAGCGCATTGCTCCATTCCGGGACATAAAATTGCGTTAAATCCTCCGGCCTCAGCATTTCCATCCGGAAGCCGCATTCACGTTCCTTTAGCCGTTCCACATCAGGAAGAAAAAATTCCGCCATAAAACAGATACACATACCATCCCTGCGAAACGCATCATTCAATAAATAAATATTAGGGGTGCCAAAACAGTGCCCCGGTTCAAATTGTTCCAGATACTTTTCTACAGTTTCTTTTACTGCCGGATTTACGGAAGCGACAATATTGCTGCCGTAAGAAATCAGATTACAGTAGGCAGGCAGTGCCAGCTTTCTTCTTGCCCCCTTATTTCCGGTGGAAATTGTTACTATGTTTTCACTGCGGAAAAAGTCCTCCGGACTGCAATTCGCTTCAAGTGCAGACTGTTCCGTCGCAGTCCGCATAATATCTTTATTCGTCATTGTGCTGCTCCATTTTATTTTTACTTTACCGGTCTCCGCGTTTTCCGGCAAGCATGTAGCCATCATATACCATTGTTACATTTTGAGAATCCGGCATGGAAAAACCGCATTTCCTATAAAATTCATAGTTTTCAGGAGTGGTTCTTGCAGACCAGTTCCCGCACGGCAGCTTCTGCAGACAAAGGGAGATGAGAAAGCTTCCCAGGCCTTTTCTCCTGTATTCCGGCAAAATCATTAAATCCTGAACAGAAGCGACCATTACCTTGTCAGACACCACTCTTACCATTCCCACCAGTTCTTCTTTATTCCATACGGTAAATCCCCATGCCGAATTGCGAAGGGCCTCCGTGAATTTTTCATTCTGCCGCTGAGGAAGTTCTTTGCCGCACCAGCCAATTTTTTCATACAGTCCCCGTAGAAGCTCCGGCGCTATACCCTCTATTCCTTCCCGGATCAACAGTCCTTTATAGTATTGATACATGGGCTTTTCCTCTTTTATATTTATGCTTTATTTCCGGTTCCTTAAAATTGCCATTCCTGCATAGTGAAGCACATTAAAATGTTCAGGCGCCTCCGCTTCCAGCATCCGTCTGTGTTCTATGTCAAATTCCTCCACCTCTTCCCGGGAAAGCGACGCTCCGATTCCACGGCAGGCACGGATGCGTCCATTCCAGCTTTCGCGCGTAAACGGTACCTGAAGATCAAAAACTTCATTTTTTTCCAGCTCAAAATATTCACCATAAGCCTTCGGAACAGCAATGGGATGTCTGGTTTCTCCGCAACCGGACCAGGAGGGATTATATTTAAGAACCAGTCTTTCACTTTCTCCGGCAATCCGGTCCTCAAAAGGCAGCCATGCCATATATAAGATCACAAAGCGGCCGGAAGGCTTCAGTATACGGGAAAGCATGGGCGCAAGCATCTCATGGTTGAAATAAAAATAGCATTGGCAGGCAGTAATCACATCGAAGCTGTTTTCAGGAAAATCCATGTCCTCCGCACCAGTGCTCATAAAACGGATGTCCATATCCGCTTCCGCAGCCAGCCGCTTAGCTGTCTCGATCTGGTTTTCTGAAATATCGGTTCCGGTAAACTCCGCGCCATAAGAATACAGGCAGCGCGGCAGAACTCCTGTCCCTGTTCCGATATCAAGCACCTTCTGGCCATCCCTGCACAGTCCCTCATCCAGAATCCGCCGGTAAAACTCCTGCGGATAAATATCCCTGTATTTTGCATAATCTGAAGAGGTCTTACCCCAGTCGAAAGCCTTTCCTCCATCAATCCCCTTATCAATTATCATCCTTTTCCTCATTCTTTCCGATACGGCGCAGTCAGCTCAATATGGTTTCCTTCACTGTCCTCAAATTCCGAAACCCAGTTCTGCCCAATCCGCTTTAATGGAAATACAATTTTCAGGCCAGACAGCTTATTTTTCAGGATGTCAAGGGAATCCACCTCCAGGCTTGGCAGACAGTTGCTTCCAAATATGTGCTTTTCTTCTGCTTTTCCATAAGCAAAAAGGCCGAGTCGGAAGCCCTGGATGTCAAAAACACTGTAAAGTTCATCTTTTTCTGTAACCGGCTGCTCCAGAAAAGCTTCATAAAAACGGATAGCCCTCTCCATATCCCTGACACAAAGGTATAACGATTTCACGGTACAATTCATTGCTGTCTCTCCTCATTTCTGCCCCTTCTGCTGAAAATCAGCCATGATAACGGCTGACTCTGACACCATGGATATTCATTACCCGAACCCGCTTTGCGTCAGGCGTCAGAGTATAAAGAATATTATCAATTTCCATCACAGGGATGCTTCCGGTTGATTTCAACTCACAGATATGGCCATTGGACTCTAAAATGCTTTTTACCGCACTGATGCACTCCTCGCCATTGGGAAACATTGTTTCCGTTTCTATAAAGATGGTATTCTGTCTTTTTCCTGCCTCTGAACCACTCAGGAATCTGCTCAGCCCCTTCTCCGGCGCCACTTCGATTCTGCATGCAGTAAGGCTGCGTATAAAAGCGTTTTTAGCGGGAACTTCCTTCAGTACCTCTTCAAATTCCTTTCTTTCTTCAGGCAAAAATATTTCATCCCATTTACCATCCCGGCAAAGCAGCCAAATCAGGCACACATCCGCATCGGTAAGGATATTCTTTAAGACGGCGTTTTTCAGTAAAACCTTTTCACTTCTGTAACGGTTGAAATCGCTCCGGTATGCATTTTCTTTGATGCCATTCATACGATAATCGCAGTCCGATTCCAACAGTGAGGGTATCACATCCATCGTTCCAGCATCTATCAGTGCCTCCAGCTTCTTTTGCCGAATATCGGAACAGACTTTTCCCGGCAGCCCGGCAATGGCATCCATCCAGCTCTGCAGCGGGTAATATCCTGACTTATCCTTAAAAATACTACCGAAACTCTCTGCTGCCTCCATGTTTTTACCGAGCGCATATTCCCCATTTTTTTCTTCCAGCTTACCATCTGTAAGCAGTTCAAGGAACCGGGCAGCAACAAGGAAGTGGTCTTTTCGATTCTGCTCCGATCCATGTCCTGCTGCCTCCTCCCCATTGAAGGAAAGTATAACATACCTGTCTGTTAATAAATTTTTGCTCATTTGTATACCCCTTTCGAAATTACAGTCTGCATCTCATTGTCTTCTGAACATCTGAAAAACCCATTTTCTCATATAACCTGCTTGCTCCCTCATTGCCTGCAAGAACCCCCAGTTCTATATATTCCAGATTTCTTTCCTTGGCCCATGCTCTGGCCTGCTGGAGCAGCATTGTACCGACGCCCTTTCCCCTGCTGCATTCATCCACACAAATATCCATAATATATGCATATCTATGCGGTATAAAGCAATCATAAGGGGGAGTCTTTTTTTCCTGAATCAGCAAAAAACCTTCCGTATTGCCATTCTCTTCAGCAATAAGAATATCCGATTCCGTTTCTTCTATATTTTTTCTAATAAAAGCTCTGTCCGCAAATGCGGGACTTATAAAATCCGGCTGTAGTGCGGCCATAGCGGAAAAAAGCTGACTGTATAAGCTTTCTATTTCCGTTATATCCTGTTCCTCTGCAATCCTGATCCTCATTCTTTTTAACCTCCGGCCAGCTGCTATTTATGTCTGCGCTTAACGGCAAACATTCCAAGCGCTGCTGTGGCAATTATGCATAAACCGGTTACGATATATATGACAGTACTGTTTCCTATTTTACCTGCAATAAAAATACTGGTTGGACCGTCAGCTCCTCCGATAATGCTGACAGCAGTGTTATTTCCCCATAAACACATGATACTTGCGGCAATTCCTGCCACGCTGATAAGTGATAGTATAATCAATCCTGTTTTGAGTCCTTTTTTCATTGGTTTGTCCCTTTCTGCTTTTATTTGTTGGCCGTAAAACCAATTTTTAATGTACTTCCTTCCAGTACTTCACTTTTACTGCAGGTTATGGGCAGCTTCTGGTTTTCTGAAAATCCGAGGGTTTCACCCGCATGAAGTGTTACATTTCCGTCAAGTACATAATAAACGATGTCGAGCAGGAAATTGCGAAGTTCTTCCGGCTTTGCGTCCGCTTGCAGCACCTCCATCTCTTCCTTGCCGAACATCCGCATTCCATAGGTATAGGCGTTCCAGGTCTTTCCCTCCTGATATAGGCCGAAATAAATCCAGTTGAGTACCGGAAGGCCGCCGTCTGTCAGCATCTGCGCCGCATCCAGGTAAAACTGGGGCTGAAAAACGGTACCGCTGGTATATACACCCAGAACGGTTTCCTGTTTACAGCAGGCAGCAATAAATTTTACCAAAAGCTTCCCCCTCTCCAGAACCGGCGCCTGATTTCCCAATACAGCCACCAATATCTGCGCCGTATGAGCCTTTGCAGCTGCCACAGCTCCCGGCCACATATAATTATTTGCAGCATTCGCAACTGCTTCTTCCTCCGGCACCGGAGCTTCAATCAGGCTGACTGCGGCCATCATACCACCGACGCATATGACAAAAGAGGTATTATCTGCGTTTTCTTCTCCGTCTTCAGCCTCATTCTCATCCGCATTCCAGTCAATATCCCAGTCAGTTTTCAGATCTGTTTTCAGTTGTGAAAGGTTCCATTCCGGCTTTGAAAGCAGCACAAATCCCAGAAAAGAGCCTGCCTGGCTGTCATTTTCTTCCTTATCTTCTGCACTGTCATGATCCTTTGCCATTTTCCCGGCTTCGTATTTCTGTGCCTGTTCCATCCAGTAGCTGCGTATCATTTCAACCATTGCTATGGCTTTTTCTTTCGCAGTCGTTTCTTCATAAGGCTCCATTTCACTGAAAACGTGACCACAGTGCTCTGTTTCACCCGGTTCATAGCCGCCGCATACTCCCAGAAGCCATTTACCCAGAATACTTTTCTTATACTTAAAAATATAATAATGCAGCTCATGTAGGTCGAACTCACCCGCCAGTTCTATTTTGGCAGGTTCTTTTCCCAGCTCGTCCGGATGGGCAAGCCATTCTTTCATGCTTTTAAGCGCGGCGTTTTGCTGTTGATTCATAAATATCCTCCGACATAATATCCTGTCTTTTCTATAATTTTCATCTGCTGTATTGATATCCTGTATCTTAGCGGTTTAATTAAATAGATTTTTCACAGATATCTTTTTAGCGCCACACAGCTCCGTCTATTTTGGGTGACACTCCAAGTGTTTTTAAGAGATTACGGTATATGAGAAGTTGTGCAGCATCTGCAGGATGACAGCCGTCATTGCTGCAGTCACAGCCAAATAAAATTTCATCGATTTTCTTTCCGGAAAATAATAGATATTCCATGATATAATTATAATTATCTGCCAGGAGAACACCTTCCTTTTCAGCTACATCAATAATTATGTTAGCCACGTCCTCCATATGGTACAGACGGTTTACATAAGCTTCATTCATTACAGTTGAAGGGGTCGGTGTAAAAACAACCATCTCTTTTCCCTTCTCCCTGAAAAAACGAATCATCCATGAAAGATTATCCCGAAGCTCCTGCATGCCGTTTTCTCTTTTCCTGTCATTTGCCCCGAAAAAAAGGAATATAATATCGTCCCTATCTTCGCAGAAAAGCTGTTCAATCCCATTGCGCAATTGTCCGGAAGATGCGCCGCCACAGCCGTTATTTTCCAGTGTACACCCAGGAAATTTATCCTTCAAATAGGTTTCAAAACTGCCCCACCAGCTGTTTGGAGCAATCCTTCTCATAAAATTTTCTTCTCCGTCACAAAGAATAACTTTATCCGTTTTCCAGCTTCCAGAACTGCCGGCACCAGCCGCCAGGCTGTCACCAATAATATTTATATGCGCTCCCCGCTGCAATAATTGTCTGATTTCTATTCGCATTAAGCCTCCTTTGCTGCATTCAGGATATGCTGTTCCAGCCAGCCGGCGACTCCGTCCGCATCATTGTCTGCACAGACCTCATCCGCAAGCCTTTTTACGTCATCGATTGCATTTTCCATGGCCACACCGATGCCGCATCCCTGCAGCATTTCCATATCATTATAATCATCACCGAAAGCCACAATTTCTTCCGGGTCGATCTGATAATGCGCGGCAATTTCCTTCACTGCCCGCATCTTTTCCGCTTTTTTGTTCATTATCATTGCTACTGTATTTTCAGACAGCTGTATATACAAATCCTGTGGAAGAAGCGGCTCGTAGCGCTTCATGTCCTCCACCGATGCCGCCTCCAGCAATAGCTTATCCGCTTCCCCAAAGGGCAGATCCGTAAAATCCGTAAGTGTATATTCTATACCCTCCCAGATATTTCCGGGATCAAAATTCACATACAGCCGGTCCTGCATTTCCACACTGACATGGAGTCCGGGATGCGCATCCTGGAGAATGGAAATGATTTTTCCCGGATTAGGTATCCCGAACCCGGAAAAGGGTTCATCTCCCAGCTTTACAACAGCGCCATTGTGAAAAATTGCGCCGTCATAATCCGACTCGGAAAGGAAATCCTTCACAGCCCGGATTGGCCTGGCAGTTGCAATAATGAACAAAAGGCCTTTGTTCCTGCATTCTGTAATTATTTTCCTGGAATATTCGGATATGGTTTTATCTGTGCGAAGATAGGTTCCGTCCAAATCCGTTACTATCATTTTAATATTCTTCATCGATCCTGCCTCTCACTATTTCCTGCTTTTTCCGGTTCGATACTTTACAAACCATCCATAATTACAGCATTTTCAATGTTCCAATTCCGTTTCCTGTTTATAAATGCTGCTGACAAGCGCAGGTTATCTGTTTCCCCCTGCAAATTCACCCATATGTATATCCAGGACAACCCGCATGGGACTGATAATGGCATCTTCTTTCCTGCAAACCCATTTTTCATGATGGATGCCCTCCACCGTATTCCCGTCTTCAATAACATCTCCGTATTCAAACAGGTATGCCGCCAGGTTCCGCATAAAAACAACTACCTGGTTTGGTTCCAGATTTTTACAGTGGCACTGCAGATCCGGCAGTCCAATGGGTGTCAGCCCCAGTGTGTCAAACAACATCTCATTTGTTCCTGTAATATTAAAAAAACGTACATTCAGGCCGCCGTCCAGAAAATGAAGCTCCGGGGAATTCCAGGAGGAATGCTCGTAAACCTCTCTCGGCAGCAGGTTCTGGCTGTGCGGCCAATAGATACCGATACAATCCGGGAACAGTTCAAGAACAGCATCCGCATAATCGGCCAGAATTCCATACTGTTCCAAAACAGGCAGCCCTGCCGCCAGCATGTTGCTTGCCATAATTGAATAACGGCATCTTGCAATAAAAGCTTCTTTCTCAGGGCAGCTCCAGAACTGTGCCCGAACTGCTTCATCAAATTGGGCTGTATCAAAGGTATCCGCCCCATAAAGAATCAGCTGGGATGGAAATTCTCTTTTTTCCTTTTCGTAATAGACCTGGTGCTCCCACAGCACAAAGGATTTCAGTTCGGATGGCTTCTGCGGCATATTCTGTTCTTCAGCCAGTTCAGTTACCTTTCCGAATTTTTCAGCCAGTTTTGCACAAACAGCCTCCGCCGTCGGCATGATAACCGGATTTTCAAACAACGGGATAAAAAAATAAACAGAGGACCATTTATCCGTAAAACCATTTTCCTTTTTTTCCATTTTGCTCCTATCCGCACACCGAAGGTGCGCCTGCTATTCAGGGAAATTGAATATATTCTTCTTTATGATATTTTCCTGCCGATCTTTTTATCAAGCCTCCATGCGGGGGCGGGGCCGTCGTCTCCCCAGTATTCATCAACGCTTATAATCCTGTTATCTTCCATCCGGAAGAAGGATACCACATGAAAGGATAGAGTGCCGTCCTTTGTATGGACATGGGCCGCTGTGATCATCGTATCTCCTGCACACTCCATGCGCTGTATGCAGCCGTCCCATTCACCGGGGTATTCGCAGTTTGCCCTGATAAATTCATGTACGGTAAATTCTTCATCCGTATTATGCCATCTGATAAGGGCGTCTTCCCTAAAAAAATCAGGCAGTGTTTTTTCATCCTGCTCCAGTACAGCCTTCCAGTAATTTTCAAGGAAAATTTCTTTTTGTTGAATATCGCTCACAGCTTTTATGCCTCCTTTTTTATCCATCTTAACAGATATTTATTAAGATTTTATGTAAAATCTGCATTTTTCTCCCCATTCCGAATCATGAAGAAAAATAATGCTTTCTGCAGGTTCTTTTTCAGTCTGCAGGGGCATTTGCCGCATTCAGGGCTTTCTTCAAATCCTCCATATATACTTTCTGCTGTGTGGCAAGATACATTCCCGCAAAGGGCTTCATCCACACCTTTTTTGCGGTCACCTTTTCCGTAAAATCAAGCATCGTGCCTCTCTGTGTCTGTTCCAGAATACCGATCCAGTGTCCCTGGATATTTTCGTTTTCCATATCGAACTCATAGCGGTTCATGGGCTTACATACTGTAATCGTAAAGGTCGTAGCAAAGCCGTCACGTGTATATTCCCGGAACGTCCTTCCAGGCTCCAGGATTTCTATCCTGTCTAAATCACTGCGCCAGGAATAATTTTCCAGGCTGGTTATCAAATCCCACACCGCAGCTATGTCCGCGTTCACTTCTTCTTTTCTGTTTGCTTCTGCCATGTCTGATTTTCTCCTTATAAGCTGTTTTATTTGATAAGCTGTATTAAATCTGGTAAAAAACTGATTTCATATGCAGGCTTCATGGAATGGTTATAAGCTTTCCTGCTGCGATTATACCAGCAGGTATCCATTCCTGCCTCATTTGCACCAACTATATCTGTACTTATGGAATTCCCCACCATCAGGCAGACGGCCGGATTATTCACGTGTAATGTATTTAGAATACAGGAATAAAAAGCTGATGACGGTTTGATTGCGCCCACTTCTTCTGATATAAATACATGGGTAATATAATTCATAAACGGAGATATACGAGATCGCTGTATCTCTGTCAGACCGTTTGTTGCAAGTACCAGAGGGCAGTATTTTGACAGTGTCCGGCACACTGCAATAGCACCCTCTTCCGGCCAGAACTCTTCTTTATACTTCTGAAAATACAGTGCGCTCAGTTGTTCCGGCGGCATTCCCGTTTTGATTTTCTCTTCCAGATGGACAAATCGTTCTACTGCATAGCTGCGGTAATATTTGTGATAATTTTTTAGTATGTCTGCATTGTTTGTATTATCAAGATCATATTTCAACCAAACTTCATCGCATATCTCAATAAAAAGCTTTTGGAGCCTTTCCTCCGGTACGATTTTACAAGCTTCCATCGTCCTGAGAAAAGCATTCAGCTCGCATTTTTCAAAATTCAAAAGAGTATCGTCCACATCCAGTATCAGGTATTCATATTTTGCCATCTTATCCTCTTTTTGCCTCGTCAGTCTACCAGCTTTTATATTGTAACTGTTTCATTATATGAACCCGCTATTATCATTATTTCATAATGATTTACATATTATAGAATACCATATCCGTGCAGAAATGAAAAATGTTTTTATAAACAAAATCGGTATTTTCCAACAGCCCCCTTTTCTTTTGTGGAGATAAATTTATAGGGAGGGTGTGACCGTCATCGGTTACACCCTCCTTTATTGAGGCCATCATTTACCGACAGCCCCCTGACTACTTATTCTGTCCCAATGCCCAGACACTCATTGTAAAATGCCTCCGCTTCATCCAGCAGCGGAATCAAAGTCTCTTCGTTATATGTTTCCGTCGCCGGATAAACAACATCCAAAAGAAAATAAGTCCAATATTCATTGAAATCTTCACAGGTCCGCTCTCCAATCCTGTCATTTCCATGTCGGAATTCTTCATAAGCAGCATTATATAACTTCTTTATAGTAAACTGCATTCTGCTATATTCCTTCATTCTTTGACGATATTCATTGTAAGTCGTACCGCTTTCTTCATAGTAAGCTTCAAACTCCGCAAAATTGGATGCCGATTTAATTATTTTATCCTGCTCATCCATACACATCTTAAGTTCTTCTTCCGTAACAGAATACCCATTCTGTACCGCATAATAATATTGTTCCATCTGACCCGACAGCTTTTTCCTGACTGCCTGAACCACTTCCTGCCTCGGACTTACGTTTTCTGCCTGGTTAAGCATTTCTAACGCAAATAATGCCCGCAGGTCAGTTAAACTATAAGAGATATTCCAATCTTCTAACTGTAAGGTAAGCTGGATGATACTTTTCAATCGCTCCGGATCCGATATATCTAATTCATTGTCCGAGATTGCGTCAGCTTGGAAAACAGTTGATGTTGAATAAAAATACTGTGCAAAAAAATCCGCATTTTGATAAATTGTTCTATCCTCTGTTTCAACATACCACTTGTCTCCAGAAGAACCCATCTGAAAAAAGTAAAAGCTTTGTTTGGATTCATCATCGTATCTTAATGTCACAACATAATAATTTACTTCACGCCGAACAGTATCCTTTACCGAAGTATCCAAAGGAACAACCTCTTCAAGCGCTTCGACAAACGTACTGAAATCTCCCCACAAACTGTTTTCAGATGCACGTATTTTTAATCCATTAACCTGAATCATATTGATCTCTTTATCAGGAATTCTTATATTTTTTTCGTTCTCCGAATAACAGCCTGTTGTTATTGAAAACAAAATAACTGTTATTATGCCAAAAGACAAAGCTTTTATCTTATTATTGCACATATATGTTTTCCTTCCTGATTTAAGGCCTATAGTGTCGCATTTGCATCATAACACATCAAATGTCTTTTCTGTTTAAAATGGCCTGAAATAACTTTTTTTGACTGCCAATAGTTCTTTTCAGTCCTGTTTCAAAAAGACTTGTATTATTTTGCTCTTTATGGAAATCAGAAAGGCGGCCACGCCAAAGAAATGACATGACCGCCGCTGCAGGGAAAGAGAATCCCCCAATTACTTATTTTTATCTTCCGCAATCAGTTTACGCAGTGCGCCGATACCGGCGCGGATAGCCGCCTCCGTGTCGTGCTCCACAGGATTATACAGGCCCGCCTTCTCTCTTTCCTGATTTGCCACCACAAGGAATACGGAACCGCAGCGGACTTTCAGATAATCCGCAACCACAAAGAGTGCCGCGGACTCCATCTCGGAGGCCTTGCAGCCAAGGCGCAGCCACGCCTGCCATTTATTTTCCAGTTCATAGCTGACAGGCATGATTTCCGGTTCATGCTGTCCGTAAAAGGAATCCTTGCACTGCACAATCCCTTTGTGCCAGTCATGGCCGCTCTCTTTTGCCGCCGCAATCAGGGCATTTACCACATCGATGTCCGCTACCGCCGGAAATTCAATAGGGGCATATTCCCGGCTGGTTCCTTCATTGCGGATCGCTCCCGTGGCTATGACCAGATCGCCGCTTTTCACATCAATATCCATACCGCCGCAGGTACCGACCCTGACAAAGGTATCAGCTCCCGCTTTTACCAGCTCTTCCATGGCAATGGATGCGGACGGACCGCCGATTCCTGTTGAAGTTACGCTTACCCTTTCTCCGTCCAGATACCCGGTATAGGTGACAAATTCCCTGCTGTCCGCCACAAGCTTGGGAGAGTCAAAAAAAGCGGCTATTTTTTCACAGCGCTTCGGATCTCCCGGCAGGATTACATAGCGCCCCACATCCCCCATTTTTATTTGCAGGTGATATTGGATTCCGTTTTCCGTATATTTCATCTTTGCTCCTGTCTGCGCGCCGCAGCGCGCTCATGAATCAGCCGGACGACATTCCTGCCCCGGGCTTTACATCTTCCATTTCTTTTCCCCAAAAATCCCTTTCTCTATTCCCCTTATGGCTTACTGTAATGATGCCCCAAAGATTACTGTTCAGCCGCTTCGACTTTCTCCGTCCAGACCGAGGTTCCGTCCGATATAAAATCAGTTGCCAGCTGCTCCCCTTCTGAATAAAATGCCTGTACTCCGCATTCCTTCAGGCGTCCTGCGATTTCCTCATTCATGGACTCGGGACTTTCCTCCCGGCTGCCTGTAATAATTCCGTACCGCGGTTTTACCTTTTCCAGGAATTCTTTTCCTGTGGAATCCGTTTTTCCATGATGTCCCAGCTTCAGGACGTCAGCTGATATCTCCCAGCCGCTTTCCAGCAGTCTGGCTTCCGCTTTCTTTTCCATATCACCTGTCATGAGAAATGCGGTTTTTCCATAACAGAACCGCAGAACCATGGAATTATTATTATCCTTTTTCTTATATAGCTTATCCGGAATCCATACCTGTACTTTTGCTGCCCCAAGCTGCAGTGCCTCCCCGCCGGAAAGGGCAACCAGCCTGGCACCGTATTTCGCGGCCAGGGCAGGTACATCGATGGATTCATAAGTAACAGAATCCGCTGCCGACAGATAAATGCATTCGGTGGGGAAATCGGCCAGGACAGCCTCCAGGCTTCCTGTATGATCCTTATGCCCATGTGACAGGAAAATCCCTTTCAGCGAATCCACACCCTTCTGTCTGAGAAGCCTGGAAATCAGGGGGTAATCCTCTGCTTTTCCGGTATCGCACAGATAATAGCCATCCTCCGGAAGCTTCAAAAGAAAAGCATCGCCTTTTCCTATATTAATAAAGGAAAGAATCATCTGATTTTCTGACGCTTCGGTGGTTTCCCGGGCATCAGCCGACGCGCAGGAGGAAGGAAATCCGCCGCCCTCTTCCGTCGGGCCGCCCCTGTTTGCACAGCCTGTAATTAGCATCACTGTAAGAATAATGCAGATAAAGCAGGTTATTTTTTTTATCGGTCCGGTTCCGGTCTTTCTTTTTACAATCATTTTTCCTCCGAAAGCATCATTTTTTCAGGCTCTTGCAGGATTTCCAGTGTCAATGGCTGATCGTTTCCTGATAATACAGCGGCATACCCGCAGCAGGGTATGCCTCTCAGTTTATATTATTAAAGCAGCGGTACGAATCAATAAGCGCCGGCTTTATTTTATCTTCCATTTTCCTTTTGTGGACATGAAGGTTTTCCATTCTTCCACATTGCCCAGAATAAAGCTGTTTTTCGGGACCAGCAGGGAAAGTTTCTTCTGGACGACAACAACATAAATATTTTTGGAGCTGATAACCTTGGTGATGTCAGAGTATTGGAATACGGAATGCGCGCCGTTGTTGGAGAAGATTTCCAGGCCGTCCGAATAAAAGCTTATTTTTCTCTCCAGCGGTTTTCCCCCGTTATTCTCCACCTGCTTTGCGAACTTTTTATCCCTGGAGGAACGATACAGGAAGAAGGGCATTACAAGGCATACGATACCTACCAGCACAAAAATGAAGCCTGAGCTGAAGGCGCCCCCGAGAATACTGAAAAGTCCCAGGAAAATACTGAGGCCGCCCATTATATAATACAGCTTTCTGTACTGGCTCATGAATGCTTTCACAAATTCCAGATAAATTTCCTTTGTGATTGTAAATTCATTCTGGAACATCAGCCGGCCGCTGATATGGAAGCCTCTGGCCATCTTCGGAATGGGCGGTATCGTGCCGACGCCGTCATCGTCCTCCTCCTCCTCAGCTTCAGAATCGGCGTCTTCAGATGCCTCTTCAATATCGTTGTCTTCCGCTTCGGCAACGTCTTCGTTTGCACAGCCGGCTTCGTTTTCCGCTTCCGGCTCTGCGTCAGGGAGTATGTCCTCTTTTTCTTCCATGCCTTCCGGCGCGTTCTTTTGTTCTTCCATGTTTACCTCTCATTCCGCCGCCCTTTGGCAGCTTTTTCTGTTTTTAATAGTCCGCACCGCACAGTGTCTGAACTGCCTGTCAGTGCGTCTCAAAATCAAGCTTAAGTATTCACTGGACAGTACAATTATAATAAAAAGCTTCCTGTCCGTCTACCTCTATTTTCTTCGCTTCAGCGAACAGATATATTATCTGTGCATATTATAGAATAGAATACCATAACCGGATGTGAATGAAAAATGAATTCTTCAGAATATTATAGAAATTGTCCCTGCCGCAACACCTGCAGTCAGGACTGCTGCTGTCAGCAGGGACCACCCGGCCCGCAGGGGCCGCCCGGATTACAGGGGGAAACCGGGCCGCAAGGGCCTCCCGGCGCCAGAGGGGAACGCGGCCCGCAAGGGCCTGCAGGCCCTATGGGGGAACGGGGCCCTCAGGGTGTTCCCGGCCCCCGCGGAGAAAGAGGTCCCCAGGGTATCCAGGGGACCAGGGGAGAACAGGGGCTGCAGGGAATTCAGGGAATTCCCGGAGAGCGTGGGCCTGCGGGAGAACGCGGGCCTGCCGGCTGGCAGAATACTGCCTATGCCCAGTATGGAGTCACAGCCTCTCCTGCCAGCGGAAGCTTTCTTCCTCTGTATCCTGTATGGGGCGCAGGAGGGCTTACAAGCCTTCCCACGGATGATACCATTACGCTGCAGCCCGGATACGTTTATGCCGTATCCTATGTTTTCCTGGCAACACCGGAGCCCGGAAATTATTTTCAGATACTTCCCTTTATAAATGGCACGCCAAGGCTGCTTTATTCCTTTACCGGCAACGCGGCTAATGGCAGAAATGCCGCGGCAAGCGCATTTTTCCTCACAAATGAAGCTCTGTATGAGCCGGTTGATCTTTCTTTCTCCCTGACCTATCCTGATACTGTAAGGAATATTGATATTTCCGGGGCTGTTTCCATATATCCCGCTGCCATCGCTGTATCGGAGGAGTTCTTCTGACATCTGTTTGAAAATTGCTCCAGGGACAAAAAGAGGTTATCATTTCCGCAGTCTTCAGGAAATGATAACCTCTTTTGCTGGCACCGGCCCTTGCCGGTTACCGGCTTTTCCACGTCTTAGTTGGCGATGCGGAAGTGCTTTTCTTTTTTCAGGGGAATCTTTTCTTCTTCGATTCCGGTAATCTCTATCCATTGGCCGTTTCGCAGCTTTTCGGTGAGGAGATCTATGTCACGTTCCCGGCCCTGGACCTCCATTTCCACCCTGCCGTCCTCCAGATTTGCAACCCATCCGGACAGGCCCAGCTTACCGGCCGCCATATATGCCGTATAGCGGAAGCCCACGCCCTGTACTTCGCCTGAGAATATCATATGCTTTCTGATTTCCATAGACAACCCTTTCCTGAACATGGTATGAAAGCCCCTCCTCATTTTCCCTCCTCAAAGAATGCAGCACAGCATGTAAACGCTTTATCGTCTTACAGCTTCAGCTTTTTGAACAGGTCTCCCAGGGAAGTGGTTGCCTCTTCTTTGGAGCTGTATTCTTCGGCCTGATGCGCTTCCATTTCATCGGCTTCCGTGTTCTCTTCCACCGCTTTCATGCTCAGGCTGATTTTGCCGTCATTGGTGTTCAGCACTTTTACCTTTACCTTATCGCCGGTGTTAAGCACCTCGGAAGGCTTTTTGATTCTTCTTTGTGAGATCTGTGAAATATGCACAAGGCCGCTCAGGCCTTCGGGAAGGCTGATAAATGCGCCGTAAGGCATCAGGCTCTCTACCGTCCCCTCAAGGATAGTCCCGGGCGCCAGCATGGAAATCTTATGGTTGATTTCGGCTTCCGCTTTTTCCTTTTCAATGGCTTTGGCGGAAAGAACCAGCTTATTCTTTTCCTGATCTACGGTGATGACTCTGACTTCAAGCTGTTTTCCAAGCCATGGCTCCAGATCCTCCACATAGGTTAAGGACAGCTGGGAAGCGGGGATAAAGCCGCGTATTCCTTCTACAAAGGCTACTGCGCCTGCTTTTACGATTTCACTGATTTTTACCTGGATGCTTTTCTTTTCGTCCATGTAGCCCTTCAGGATATCCCAGGCAAGCACCTGGACGGCTTCCTTCTTGGAAAGGAGGATGTTTCCTTCGCCGTCGTCCGTTTTAACTACTGTGGCTTCAATGGTGTCTCCGGTTTTAACATCCTCCAGGATGTTAAAGTTCGGATCGCTGCTCATATCCTCCGCTTTAATTACGCCCTGGGCATAGTACTGCAGATCCAGAATCGCGCCCTCTTCGTTAACCGCAATTACGGTACCGGTGATGATGTCGCCTTCTTTGATGGAACGGAAGGATGCCTCCAGTTCCTTTGCGTAGTCTTCCATGGTTTCTTTTCTTTCTTCCACTGTTTCGTCCGTCCTTTCTGGGGTTTTTTATAATTATAATGAAAAGCTGTGTGATTGTCGAGGGGGATGGGGGGAATTCTTTTTTTTGAGGGGGACGTATAGAAAAACAGGCAGGCGGGGAGGGGGGAGGACGCTTTCATTCTTTGGCTGGCTCTGGATCGGGATTGCCTCTCTCTACCCCGCCATTGCATTCATAATTTGGCGTTTGCTGGTTTTGTGGGACGAAAGGGTTCTTTCGCCAAATTATGAATGTAGGGCTTCGCCCTATAGAAAAAAACAAGCAGGCAGGTCTTTGTGAGTAAACTCCCACGCTTTGCCTGCTTGTTTTTTTCTGCATGGCTCATGGGTTAGCATATCCTCGGCAACCCCTCTCCTATAAGTTCTGATAGGATGCGGGTGCCGCCTATGGGGGTGGTTAGGAGGATTTTTCCTTTTTCTTTTTGGGAAATATGGCCTATAATGGCGGCGTTCTCTCCGTAGCGGCTTTTTTTCATGCATTCCAGGGCGAGGGGGGCATCTTCGCCGGCTACTACTGCGGTCATTTTGCCTTCGTTTCCCATGTAGAGGGGATCCAGTCCCAGGAGGCCACAGAAGCCTTTGACGGGGGCGGATACCGGGAGGCGGTTTTCTTCAAGCTCCACGCAGCAGTCGGATGAAACCGCGAATTCATGCAGGACGGTCGCAAGGCCTCCGCGGGTCACGTCACGCATCGCTTTGATACGGACGCCCGCCTCCTGCATGGATTGTACCATTTCTCCCAGAGGAGCACAGTCGCTCAGGATCTGGTTTTCAATTCCCATCCGCGCGCTGAGAATCGCTGCATGATGCTCTCCCAGATAGCCGGAAACAAGGACCGCATCTCCTTCCTGGCACAGGGACGCACTTATGTTTACACCCTCCGGCACAAAACCCACCCCGGCCGTATTGATATAGACTCCGCCGTTTCCTTCTATGACCTTGGTATCCCCGGCCACAATCGTCACGCCTGCTTCCGAAGCAGTTTGGGCCATGGAGGCCGCAATCCGTTCTAGCTCCCCGCTCTGCGCTCCCTCTTCAATAATGAATCCGCAGGTCAGGTATTTGGGCTGTGCGCCGCTCATCAGCAGATCGTTCACCGTTCCGCATACGGAAAGCTTGCCGATATCCCCTCCCGGAAAAAAAATGGGGTTCACAACAAAGCTGTCGGTCGTTACCGCAATTCTCCCGCTTCCCGGAACCACGGCGGAATCTTCCATTCTGGAGAGCACTTCATTATTGAAATTTCGGGCAAATATATCCGCAATCAACTGAGAGGTTGCCCGTCCCCCGCTTCCATGCGCCATTGTTATCTTCATTTTCTTACCTCCGGCGTATCACAGGCTTTCCCGTGATACTGCATTAATTGTAACAGCTGTTAAAGCAGCTGCCCTCCGTGGAAACCATACAGGCTCCCTGGGGTGTCTGCGGCGTACATACCTTTCCAAACAGAGGACACTGGGAAGGCTTTATTTTTCCTGTGAGCACCTGCGCGCAGCAGCATGCGGAATTTTTTTCCCGATCCTCGGTCAGCTCCCGGCTGCCGGCGTCGAAGGCTTCGTATTCTTTCCGCAGCACCATGCCGGAACCGGGAATAATCCCCATTCCTCTCCACGCGGCATCCGCAGGTTCAAAATATTCGGCCACCGCCGCGCGGGCCTGAAGGTTTCCTTCTCTTGTCACGGCCGAAGGATAAAAATTTGCCACCCGGCCCTTCCCCTGAAGCTTAACCAGCGCCGCAATGGCAGTAAGGATCTGTTCTCCTTCAAAGCCTGCCACCACGAAGGGGATTCCAAATTGTGCCGCCAGCCCCTCAAAGGCCTTGCTGCCCGTGATCACACAAACATGCCCGGGCGCGAGGAAGCCGTCTATTCCGCAGTCTGCGCTGCCTGCGCACATCCAGGATATGACCGGCGGCATCACCTTCAGCGAGGTGAGAAGGCGGATATTTTTGATTCCTTTTTCCAACGCCTTTTTCAGCAGCATGGCATAAACAGGGGCTGTTGTTTCAAAGCCCACTGCCGCAAAAATATAAATATGCTCCCTGTCTTCCTCCGCCAGCCGTAAGATATCCATGGGCGAATAAACCATTTTCACCCGGCAGCCCCCGGCCTTTGCCTCGCTTAGGCTGCACCTGCTTCCAGGCACACGCAGCATGTCCCCGAAGGTGACGACGACATTCTGCGGTTCCTTTCCCAACTCGATCAGCCTGTCAATATATTCCGTTACGGTGACGCAGACCGGGCATCCAGGCCCTGATACCAGCTGTATGGAAGGCGGCAGAAGGCCGGGGATACCGTTTCTGTTGATTTCAGCCGTATGGGTACCGCAGACCTCCATCAGCTTCAGCGGCCTTCCCTGATAGCCCTGCAGATATTCAAGAATTTCCTTCACCCGCTATTTCCTCCAATTCCTCAAAAAGCTCCCGCAGCTGCCTGCCCTCCGTTTCCGACAGGACCTGTAAAATACAGCCCGCATGTACGAGTACCTGATCCCCCGGCTTCACCCGGACAAGCCCTGCCTCCGCCCGAACCGTATTCCCCTGAAAATCCACTGCTGCTGTTGTTCCTTCCACTGATACCACCCTGCCGGGCAACGCTACACACATATCTGTTCCGCTCCTTCTTCCTACTGTCGGCAGAAGTCCGGCAGCTTTAAAAATATAAAAACTGTCGGCCTGCTGCATATTTTTGCTTACTGTTTCATCGTAAGGGACGCCAGCCAGGCCTGCCCCAGCGCGATGCCGCCGTCATTTCCCGGCACCTGTTCGTTTACATATACCGTAAATCCGTCCTTCTCCAGAAGCTGCCGGCACCGTTCCTGTAAAATCACATTGGCAAAAACACCGCCGCCAAGCGCCACCTTGTTTTCATGAAACCGTTCTCTCAGCAGACGGCACATCTCAAGCACCATCCCGGCCGCCGCTTCATGGAAGCCCAGCGCCAGCGCCTGTATTTCCGGGCCAGGGGCATTTTTCTCCCCGTCTTTCCCCCGGTTTTTATCCCTTCCGAAGGCAACAAGCTCCCTGCACAGGGTGCGGATAAGCTCACGGCGATCCGCAGTCAGTCCCTCCGGTGTTTCCCTTATGGGAAAAGGCAGCCGGGCAGGCGCAAGTCCTTTTTCCATGGCCCCTGCTGCGGCGTTTTCCAGGGCTATTGCGCATTCGCCTTCATAGGTATTATACTCCCGGATTCCCAAAAGCGCACTTACCGCATCAAAGAGACGGCCCATACTGGTGCTTTTTTCCGTATTGATATGGGAGGCGACAGCAGCGCCCACGATGGCTGAATTACAATCAGGCAAAAGCTTTGCCAGAGCGTCATCCCGGGGAGCAAGCCCAGCATGGAGAAGATGGCACACTGCCGTCAGGGCAGCATCCTTTGCCGAGGCATCCCCGCCGCAAAGCTCTGTTTCATCCAAATGCCCCGCCCTGACAAAGGAGGAATCTGTGCATATGAGGAACTCCCCGCCCCAGATACTGCCGTCCGTTCCATAACCGGTTCCGTCAAAAATAACGGCGATACAGCTGTTCAGCCCGTGTTCCGCCATGACTGACGCCGCATGGGCATGATGATGCTGAAACAAAAGCAGCTCCAGGTTGTACAAAGACGCTATTTTTTCAGCCTGTGCAAAGGTAAGATATCCCGGATGCATATCGCATGCCACCGTTTTGGGATGCAGTCCGAAAAGCCGCTCCATCCGCTCTTTGGCAGCCATATAGGTCTGGAATACCTTATAATTTTCCATATCGCCAAAATACTGGCTCATATAGGCCCGGTTCCCTGAAGCAAGGCAAAAGGCCGATTTCAAATCCCCGCCCATGGCCAGCACCGTGCCGGCGCATTCCCCGGGAAGCAGAATGGGAGAGGGTACGAAGCCTCTGCTGCGGCGAAGCATCTGGGGCCGCCCTCCGGTAACACGCATCAGGGAATCATCCAGCGGCGTTACGATTTTTCTGGTATTCCAGGCTATGCCATCCAGGCAGGAGGGCTGCTGCTCCCACAGCTGCTGTATTTCTTCCTCAGTTGTAAGAATCGGTTCCTCCGTCACATTGCAGCTGGTCATAATAAGCGGCCCGGCCTCCTCCGTGAGCAACTGATGAAGCCCTGTACAGGGAAGGAAGGCGCCCAGATAACGGCTTTCACCGCCCACTGCATCCAAAAAAACTTTACCGCCTTCTTTCCAGGAAAGAAGGACAATCGGCCTTGCGGCGGAACACAGAAGCTTTTCCTCCTCTGCGGACAGGATACAGTATTCCCGGATGCTGTCAAGGGATGGAAACATGACCGCAAAGGGTTTTTTCTCCCTGTGCTTCAGTATGCGCAGCCTCCTGACAGCGTCTTCAGATGCCGGCTGGCAGGAGAGCTGGTAGCCTCCCACTCCCTTTAACGCCAGGACTCCGCCGTTTTTCAGCTGCCTTATGGCCGCCTCCAGCGCTTCGTCCCGGCTGAGCACGGCGCTGCTGTTATCCGTCCATAAAAGCTGAGGCCCGCAGTTCCTGCAGGAAATGGTCTGGGCATGCCTGCGTCTGTCCGCCTGCCGTGTATATTCCCGCTGGCACGCAGGGCACATGGGAAATTCACGCATGGTAATATGTTCCCTGTCGTAAGGAATTTCTTCAATAATACTGTAGCGGGGACCACAGTTAACACAGCTGATGAAGGGATAGTGAAATCTTGCGTCCGATGGATTGTGCATCTCGGCAAGGCAATCCTCACAGACAGGAAGATCCGGCGGGAGCAGCGGAATATCCGTTTCATTTTTCCCTTCGCTAGGCACGATATAAAAGTCTGCCGGGCAGTTCTCATCTTCCGGACTGTTTTGCACCAGCTTCTTGGCACGCACCTCTTTTACCTGGGCCGCCGGAGGGGCAGACGAACGAAGGCGACAGATAAATTTATCCATCGCCTCCTCGTTTCCAAATGCATCTATCTTCACTACGCCGCCGCTGTTGCAGACGCTGCCGCTGATATGAAGTTCTTCCGCCAGGACGGCAACAAAGGGTCTGAAGCCCACGCCCTGGACCACTCCCGTAATGGTGATTTCGTATTTCATGCTTTACCCTGTGCTTCGGAAGCGTTTGCTGCCGGGGCCGCATTTGCCTGCGCTGTATTTATCGTAGCCGAATTCGCCTGCGCCGTATTTACCGTAGCGGCATTTGCCTGTGCCGCAGGCTTTGACGCGGATGCAGCCGCCGCCGGGGCAGCCGGCTTAACCACAGGCTTTACCACCGGATCGGGCATATTTGTTTTCAGGAAGCTTTCCGTTTTCTTCACGTCCCCGGGCTGTGTATAGGTTTGCTTCATGGAAAGGCATTTCTTCGGGCACACCTCTACGCAGCAGCCGCACTGGATACAGCCAAACCGCTGGATTTCCCAGGTTTTGCCGGCCCGATCCACTGTAATGGCTCCGGTGGGACATTTTCTGGAGCACAGGCCGCAGAGCACACAGGTGTCTATATCGATTTCCACGTGGCCCCTTGTCCTGTCAGGATATTCTCTCGGCTGCTCAGGATAAGGCCTTGTGGCGGGCTTGCTGAACAGGTTCTTGAGAACCGTACCCGTGAATTTCATGGTGTTCATGTTTTTCATATTAACCTCGATTCCTGCGGAGTTCATACCGCATTTTCCGTCACAGTCCGTACATCTGAACTGTGACGACCTTTTTCTTTCCTGCCAATGCGCTGCAGTTTGGTCAGCCGCACTGAATGCAGCTTCAGCCGCCCTGTAACGTCAACGCTCCGTACAGCTGATGCAGGGATCGATTGTCAGAATCAGAATCGGCACATCCGCCAGCTGGCAGCCCTTTAAAGTTTCCAGCAAAGCGGGCAGATTGGCAAAGGTAGGGGTGCGGACCCTGAAACGGTCAATAAATTTCGTGCCGTTTGCCTTTACATAGTAGATGGCTTCGCCTCTGGGCTGCTCTTCCCTCATGAAGTACTCCCCTTCCGGGAAGCCCTTGAAGGGTACTGCCACTTCACCGCCGGGGATCCTGGAAATTGCCTGCCTGATGAGATCGATGGACTGGAAGATTTCCCGGATACGCACGTCACATCTTGCATAACAGTCGCCTATATCACTGGTCACGGGTTCAAAATTCAGATCTGAATAGGCTGCATAGCCCAGCTTCCTGTTATCCAGGGCGATTCCGCTGGCACGCATAAACGGGCCGACCGCTCCAAGATCATGAGCCTGCTGCTTTGTCAGGAAGCCCACATCGCGCAGACGGCTGTTAACAGCGGTATCTTCCAGGAAGGTCCTGGCCACCACCTTCAGTTCCTTTTCAATATCATTAAAATCAGCAATAAAACTGCGCAGCATGGAAGCATCCATATCCTTGCGCTGTCCGCCGATCTTGTTTACGGAAAAAATAACCCGGCCGCCGGTGGAAGCTTCAAACATATCAAGTACCTTTTCCCGGATTTTCCAGGACTGCATGAACAGGCTTTCGAACCCGAAGGCATCCGCCAGAAGCCCCAGCCAGAGCAGGTGGCTGTGGATTCTTGACATCTCACACCAAATGGTGCGCAGATACTGTGCCCTGGGCGGTATTTCTATGTTCATGATGTGCTCAACGGCTTCGCAGTAGCCCATACCATGCATAAAACTGCAGATACCGCAGATACGCTCCGCCACGTACACATATTCCGTAAATTCTTTTTTCTCAACGAGCTTCTCCAGCCCTCTGTGGACAAAACCAATGGAAGGGACTGCTTCCACTACCTTTTCATCCTCTAAAACCAAATCCAGATGAATCGGCTCCGGCAGAACCGGATGCTGCGGTCCAAAAGGAATCGTACTGCGTGTGGACATAATCTATTCTCCTTGTCATTACCCTCTGAAGGGTGCCTCTTGCTTGATACGGTACAGGTTGCCATGATAATCCAGGGTGATCATCTTAATGGGGATTCCAAAAAGATCATGGATTTCATTCTCATAAAGGAATGCCGGCTCATAAATATCACTGATGCTTACGATTTCCGTATCCGGTGAAATAACGAGCCGCAGCCCCACCATTTTATATTCTTTACCGAAGGAGTAGGTCACTTCCATTTTATCTCCCGCTTTCGCCGCACAAATCTGGACGATCCGGTAGTCCCTGTGCTTCAGCTTCAGGACCTCCGTAACCAGATTTTCCGGTTCCACCTGCATGATTTCGCCGTCAATCATTTTGCTCCTCCTTCCTGCTTCGCCTGTATTTTCTCTTCTTTCTTCCGCGCGGCGCGTTCCTCTCTCTTTTTATCCAGAAGAGCCACGGCCTTTACCACGCCGTCAATGATCGCTTCCGGTCTTGCCGCACAACCCGGCACATAGATATCCACCGGGATGATGGTATCCACGCCGCCGATAATATTATAGCATTCTTTAAAAATGCCGCCGTTGCATGCGCAGATTCCCACCGCTACCACCACCTTCGGCGAAGGCATCTGGGAATAAAGCTGCTGTACCACCGGTTTATTCTGTTCATTAATACCGCCGGTAATCAGGAAAATATCCGCATGCTTCGGGTTTCCCGTATTAATGACCCCGAACCGCTCCACATCGTATACCGGAGTCAGGCAGGCCAATACTTCTATATCACATCCATTGCAGCTGGAGCCGTCATAATGCAGCAGCCAGGGCGATTTTGATACTTTCATGTTACATCCTTCCTTTCCTGCTGCGATTACTTCATCAGCATGACTATCATCAGGTTAATCCCGCCGGCTGCCAGCGTCACGATCCAGGTCCATTTCAGCATGGTCTGCCATCTCACTCTGGGGAACACGTTATCGATCAGCGTTTCCAGAAGGAATGAGGCCAGACATACCAGAATGGCTGCAGGAATGCTCAACCAGCTGGAGTTGACGATGAAAAGTCCGATGACTCCCAGCAGGAAGACATTTTCATACCAGTGGGAAAGAGTTACCAGCGCCAGGATATTGCCGGAAAGCTCCGTAGTCAGGCCTCTGACCATTTCCTGATGGGCATGGTGGGAGGTACTGATGTCATAGGGTGATTTCCTGAACTTAATGGTCAGGATATAAAGGAAGCCGATAAAAAATCCGGGCAGAAGGCAGATTGCGGAAATATTGCTCTGCGCAATCTCCTTTACGGAAAAGCTTCCCGTCGCAATATAAAATCCAATGGCCGTCAGAAGCACCATCGGCTCGTAAGCCATCATCTGCATCAGCTCTCTCTGCGCCCCCATGGAGCTGTACGGCGCATTGGCCGAGCAGGCCGACATAATAAAGAAAATACCCGCCAGCGTCAGTGCGAAGAACACCAGCAGAATGTCTCCGCCCCAGAAGAACAATGCCCCTGTGAACACGACAAAAACCAGGAATCCGCAGACAAGGAAATCCTGCACGCTGTTTACCACAACGGACTGCTTTGCAAAGAGCTTGTTGATGTCATAAAAGGGCTGCAGCACGGAAGGCCCTTTCCTGCCCTGCATCCTGGCAGCGACCTTACGGTCAATGCCTTCCAGGAGGCCGCCGATAAAAGGCGCGCATACGATATACAGAATGGCAAACCAGAAATATTTTGACATTACAGCGCACCTCCTATCGTCATAATCATCAGAATAATCAAAGCCCCGCTGGCCAGTACCAGGGAAGGCAGAAGAAGCTTGTTTTCCGCAAAATAATCCGGCATATACCAGTTTGCCAGATACATATGCTTTTCTTCACCGAAGGAATCCGTGAAGTTTCTGTCGTCTCCCGCATTGGCTCCACCCATGTAGGACATGACGATCTTGTTTTTCTTTCCAAGTGTGAGAATCCGCACCGCTATCGGAAGAACGAGGATGGTACACAGCATCATGATCATGATGTACAGGTTGCCGGTTCCGATAAGGTTAGGCACGTACTGATGATACATTTCCATCAGGAAAGGCTCAATCAGATAGGTGGACACCAGAGGGAAGGTCAGGCACAGTGTAACCATGAGTACGCTCAGGGAAATCAAAGAGGTCCATTCGCTTTTCTTGGTCACGTTATTCAGGCGTTCCGAATGATGATGCACCGCTACCAGGGTGCCCAGCCACTTTGTCCAGTAAAAAAGTGTGGTGGCGCTGCCGAATACCAGGAAAATAACCAGCAGGATGCTTCCTGAATCCACATAAGCCTTTAATGCGGCCCATTTGGAAATCAGCATGCCGAAGGGCGCAAGGAACATACCTGCAATACCGATAATCATAACATAGGCCAGCCCGGGCAGCTTCACAATCAGCCCGTGCATATCTTCAATATTCCTGCTTCCCGTACAGTTCTCCACCGCACCCACGGAAAGGAACATCAGGGACTTGGACACCGCATGGAACATCATCAGAAGGATCGCAGCCCACACCGCTTCATGCATACCCACACCGGCACAGGCTGTAATCAGCCCCAGATTGGAAATTGTGGAATATGCCAAAACCTTTTTCCCATCGTCCTGGGAAATGGCCAGCATGGAGGTTACAAGGAAGGTAAAGCCGCCGATGGTGGTAACCATCAGGCCCGCCAGATTGCCTTCCATGGCGGGTGCCAGACGGATTAACAGGTATACGCCCGCCTTTACCATGGTTGCGGAATGCAGCAGCGCGCTGGTAGGCGTAGGCGCCACCATAGCTCCCAGAAGCCATCCGGAAAAAGGGAGCTGCGCGCTCTTGGTAAGTCCTGCAAAGGCAAGAAATACCACCGGGATCAAAGCCAGGCCCGCTTTCGCATCCGAGCTTACCGCAAGGGCCACCAAATCCTGGATATTGATAACCTGGAGGGAAATCGCCGCATAGGCAATTGCCACCGCAAAGCCCAGGCCGCCCAGCAGGTTCATCCACAGGGCCTTAAAGGAATTCTCCATGGCCTCATCCGTCTGATTGTAGCCAATCAGCAGGAAGGAACAGATACTGGTGATTTCCCAGAAGAAATAAATCCAGATCAGATTGCTGGAGAAAATCAGCCCCATCATGGCTCCCAGGAACAGAAACAGCATACCGAAGAAAAAGTATCTTCTGTCCTTGTAATCCAGATGGTGTCTGTTGTAATCCTTCATATATCCAATTGCGTACACACAGATCAGACAGCCTACTATACCGATGATCAGACTCATTGCAATGGTCAGCTTGTCCGCAAAAATATGATCGCCGGGTATCTCCGTCCGGCCGGTAAGCTCCAGCCAGGTCATCAGCCCCGTCTGCGCAATGGACAGCAAAGCACAATAATACTTTCTGAATTTAAAGCTGTAATAAAATACAAGAACTACCAGCGCCCATTCCACTACCAGCATCAGCATATCGATACCGTGTGTGTGAGGCAGGTAGGAGACGGTCTCCCCTGAAACCAGGCTGGTTACCGCAAATAAAATGACTGCCGCTACTAAAATCCCGCAGAGAGTAAACTGGACGCATCTTCTGACCAGTCCGCTCTTTCTCATGCATGACATAACGAGCGCAGCAAAGAATGGAAACAGAATTAAAAAACCTATCATTCCCATATGGAATATCCCCCGCTTTCGCCTTATTGGACTATTATTCAGGCTTCCAGGTGGGTAGTACGTGTGCCGGACGTATTGCTCATCTTTTGAAGTTTAAATCAGTCCTTATCCATCCTACTTCTCTTGTCCAAAAGTGTCAAGTGACAAGTACAAAAATTTTGTTAAAACAAAAAACATCACGACACTATTCTGTGGTATAATAAGAAAAAAGGTAAATTTTTAACAAACGCACTGAAGGCCGCAAATACGGGCGGAAACGCTTCTGCCTGTGCTCTGCCTGCCGCATTTTCTTAATTAAAAGGAGGATTTTCCATGAAATGTCTGTTCAGCTATGCCAATGAATATGTAAAGGAATCTGACTGGAAGGATCTGGCTCTGGTTAAATTCTGCCTGTGTGCCACAGGCGTCATGATAGGCCTTTGCATTCCCAAAGAAAAAAAGAAAGTGCCTTTATTGATTGCAGGCGCTGTTTTCACAGTGACCTACATACCGCTTATGACAAAATTTCTCCGTATCATACTTCGTAAGGATGAAAATGCTGCATGCGAAGAAGAATAGGATAGGGAAAATACGGACAAAAAGGGAACTGCCTGTGAAGAAAGGGCGGTTCCTTTTTTTGCCGTCACAAGGCTGCAGGCTGATCATAAATTTTTTTTATTTAAGCGGACCAAAATCCCCCTCCTGCCATCTAATCATTGTAATGACCAGAAAGTCCGGACGTTATTACAAGGAGAAAACTTATGAAAACACTGATTAAAAAAGCACAGCATAAGGATGCCGATGCCTTTGTGGAGCTGATGCAGGAAAACATGAAGGACATGTATAAGGTTGCCCGAGCCATTTTATCCAACGATGAAGATGCCGCAGATGCCATCCAGGACACGATCCTGGCCTGCTGGGAAAAGATACATACCCTGAAGCAGGAAGATTTTTTCAAAACCTGGCTCACGAGGATATTAATCAATAACTGCAACCTCATACTCCGAAAAAAACGAAAGCTTGTGCTGGATGACAGTATCATGGACATGCAGGCCGGCTGCGAATGCGACGGCTACGAAAACACCGAATGGAAAGAAATGCTTGGGTGTGTGGATGAGAAATACCGTGTCATCATTATTCTGTACTATGTGGAAGGTTTTAAAATCAGGGAAATCGGCGAAATACTCCACGAAAGTGAAAGCGCCGTAAAACGGCGGCTTGCATCCGCACGCAAGCAGATGGAGCTGGCCTATTATCCCGAAAAACGGAGGAATGCCGAATGAAACAAAGTGAAAAAATCATTTCCGGTTTACAGCAGGATATTGTGCTTCCCGATATAGTATTGCAGAAAGCCGATGACGCCTTCAGCCGTATTCTGGCCGAAAACGAAAAAGGAAAACAGCCTGCTGCCAGCCAGGGCAGAGGAAAAAACAGCCGCCATAAAAAAAGAAAACGCTTCCCGGTCTGGGCAAGGGGACTGACCGCTGCCGCCGCAGTGTTAATTGCAGCCTTTGGCATCTGTGCCGCCAATCCGGTTATGGCTGCCAAAATACCCATTATAGGCCATCTGTTCTCTCTTTTGCAGGACAAAATCAGCTTTTCCGGGGATTATACCGGCTATGCCGAACCTCTGGACGGCAACGTGCAGACAGATCCGGAAACCGGAGGGGACTCTTCTGTTACCGGCAATCGGGGAACATCTTCCTACTCACAGACAGTAAACGGCGTGACCGTAACTCTTTCCGAGGTTTACTGCAATCAGGAAGCTTTGAATATTTCCCTTATTATAGAGGGAAATGAAAATTTTCAGGACAAAATTATGACAAACCAGTTCGGGAAGCAGTCCCTCTTTCTTGATATGGATACCGATTTCAGCTTCCGGGATACTCCTGTTATGGCAGGAAGCGGCAATATTGAAGGCAGCTTTCTGGATGCCAGGACGTATGCGGGTGTCTGGCGGCTGGATTTAAAGGATGTTCTTTTCGACGTATCGGAAATCGACAGAATGACCAGCGAGGCGGAAGCAAAAGGCGAGGAATTCGTGGTGAACCAGGAGGTCCTGGACAAATATGGAAAAATGCTCACGCTGCCTGATGAATTCACACTGAATATCGATTTGAAAAGAATTGAAGGTATGCTTGCCAACCCGCCGGAAATCGACTGGGGTATGAGTAAGGAGGAGTTGGAGGCACTGTCTGATGAGGAGTTCCAGGCGCTTCATGACCGCATCTTTGAAAAATACGGACTGAACAAACATCCCAATACCATGCAGCATTACTGGTTCGAAGGCCCCTGGACCTTTACACTGCCCATTAAGGTCAATACCGCCAATAACCGCACCATATCCGTAAATGATGTGAATGAAGCCGGTATCGGGCTGGAATCCGTCACGGTTACGCCATTTGAAATCCATATCAATGAAGTCTATCTGAACCATGACAAGGCGGACTATTTCCCTGTTGTTCTTGACGCCCAGGGAAAATATATCGACTCCGCAGGTTCCGACGCCGCCTTCCTGCCCGTGGCGGATCACGATATTTCCAGAATTACCGTTTATCTGTGCGACTATCTGGAATATATGGATGAACTGAAAGGGCTGAAGTATGAAGATAATTTCAGGGAACTGCTGGAGGAACGGGCGGTTTATAAAAAAGAGGTTGTGCTTGAGTGACAGGGTATCGCGAATGGGAATGCCCGGATTAGCAAACATACTGGTCAGGGCCTGTCAATGACAGGCCCTGATGCAATACAACCACAAATTTTTAATTCTGTTTTGCTTCCAGCTCATCAAAGGAATCCTGGCTCACCGGATAATAATAATAGAAGCCGGTGGCATAATCACAGCCAATGCTCTTTAAATACTCCGCCTGCTCTTCGTTCTCCACTCCCATGCAAACCACCTTCAGATGCAGCTGACCGCAGAAATTCATGATGCTTTGGATGACCGTTTTCCCTTCCGGCTTATCAACGTGACGGATAAGGTCGTGCCTTAGCTTAATGCTGTCCACACCGCAGTCAAGGAAATCAAAAAAAACACGATCCAGTTCCAGCCCGGCCAGACAGATATGAAAACCATATCCGCGCAGTTTGCGGATTGTGTCCATAAAGCTGTCGGAACGGCTCATTTCGACCATCTGGTTCAGCTGTATTACAATTCTGTCCCGATCTATTCCATATTGCTCCGCAACCGTATTAAGTTCCTCCGCGAACTGTTCATCGCCTACGTTCTCAACCGTAAAATTAAACAGCAAATCCAGCTTTTTCCCCTTATCCGCCTCCTCTCTCAGGAAACGGCAGCCCTGACGGAAAATATCCATGTTCATTTTCCCTGTAAGCTGCTTACGTTTAATTACATCCAGGAAATCTCCCGGCTGCATAAGTCCCCGTCCCGGATTCTGCCAGCGTACAAGCGCTTCGGCTCCCATAATTTTCCCGCTACCTATCTCAACAATCGGCTGGAGATACATAATGAATTCCTGATGCATAAGGCCATGTATTGCCTCATGTTCCATGGCATATCCCGTTACGGTCTCCCGTTCTACCATTTCATCGTATACCGCGCATTCCATAAAATGGTTCCGCGCAAACTCCGCTGCAATTTCCGCTCTCTGAATTGTTTTCAAAGGCTCCGTTTCAAGTCCTGCCATGCGGTAAATACCGGTATGAGGTTCCAGGAAGTATCTCTTCTGCTGCTTCTTAACCGCTTCCGCGATCCCTTCATGGATCTTTCCGATTCTTTCTTTTATACTGTCCACACTGGTATACTGCAGGAAAAACACATAATAGAATTCATTGAACCGTGACATTGCTTCCTGTTTTTCATCCAGCATCGGTTCACAGAAATCACGTATTATCTGCAGCACCTTTTCAGATTCCGGATACCCGTATATATGGCTGATCGTTTCAAGACCGGCATCCAGGAAAAGCACCGCATAATGTTCCCTGTTGCCGTCGTTTATCCGTTCTGAAAATTTCTGTTTCCAGGCCGTAAAATTATCCCCGCCCGTCAGCTCATCCCGATAAGCAAGCCGTATTACCTCCCTCCGTTTTCTTATGAGGTAAAGAAAAAGCGCAAGGACAGCCAGCAAAAGGATTATAATTGAAATCCACATGTAAACAGCAGGCTTCCTGTTCTCCTGGTAAACAGATCTTGCATACTGCAGCAGCAGGTTTTCCAATCGTGCATCATCTATGCCATCCAGCCCGTCTTCCAGTTTTTTCAGGTCTTCTTCCTGCATGCTTTCCGTATAAGCAAGACAAATATTTACCTTATCTTCCCCTTCCTGGAATACAAAACTGACATTACTCTTCCTTAGTCCCGCCTCTTCCAGTTCTTTTTCGGACAGGTCCAGTGTCCATACAGCATCAACCTGTATATTTCCTGCCAGCTCCAGGCGTTTGTCTGTTTCCGACGGTTCCACATAATGGATACCGAGTCCGGATTGTCCCGCCGCTTCTTCCAAAATATCCGGCAATACTCCCTGGTAGTTTTTGCTCTGGCTGTCATAATATTCAAGAGGCCAGGAATCCGGAATCCCTGCCATATATATCACATCCTCAGCGCCAAAAACAGCTCTGAGAGGCACCAGGAACCATAGAGCGGTAAATATGGCCACCGCTGCAGGCCATCCCATAATTTTCCTTCTTTTCCCTTTATATTCACGCATTTTTGCCTTCCACCTTCTGTTCTTCCGATTGCTTCAGTTGAATTTTCTGACGCCGAATCTGTCCCCACACATTTTTCTTTTTCCGATAGCCGATAAATGCCGTCATTCTGGTGAACGCCTGTATAAAACGGAAAAATACGCTTTCTGAAATACACAGATAAATTGATTTAACCACATCCAGAAAGGACAGCTTGATGTTCTGCGTATAAATCCTTGCAAAAAAAGCAGTAATTGTAAGTACCGCTCCGTAAAGCGCATAAATCATGAAAAACAGCACCATAAAAGGGACGTTTATCAGATTAACCGCATATGCAAGTATAATAGTGAGCAGACCAAAAAGCTCAATAAACGGCGACAGCAGTTCATAAAGAAGATAGTATAAATAGGACACATAGCCCACCACGCCGAACTCAGGGGCAAGAAACATCCTGTGATGCTTGCTCAGGCACTGGAACAGCCCCAGATACCATCTGCGGCGCTGCTTCTTCAAATCCTTAATGCTGGACGGACACTGGCTCCAGCAGATGGCGTCCGGAACATAACGGATACTGTAGGGGATTTTATTTATCCGGCAAAAGGAATGGAGCTTTACCACCAGTTCCATATCTTCTCCCATGGTATTGGTATCATATCCCTTCACAGCGGCTGCCATATCCTTCCTGAATAAACCGAACGCCCCTGAAATAATCAGGTTGCCGTTAAATTTATCCAGGAAAATACGGGATGCCATAAATGAACGGTCATATTCCAGAATCTGCATCCCCACAATCGGATTCCAGGGCATATGATAGTCCACCAGTTCTCCTTCATTGAGAACCGCACAATTAGAAATACGTACCAGTCCTCCAACGGCTACTATGGTATCATCCTGCAGTACCGGTTTTACAATTTCCTTCAGCGAGTCCTTCTGCAGAACACTGTCAGCATCCATACAGATAAAGTATGGATACCTGGAGGCATTAATGCCCATGTTCAAAGCATCAGCCTTTCCGCCGTTTTCCTTCTGCACAAGGGTAACAGTAATACCATTCACTACCGTTTCATAAACGTTGATTACCCTTTTACAGGGAATCTGGCGGTTAATCGGGCGATTTACCTTTCTGAGCGAAAACGTATCAAGGAGCACCTGCGTTGTATTATCACTGGATCCGTCATCCACCACAACGATTTCATACAGCCTGTAATCCATCATCAGCAGGGATTTAACCGTATCCGCCACAGTGATTTCCTCATTATAAGCAGGAACGATAATAGTCACCGGCACATAATAATCATGTGATATTTCATTATGATATTTTTTCTTTTTGTTTTCTTTATACAGATCCAGTGAGCCATATATGACAGACAGCATCAGAAATGTGGAATAGCCCAGCAGATATATAACAAAAATGACGCCAACACAGCTGTAAAATAACTTTATCGCATCAAACATTTACCCGTCCCTCTTTCATTTCCTGCTGTCTGATTTGTTCCTTCTCCAGAACGTATCTGATGATTTCCCTGGCATACCGGTCTCTTCCGTTTTCCACATCGAAAAGCCGGAGCCTTGATATTCCCAGACCGTAAATCAGGGCCTCCGCGCAGTTAAGGCGAACATACCAGTTAGCCGCCTTCAGGCCTTCCTTCAGGCAGAAAACAGTATCCTCCCCCGGATAAGACGCAAGGGCGGAGGCGGCCATCGCCGCATACTCCCAGTCTATATATTCCTGATAACGGACGTAGTTCTGAAGAATTTCCCTGACTGGCTCATAGGGATATCTGCGGAAATAACGGATAGCTTCCAGCTGTATCTCCTTATCTTCATTTTTTCCTGACAGCAGCGTAAAAAACTGCTGCTGAAAGTCCCCTGTAAAAAAACGGATAAACTGCATGACCGGCAGAAAAAGTGTGGTGCCAAACTCTTCCCTGTGGGCGAAAAGCAGCTTTGCAAGCTCCTTCCTGTCTCCCTGGAAGCTCAAAAGGCCATCGGCCAGCAGCTTACGGCTGTGGCTAATTTCATTGTCCTCCAGCTTTCTCCATATGGCCAGAATTGCGCTTTCATTGCCAATAGCATAAAAAGCCCTCATTGCATTTTCACGGGCATTTACATCCTTGCCTGTAATCATATCCATGAGGAAATCCATAATGCCGTCAAAGCTTTCCCTTCCTTCATCAATTCTGAATTTTTCAATCAGATAGGCAAAATAAGCCTGCTCAATCGTATCCCTCTTACGGTATACGCCTGCCAGCTCCAGAAATACGCCCCGCAGGCTTCGCAGATATTCCGCAGTGTATTCCTCCGGCGCCTGTTGCTTTACAGTAAGCACGGAGTATTCAAATGCCCGCAGCTTTTCCGGATTTTTCAGTTCCTTCCTCAGCCTTTTGTAATGTGCGGCCTCAGGCTCCCCGGCCTCCTTCAGCCGTTCGATTTGAGCCGATATTTCTCCTACAAAGGACAGGCTTCTTTTTTCCAGCGCCCTTCCTTTATATTTGTCAGCAAAAATATAAAGGATATTGAAAACAAGCACGGATATGCAGCTTGCCATATAAATATACAGGATAACCTCCGGCCGGAATGACAGCACATGCATGATGCTCCTCCTTTATACTACCCGGCATTTTTTGCCCATATTTCCTTTACAGCATAGTAAGACTGCTTCAGGCGCTCATGATACTCGGGATTTTTTCCCCATCCCACCAGCGGCATTTCTCCCATTCTGATTCTTGTCCCTTTATCCTCCGACGATCCAAGCCCTGCATATATACTGTCAATCTTCAGATTCTCAATGCCGTAATTTTCATAGTAATCATCGTGTACCTGCTGTTCTGCGGGATTGGAAAAATTAAGAAGCTGCCAGGGAAGGCGGATTTCGATTTCATTGCCTTTTACAATAAAATCCGATACGGAATTATAGTCTTCACTGTAAGGGTTCCCGTTTCCAAAGGTGAGGCGGCCTGTCTCGAACCTTTCAGCCATCTTATCTTCTTCCTGCACTGCATTAATTTTACCGAGCTGCAGCGCCATATAAATATTGACAAATAACGGTGAATCTTTATCCGGGACATTAAAATAGGGATTTTCTTCCCCGTAATCTTCTGCAAAAATTACCCGGAATGCCTCGTATCGCTCCTGAACCAGTACCTTGCTGTTGTCTTCACCATCAAGAACGATCAGGAAATCTGCCTGACGGTCAAATTTAAGTTCTTCTTTTTTCGCATAATAGCTTCCTGTTTTCGGGGTAACATCGACAGGAATATAGAGAATTTCCTTCGGATTCGGATGTTCCTGATGTATTCTGAAATATATAAATTTCTCGTCGTATTTCATATACAGCCGGGAGCTTCCATAATCTGCAATCAGATCCTTCTCGCTCCATTCATCCACATCCCCATCCGTATAACATACGCTTGTCTCCTTGCCCGGATCAAAAGCCATAAGCCCGAAGAACTGTTCATTTGTCTGGAAATCACTCCAATATGCCGTTTTGGATAAATCAACATTAGCCATGGTATTCCAGGTCCGTTTAAACCATTCATCCTGCCAGGAAAAAATAACACAGCCGGCACATCCGGCCCTGCGGATGTCCTTATAGCTTTCCACAATAGCCGTCCCTTGTTCATGTTCCGACATATAGCCCTGGGATCGAGCTGTAAAAAAGTCAAGCTGCGCCCTTCCTCTGGAGGTAGGGGCGCCGAATTCCGATATGACCACCGGCATTTTATGATGCCTGCAGAGTAATTCCAGATAAATGCCATAGGTGTTATAATCACCATCTTCCAAACGATATTCTTCTGCGAACGGGATTTCATTCTTCCAGCTGTCATAGTGAGCCAGATAATCCGGATAATAGGAATACACATGATAAGAAGCAAATTGTCCTGATTTAAAACGATCCGTAGAAAGAATATGCTCCACATCCACACTGGCGCACTTCATAAAAAGCTTTTTGACCTCTTCCGGATAATCCAGTGGATCTGTTGTAGGCCAGTTGGAGAAAGCGATAAGCCGCTGTTCTTTATATTTTTCACTTTCATACCTGATGATTTTGTCTCCGACTTCAGCAAGCATAGCTTCAAATGGCGTGGCTTCTTCGGACGTATACATATAATCCCCATGATAGCTGTTGTTTTCCGGCTTCATATGATTCGTATAGGCGACGGTAACATCTTCCCATTCTACGCCCAGAATATAACCCAGCACCCAGTCTGAAATATCCTTATTATAAACGCCGCTGGCACTGGTCGCCTGATAACCCAGATTGATTTTACGCCTGCCGTGAATAACATCCACAAGCGTTCTGCAATCTTCCAGGAGCGCCTCTCTAAAAGAGTCATCATAGGCATCCACATGTGAATTCTGGACATAATCGTTCACCCATACACCATGCAGTATATATAAGGGATTAGGATTATCCTTGTTATATTCGTATACCGCCTCGTAAAAATCCGGTATCTGTATAGTATAAACACGGATGGTATTCGCCCCCATCTCCTGAATCATACCAAACCAGCGAAGATACGTTTCCTTATCAATCGCAAACTCTGTGGAAAAATATCCCGGTATTCCTACTCCCATGTCAACGCCCCGGATTTCAAAGGGCTCCATTCCCTTTCCCGTATCAGCCAGGATTTCTTTTCCCTGCGTAGTCGCAAAAAAAGAGACCTCCTGATCTTTATTTAAATCTATATATACGCCCCATCGGTAATACGCCATATCAAACAAAAAAAGGAGAAGGATTGCCGTAATTGCCGCAATTAAAAACTTTTTCAATTGATTGCCCCCAATCAGTGGTTAAACTTCTTATTTATCGATTCATGGCTGTAGGAACGCAAATCCTCAATATGCTCATCCATCCACCTCATACGCCTGACCAGACGCGTTTCATATTGTTCCACAGCAGCTTCATAGGAGCCTATTTTCCGCTCATCCTCATACAGCAGATCCTTTTCCGGCAGGAAACTGTATCCCCATTTTTCAAAATTGCGTTCTATGGCCGGGCCCAGATAACTCTGTACCCCGGCGATATAGCTTTCCACCGCTTCTTCACTGAGTATCCCCTTACGCAGCTGATGGTATCTTGTTATCACCTTTTCCATAAAAGCTTCATCCTTACACAGCATGAAATACCAGGGACGGTTCTGCATAAAGAAGCCTGCCATCGGAGTCTGATCTTCTATATAATTATCACAACAGTTATTGAAATCCCAGACGCACATTTTAAGCTTTCCGCTGACATCCTTATAAAAATAAGTGGAATAAAGACCCGCGTCTGTATTCTGGGTAACTTCATTTATGATAAAGTAATCGACAAAGCTGTCCACATCAATATAATTCTGATATCCGTATCTGGCCGTATCATAGTCAAAGGAATATAATGCTTTTTCAAATCTGGAAAAATCACGGCTGATGTATTCAGTCAGTTCCGGCGTTATCCGTGATGCTCCCGGATATTTTACCTCCAGCTTTCCGTTGATTCTCAAAGCATAGCTTGTAAAATTATCCAGGTACTGCACATCATTGACACTCTCACGGTCAGCACAGACAATATAACTGGAAATATTGGACTTTCCGTCATATTTCGTCATTTCGATTCTGCCTTCTCCCATACTGATCTGCTCAGCCATTACATAAAGCCCCTGATACTCGTGATCCAGAAAGACTTCACAGTACCGGACATCCGGCGCCCATTCCATAATCTGCCCTGCCAGATTGTACCACATGTAATTACGCATCAGTGTTTTATCCAGATAAGGCCCGTGAAGCACCCATGTGCTGTCCTTTTCCATACCCATGACTTCCAGTTTGCGTTCCATGCCCGCATCATCCGTAAATTTGAACAGATACCCCACTTTATCAAACGTCCTGGAGGAATTGCCCCTGACGCGAATATTGATTTTAGATTCCAATACAGGCTGGGAGCTTAGCTTATTCAGTTCCCCTTCCCTGTCATAAATCCGCATATCCGCCTGTATAAAGCTGTTCTCAATATCTTTTACATGCTGCCCCTGCTCCGGCCGGCCTGGAATAACCACCCCGCCAGTTTCGATACTGACCACCGGCAGATGTGATGAGAAAGTATCCTCATCAATTGACAGACTGGTATCTTCTACCTGTGTATTGTATGACAGATGCTGCTGATACCGCTGCTTTTCCGGATCGATATGCCTGGAAAGCAGCAAGGCTGCCAGAAGCAGAAGCACTACCAGTCCTGTGTAAATTTTCCTGCTGTTCATTTTCTTACCCGCTTATTTCATCATTCTGCGTCACGACGTTCACATACTCAATAGATTCCAGCTCATACAGCATTTCAACGATGCTTTTTTACTTTTTATTGGAAAGCAGATAAGTTTTCCGTGGCATTTCAAATATCAGCTCAATGGAATCCCTGCTGGTATTCTTGACACGCATCATGGCCTTTGCCTGAAAATAATCAAAAACCACCGCCTCAATTCTGCGTTCCATGTTTCTCGCGCCCCGGATGATGAGAAGTATCCTGTTGTCATTTTTTACTCTTCCCAGAATCAGAAGTACAATAAATACAGCGCCGCTACCAATAACAGCCACTATATAATCCCCTACGCCGCAGCAGATTCCAACGATTATTGTCCAGAAAATATATGCGGTATCTCTGGAATCCTTAATCGCCGTACGGAATCTGACGATGGAAAGCGCGCCGACCATACCAAGGGAAAGCGCTATGTTATTGCCGATAACTGTCATAACCGTTGCCGTAAGAATGGTCAGGGTGATAAGTGAGACGTTGAATTTTTTGGAATAGACGCCGCCTGCATGCGTAAAATAATAGGATAAGTAAATAACGCAGGCCAAAATTGATGCTACAAGGATATGCAGGAAAATTTCTTCCGTAGACAGAGAACCAGATTCCTGAAATATTGTATAAATATAATCTTTCATGAGTTTTTCCTCTCTTATGCACGATTGTTGAATTAAATACGGGTGAATCAGTTTTCACCCAAAAGCTGCTTCCAGCTTCAAACAGCAGCTTCCTATTAAAACAGATAATGAAGCCCGGCGCTCCTGGATAAACAGTATTTACTTACTGATGTGGGGGTTTTCCCTTCCAGACTCACCATCTGTTTAATATAACTGAGCATAAATCCGTTATACTTTACTTCCATTACCACAAGATACGGATCAAGTACCGGATTCTGATTTAATACAGGTGAAAACAGCCGGAAATCGCTTTCTGTCGCCTTAATTGCAAAATCAAAAGTAATTCTCGTTTTATTTTCACTGGCCACATAAGCCTTTCTCTGATATTCTACTATCGCTTTCGGCCTGTAGCAGAGCATATTCATCAGTCCATAGCACTCCATGGCAAAAGAATCTGTATAGTGAAGCAGGCAGGAATATTCTCCCCGTGACAGAGCTTCTGCATCCTCCCGGCCAAGGCGCAGAGAACGCTTTTTCTGATTTTCTCCCTGCTTCTGTTTCATTTCCAGCATGGCAAAATCAGAATCGGGTGAATATGTTCTCAGCCGGATTTTTCTCCGTATCTCAAGACCGTCTTCTTTTTCGTAAAAATCTCGCTCTTGCATGGTATCAAAATATAGACTTCTTATCGGATACCCCATCTTTCCATTATGTGAATCAGGATGCAGTACCTGTTCAAAAGTATGATCCAGCCTGCGGAACTGGTCATAGGAAAGCAGGTATTTCTTTTCCTGCCGAAGGACCTCATTCATGCATTCTCCTCCTTCTCCATAAGGTGCAGGCAGGGCTTCAGATAGTGCCAGGAAAATCCAAGATATTCGTAAGGATATTCCTGCCTGAGCCTCTCCCAGCTTTCCAAAACCGCGTCAAAGCCATCATAATAATATGTATTCTGTTCCGTCAGGCTGTGATATCCGGGTTTCTGCATTTCAGTAATATGGATAATTCCTTTTTTATACTTTTCAGCGAGTTCCATTTCACCTGCAATCTGTCCCGCTTCATCCCTTTTGTCGTAATTCATAACAGCAATACCGTCACAGCCTTTCTGTACCAAAAGCTCAAGCTGTTCCGTCAGGCCTGTTCTGTCATAAAAATTGGGGATACATACGATAACTGCCAGTTGTTCCTTTTGGGCTTCTTCATAGGCATGTATACAGTTTTCAACATACTGCTGCATATATTCTTCCCTGTTATCTTCCCATCCATCAAGCAGATATGGCTCCACATCCCATACAATGCCTGTAAATCCTTTTCCTTCTCCGGCTTTTCGGTTCCATTCTGCGGTATTTTTTACAGCTTCCAGCATGGAAACTGCATTTTCCTGCAGGCCCCATTCAGATGCGCCGGCAAGATAATACACCAGCTGCCCTTTTTCCCCGCGCCGTTTCAAATAATCAAGTACCTCCGCCTCCTGCGCATCCGACGGGATCTGCTGGTATACCACATTGCAGCCAAGCCGTTCCATCACCTTTTCTACTTCTTCCTCCATTTCCGGCAATATATACTCTTCTTCCCAGGAAAAAAGGCTTGTCTCACTTACCAATGCTGTCTTACTCTCCTTTCCAGGCCCGCATCCCGATAATACGATCGATGCTGCTGAAAGCCAGATTCCCGCTTCGGCAAATATGCAAAAATGTCTTTTCATAGCTTATGTCTCCGGTTTCTGTTTACGTAAACAAACCGCATGTTTTTTAAACATACGGCTTGTTTATCCTGAAAGGTATCAACTATACTCTTTGTCCCGACATAATTCAAGTACAAATCTTACTTTGCATTATTCTTTAATGAAATTATAATACTATTTTATCGTTTTATACACCAAAAATAATGTTATCACATACACCTTGCTTATGGCAAGTGTTTTATGAAATTTTTCCCGTCTTTTTATTCAAAAAAGCAGCCCGGAGTTTTTTATCTTCTCCGGACTGCTTTCGGCAGAATACTCTGTATATATTTACTTACATTGTCCATTTATTTTTGCTGTTATTCTACCCGGAACACCCTGGGCGCCGCCAGGATTCCCATTCTCTTCAGCTGATACTCATAGCTGTAGCCGGCCCCCTCCGTTCTCCATGCATTCGGGCCTGCCCAGGCGTTCTTCTCGTCACAGATATGGACGGTTCCGAAGGCATTATAACGGTTGCCGTAGGACGTCAGCGTAATGCTGTGCCTGCCTTTTTTCAGATATCCCAGGGATAACTGGTACGGGGAGAGGGCAATTCTTCCTGCAGCTTCCCCGTCTACCTCCACCTTCAGAAGCGGCGCGCGGAACTTTTCTGCGGCAATCACATACTCTCCGTCCTCTTCTGCATCCAGCTGTGCTTCATAAATCATGTTTCCTGCATAGAAGGGGAATCCCTGTGTGCTGTAATCACCGAAGGCCACGGTATCCGGCAGCTTTGTCAGGCAGGCCTCGCTGCCCTCCGCTCTTACGCCGAAGCTGCCCAGCAAATAGCACCATTCCGGGTTGGTGTCCCTGGAATATGCCAGCTTCAGGATAAGCTCCGAGGTGCCTGCGGGTATGGCGGGCAAAGGGAACCTGCGGATGCATTCGTCCACAAAATAGCCGCAGTCCTTCTTTTCCACTTCCTCCCCGTTTAAGTATATGGTGGTTGCGCCTGATTCTTCGAGAGCCAGCGAGGCATCCGTCACCTGGATTTCCGACCGGATGGTGAACCTCATTTCCAGCACATGCTCTGGCTGTGCCTTTTCCGATGTCCAGGGCTGTGCAAAGGCTTCCCTCCGAAGAGGATAACCTGCAGCCTTCCTGCATTCATTGTCCAATCTGAGAATCTCTTCCTTATCCTTCCAGGAGTCTCCATCCTTCCCGTCAAAACGGTACTCCGCCATGTCCAGAAGAAGCACATTCGGCTCCGACAGACGGTAAGGCATACGGGTAGGAAGCCTGCGGCCCTCCGCCTTTGTAAAGCAGGCTGCGTGGCCTTCCTTTACACCGGCTGCAGTACCGGCCGCCGGCACCTGCGTGGGAACCAGCTTCAGCAGCACGCTGGAATGATCATACATGCGGCGGGTAAATGATGTAACCCCGTTTTCTGTTCCTGCAGAAAGCACCTTAATTTCTCCGGTCATGGTATCATATTCCCAAACCTCCCAAAGCCCTTTCAGGCGGAAAGTGATATTTTCTTCCATGGGGATATCCTTGTTAACCGTTTTTTTGCCGTTTACAACGAACAGCCAGCGGCCGTCGCTATCCTGGCGCATCTGGTAAAGCAGATGATCTGCCAGGCTGCCGTTTTCGCTGCGCAGTTCCACTTCCCTGTAATCTTCCAGCGCTCTTACCAGCTCACTTCTGGAAAAACCAGCACTGCGGCTGTTTTCATAAAGCGCTTTTCCTTCTTCATCCGGCACAGCATCCACCAGTTCGGGGGCTGCGCCAAGGAAAAGGAGGTCGCCTCCTGCCAGACGGTATTCCTTCAGGCAGGAAACCGTAGTAGAACGCAGGGTTTCGCAGCCGGGAACGATAACCACATCATAGGCCATTTCTCCTACATGAAGCCTGCCGTCCTCCGTTTTTTCATACTGTATGGGAAGAAGGGATTCTGCGATAAAGTCAAAATCCAGCTGGGAGAAAAGGAGCCATTCCGTCAGGTTCCGGAATCTGCTTTCCATCTCTTCCCTGATCAGGGCAGTCTGTTCCTTCGGCCCATAGTGCAGCCAGTAGCTTTCAATCGGATGGACAACGCCGATGCGTACACGGGCCTTCCCGCGGGTAAGGGCCGTATTTACCCTTGCAAAATGATCCTCTATCATGCGGTATTCCTTATACCAGGGGGACTGATAGAAGATGGAGGCCGGATAGTCCCTCTTTGCCTCACCGTTCATGCTGTCCCAGGAAAGATGATGGACACGCAGGGTCACTCCCAGCGCCGCCTGCCAGTCTCCCGCCAGCTTATGTCCCCTGAAATCAAAATCCCAGTTGGTTACGCCGTACAGCTCGCTGAGCACGCCGGGACAGCCAAACTGATGGGATGCGGACTGAGCCTGTTTCGCCGTGGTGTATTCCCGCCAGTCACAGAGCATATCGATGCCCGGCATCTGAAAACTGCGGTAAGAACGCATGGCTTCTCCCAAAGCATTGGTCTGGGAGGTCAGCGTAGGCTCCTCCATCATATGTCCGGTGAGCATGATATTGTGATCCCGGCACCAGTTTCCGATGGTATCCGCGAAGGAGGAGGCAAAACGCTCCGCCACAAAATCATGATAATGATACCGGGCAACGGACACCTTATCCTCCGGAAGCTCCCAGATAAGCTCCGGCACTGAGGCAAAGAAATCTTCGCCATAAGCCTCCCTATATGCCGCCGGCAGCCCGTCGGTATAGGGAAGGATGACATCCTCTCCTGACTCGGCAAAGCTCAGCGTGGTTTTATGGGAAAACTGAGGCTCATCCGTAAAAATAGAGGGCACTGTTTTCCCGAATTCATCACCCACACAGTCCAGATACTGTTCATGCGTTTCTTCAATAAACCTGCGGATTGCCCTGGGATTCAGCGTATCCACATAGGTTTCGTTATTGTACCAGGGGCTTTCTCCGGCGATTTCTTCATACAGATACCAGACGTTGCTTCCTGTTTCCCCTTCCTGCAGCCGACGGTACTCCTTCAGGCAGCCGTCCTCCAGCGTGATATCATAACGGGCAAGAAGCGTTCCGTTCCCCTGTACGGCAGCCTTGCTGGAGGAATCAAAACGTTCCTCCTCCCTTTTCCTCTCTTCATTGGAAAAAGGAGTGAAAACCAGATATCTGCTGCGGTATTCCACATCCTTTGTCACCTTTCCTCCGGCCGCGCCGGAAGGCCAGCGATCCTCGTCATACAGATAGGCGTACATGCCGTCTTTCTTTGCCTTATCCACACAGGCGCGCACGCAGGCCTTATACTCATCGCCCAGATAAGGCGTGTCCAGACCCGTACGGCAATGCATATGAAAACCGCCGATCCCCATTTCCTTGAAATAATCGATGTGCTTTACCAGCACTTCAGGCGAAAGCGCCTGGTTCCACGCCCAGAACGGTGCCCCTCTGTATTCATTTGTTGGATTTTGGAACAATTCAGCACTCAGGCTTTTTTCTTCTTTTTTTGGATATAACATAGCCCTTCCCTTCTTTTTTCGAATAATACAACAGAATCCATTGCATTATGTATTTTATTTCTGTAAGATAATCATAGAAAATATGGAATAAATGTAAATGGGAAGAAGGCATAAAATTGTAATTTGGAATGATAAAAAACAATTTTAATTTTCCAGGGAAGGGAGACGGAAGGCTTTATGGACGGATTGCTTTTGCAGAAGCCTGAAAAAGAGGCGGCAGGGCAAAAAAAGGCGGAGAACTTCATCCGCATGGACAGGATTGCCCCCTATGTCAGATATGTGAATTATAAAATATTTGAAGGAGGGACGCTTCTGCCGGAACGGATCATCTATGATCATGAACTGATATACTGTCTCAGCGGGGAAGCCGTGTTTCTTTATAACGGCAGTGAATACCGGATCCGCAAGGGAGAGCTTTTCTATCTTATGCCCTATCTGCACAATACAATGATCGTTCCCGAGGGCAAAACCTTCCGGGCGCACTGTATCCATTTTGACTGGATTTCTCCTGAAGAACAGTATGATTTCCGGGCGGAGCAGGTCTATCTGCATATGGAGAATCTTCCGGGCACAGACAGTCCCGCCCCGGCGCTGTATAAAAAGCCCCATTCCACTCCGGGGAAAAATGAAGACAGCGCGCCGGCCAATGAGGAGGTTCTGTTAAGAAGGCCGAATCCGGAGGTGGATCCCGCCTTTTTCCCCCCGCTAATAACCGGGCTGGATTATGATACAACGGCTCCTGTTTTCAAAGAGCTGTACCAGAACTATTCCCAGCTTGGCACCGGGGCCAGGCTGCGGGAGCGTTCGCTCTTTCTTCAGATTGCCGCCGCAGTCTGCGACCTGTCATCGCCCGCCGGGAAAGCGCCTTCGGGTCTGTTCCATGAAAAAACCATCAGCGAATCCGTAAACTATATCCAGGAATATTATACGGAGGATATTTCCCTTCCGCTGCTGGCCTCCCATTCCGGGCTGTCTCCCAAATATTTCGGGCAGCTTTTTAAGGAACAGACCGGGATGGCCGTCCGGGAATACCTGACAGAGGTACGTATCCGGAACGCCAGGCATCTGCTCTCCCACACAGACAATACACTGGAGCAGATCGCAGCGGATACAGGATTTCAGGATAAGTTCTATTTTACAAAGGTGTTTAAGAGACAGACGGGGATTACGCCGGGAAAATACAGAAAGCTTTATGGCCACCTGGATCGCATGAAGAAAGGGGAACTGGCGCTTTCATGAGGATGGGATTATTTTTTGCAGCTGTGAAAGCTGCATGCTTCCGGCCGGCCAGTTGCATACGGCCGGAAGCATTTGCAAAGGAATACATTGGGTAATCTATATGATATAGTTGGTCAGCGTGCCGATTGGTGGAATTTCGCAGGTGACACAGTCGCCGGCTTTCATGAAGCGGGGCGGCCTGAAGCCCATGCCTACGCCTGCCGGGGTGCCGGTCGCTATAATGTCGCCGGGTTCCAGGGTCATGCCGCGGGACAGGTCTTCAATAATCTGCGGAAGGTCCGTGAGGAAAAAACGGGTGTTGGAGTCCTGCCTTTTTTCGTTGTTTACATAGCTTCTGACGTCTGCCTCCACAGGGAAGGGCAGGGCGGATTTGTGAAGGATTACAGGCCCCATGGCGGTATAGGTATCCAGGCTTTTTCCTTTGAACCACTGGCCATGCTGGTTCTGGAGCCTGCGGGAGGAGATGTCATTGAAAACGGAATAACCGAATATGTAGTTTTCCGCTTCCTCTTTCGGAATGTCCTTTCCTCTCCGGCCGATGATGACGGCAAGCTCCACTTCGTAATCAAGCTGGTCGTCCAGATCGGGCCTGGACTGGATTTCCCCGCCGTCCCCCAGGATGTGTATCGCTCTTTTCGCAAAATAAACGGCTCTTGGGGCAGCTTTAAAATCATTCAGCGCTTCGCTGGCTTCTTTCTGGTGATCCCGGTAGTTAACGCCCACGCAGAGGATATCGTGTATGGGTTTATCTATTGGAGGAAGAATTTTCACCTGTGCGGCGGGAACCGAAGGGCAGGCAGCCCCAGTATGCAGCGCTGTTTTCAGCTGCGCCAGCTCGTCCCCGGTGATATTTTCTATCAGCTCCTGCATTGTGGCATAACTGCGATGCGGCAAAAGGCCGGAAAGGGGCAGTATGTCCGTTCCGGCCTGGTTTAAAATTCCTATCTGTGTTTTGTCTGCTTGTTCGTAACGGATGAATTTCATGATGTTTCCTCCTGAAAATGAATGTTATCAGGCAGCTGTAGGTCGTAAGCTGCGGTTGGTTTCATTTTCAGTTTACTTCTGCGGAAACGGTGTGTCAATCCGCCAACGGGCCGAACAGTTACGGAAAAAGCTCAAATACGGCACAGTCACAGGGATTTAAAGTAATCTGAAGCGCTTCTGTCTGCTTTGACAGCAGTTTGCTTTCGGTAAGGCCGCTGTCATTGGACAGAAGAAGCTTTGCATTCTGTCCGGGCAGAAGCAGCGTTCTCTGCTCCTGTGCAAAATTTGCAGCAACCATGACCTGACGGCCGTTAAGACTGCGTGAAAAGGCAAAAATCCCGTCCAGCTCTTCAAAGGCGGGAATAAATTCCCCATAAGTAAAAATCTCCCTGTACTCCTCCGACTTACGCAGGGCAATCAGCCTTCTGTAGTAACAAAGCACAGAATCTTCATCATTTTCCTCATCCTGCACATTCACTGAAGTATAATTCGGGTTTACCTTCAGCCAGGGGGTTCCGGCCGTAAATCCGGCGTTTGCGCCGCTGTTCCACTGCATCGGCGTCCGGCTGTTATCACGGCTGAAACGGGCCGTCGCCTGCAGCGCCTCTTCCTCGCTCAATCCCGCTTCCAATGCAACCCTGTACTGATCCTTCGTGCTGATATCATCAAACTCTTCTATACTGTGGAACGGACAGTTCGTCATTCCCAGCTCCTGCCCCTGATACAGGAACGGGATCCCGCGCAGAAGCACGCTGGTCGTTCCCAGCATTTTAATTCCCCTGGGATTTTGGGCATGCTCCGGCAGATAGCGTGATGCGCCCCTGGGCTCATCATGATTCTCAATAATATTGGCTTTCAGGCATCCTATGCCCTGCCCCTCCAGCTGAGAAGCAAACAATGCAGAACGCCATTCCTTAAAAGATACCGGACGGCTGTCATACCATCCCTTTCCCCCGCCGGAAAGCACGGCTGCGGAGAAATCGAACATAGTGGAAAAATGCCCGTCCTCACCGATAAACTCCCGCAGCTCATCGTCCTTCATATTAAAGACCTCTGCCACTGTAAAAGCCCCATATTTTTCAAAGGTTTCTTTTTTCAGCTCCTCCAGCAGTTCTCCGACGCCTTCCACCTCTTCCACCATTTTGGTGCAGCTTACCAGCCCGTCGCTGCCGTCCGCCGGATAATCCGGGAAAGCAGGATCCTTCTTTATATTAATGATGGCATCAATACGGAACCCGGCCACGCCCTTTTCCAGCCACCAGTTCACCATATCAAAAAGCTCCCTTTTTAATTCAGGGTTCTCCCAGTTCAGATCCGGCTGCTCCTTTGCAAACATATGCAGATAATACTGATCCGTACCCGGCACCGGCTCCCAGGTACTGCCGCCGAAATAGGAACGGTAATTACTGGGCGCTTTCCCGTCCTTCCCCTTTCTGAAATAAAAATAATCCGCATATTTACCCTCTGGATCTGCCAGAGCCTTCTGAAACCATTCATGCTTATCGGAGCAATGATTGATCACCAGATCCATGATAATATACATGCCCCGCTTCTTCGCTTCCGCCAGCAGCTCATCAAAATCCTCCATCGTCCCAAACTCCGGGGCAATAGCATAATAATCAGATATATCATACCCCTGATCCACAAACGGAGACTGATAAACCGGAGAAAGCCAGATAATATCCACCCCCAGCTCCTTCAGATAATCAAGCTTCCCGATAATTCCCCTCAGATCGCCAATCCCATCCTCATTACTATCCAGAAAGCTTTTCGGATAAATCTGATAAGCCACCTTGTCATGCCACCATTTTTTCATCATAATTAAATTCCTCCATTTCCTTGCTTCCCAAAGAATAAGTAACAGTTCAGCCTTCGGCCGAACTGTTACTGCATCCGCCCATGATAAGTCGCCTTCGGCGAGGGGCGGATGCCTGCTGTCACCACGTTTTCTCACGGTTTGCGCATTCACTGCGCAAACCTGCCTGAACTGTAACAAGAATAACATAAGAAATAAAGAAATTTCTTGCATAAAACCAAGACATACTAACACAATCCTATGATCCTTCACCGCCTCCACCAATCAAAGACCCCGCTGCAAGCATGGCTACTTGGCTCGTTGCTCGCGGGAATAAAAAAACGGTGATGTTTCTTACTGCCCCGGGACGGCAGGCTTCTGTCGTCCTTAGCAACTTGCCTGACAAGTGAGACGACGGAAGCCGCTCACGAGGAGTTCAGTTGCGTTGACAGAAACCTGACGTTCCGGGACAGTTAAAAACACCCCGTTTTTTAAGTCTGGAACATAAAATATCCCCCGCACAGCCCGGAAAGGCCTGGACGGAACCGGTTTGGGACTGGCCGGCGCGGATCATGGCAGGGCGGCCGGGAGCACACACCAGGCCCCTCTACCCTTAGCTAATTCTAATACAATATCTTTTGAAGGGCACGGTATGCGGTGCAGAAGGCTTCCTCCCCGTCGGTCCTTCCGCGGCTTGCCGCTGATTTTTCCAGGTTCTTTAATCCGGCGAAATCAGCCAGATGGGGTTCCAGGCTCAAAAAGCCGTCAAACCCTTTTTTCTCCAGCCTGCCCAGGATTTCCGCTACCTGTCCGTCTCCTTCTCCGGCAGGCACAACGCTGCCGTTTTCAAAGAGGGCGTCCTTGATATGTACATAGGAAATATAAGGCTCCAGCATTTCATAGGCTTCCAAGGTATCCTGCCCGCACTGTACAAAGTTCGCGAAATCAAAGGTACACCGGAAGCTGCTGCCATAAAATTCCTTCATCAGGTCAAGGCAGCGGGGCGCCAAATCCCCATATATGTCCTTTTCATTTTCATGAAGCAGCACCAGATTTTTGGATGCGGCATAGTCCACCAGGCGGGACATCCTTTTCATCACTTCATCACGATATGACGACACGTCCGCACCCTCCGGCATAAAGAAGCTGAACATACGGATTTTGTCAGTCCCGTAAATTTCCGTCAGCTCCGCCATTGCCTGAAAGGTTTTAAAATGCGGCTCAAAATCCTGGGTAATGTCTATTTTACCGATGGGCGATCCCAGGGCGGAAATACGGATACCGGCGCCATCCAGCTTTTCCCGCAGCGCCTGCGCTTCTTTTGCTGTATAATCAGCCACGCCCTTTCCGTCTCCGCTGCGGAATTCTATCCAGGAGATACCCAGCTCTTTAAGCAGTGCAATCTGCTTATCTACAGAGGAATCTATCTCATCAGCAAAGCAGCTGATGGGTGAGTTGTGTAAAAGCTTGCGTTCCATATATAATTATCCTTCCTTGCTGTAACGCATTGTTTTCTTATAAATCCACAGGTCTTGCGGTCCGGGCGGATTCATAGGCGCCCAGCATCAGACGGATCGTTTCCCTCATTCCGGGAAGATCCTGCATAAAACGTTCCCCTGTGCGCACACAGCGGTAGAAATCCCCGATGCAATCCTTATGCCCACAGCCCCAGTAGCTCTTTCCCAGCGCTTCCTTCCTGTCTATCTCAGGCTTTTCCACGCGGCCGTCCCTGTAATAATAGGTAACGTCCAGATCCTCGATCCGGATAGTCATATTTTCACAGGAAATTTCAATCAAAGGCGGCACATCGTCACAATAGGCCGTGGTAGCATAAAAACAGGCGGTGCTGTCCGCAAAACGGATATAAGCCTCCATGGTATCCTCCACCTCGATGATGCCCTTCAGGTGGTGGTTCTGTATGCCGGCCTCCACAGCCAGGGGAGTTCCTAAAAAATATGCCAGTAAATCCAATGTATGTACGGACTGGTTAATCAGCGCCCCGCCGCCCTCTGTGGCAAGGCTGCCCCGCCAGCCGCTCTCCGTGTAGTATTCCCTGCCCCTGCTCCAGGTGACAAGTCCTCTGGCCCCGCGGATCCTGCCCGCTTCCCCGGAAGCGAGAAGCTTCTTTACTTCCTGTACGCTGGGATTATAACGGTTCTGGAAGCACAGGCCCAGACGCCTGTCGCTTCCGGCCACCGCCTCTTCCAGCTGCGCAAGCTGCTCTCCGGAAATGACGGGAGGCTTCTCCATAAATACATGCACGCCATGGGTCAGGCCATATACCGCCATGGGGACATGCAGATAATGCGGAGTGCAGATGTGCATTACATCCGGTTTTTCCTGATCCAGCATTTCCTCCAGGCAGGAATAAGCCCTTCCTCCATATTTAGCGACAAAGTTCTCCGCTCTTTCCTTTTTAATATCCGCAAAGCCAGCCAGCTCGCTTTCTCCCAGCTGGCTGAGGCTTGCGGCATGGACGGTGGCAATGCCGCCGCATCCGACTATGACTGATTTCATAATGTCTCCTCTTTTGTCCCGTAGCTTCCTGCCGTACTGAAGGTCACTTCCTGTACGTTTTCCTTCACCCTGGAGGTTTTTCTCAGCTCGTTCAGCTTCTCCAGGAACAGATCCTCATCAAAGGGAATGTCCACGGGTTTGCCCAGCCAGCTGGATAAATGCATGGCGTTGGAAAGGGTCAGGCCGTTAATGCCTTCCTCTCCCCGTGCGATAAGTGGCTCGCCGCGCAGGATATTCGCCGCAAACGCGCGCAGCACGCCCACATGCTGAGGGTTTTCCCCATCGGTGGTAAGAGCGACCTCATGTCCGGCAGGCTTGGCAAAGCCTTCCGTCGCCGTATAGCAGTACTCTCTTTCGCTGACCTCCAGCTCGTAGAAGCTCAGCCTGTCGTTTTCACATACCAGCTTTCCCCGTTCCAGGGTCACTTCAAACCGGTTGGTTCCCGGCGCATCCCCGGTGGTGGTAACGAATACGCCTGTGGCTCCGTCCGGGAACTCCAGGTATGCCGTCACATCATCCTCCACCTCAATATCATGCCATTTACCCACATGGCAGAAGGCCTGCACCCTGGAAGGCATGCCGCAGATCCACTGCAGCAGATCCAGGTTATGAGGGCACTGGTTCAGCAGGACGCCGCCGCCCTCTCCGTCCCAGGTAGCCCGCCAGCCGCCGGAATTATAATAGGCCTGGGTGCGGTACCAGTCGGTAATGATCCAGTTCACTCTTTTTATTTTCCCGTACTCGCCGCTGTGGACGATTTCATACATTTTCCGGTATACATGATTGGTGCGCTGATTGAACATCATGGCAAATACCCTGTCGGTTTTCGCCGCCGCTTCGTTCATTTCCCGCACCTGTTTGGTATAGACTCCCGCAGGCTTCTCACACAGCGCATGAAGGCCATGGGCAAAGGCCTCCATAACGAGCCTGGGATGTTCGTAATGAGGCGTTGCCACCAGGACCGCGTCGCAGCAGCCGGAGGCAATCAGGGCGTCCCCGTCTTCAAAAATACGGACGGATTCAGGCAGGTTTTCCCTGGCCCATTCCCTTCTTGATTCTCTTAAATCAGCTACCGCCGCCAGCTCCATATCCGGCACCTTTCCCTCCAGAATAGAGCCGCAGTGTCCGCTTCCCATGTTTCCGATTCCGATAATTCCCAACCTGACTTTTTCCATAGATGAAAGTATCCTCTCTTTCCCCTGTTCGTTTTTATCTGTATCCGGCAGCCGCCAGATTGTCATAGCTTGTTTTCAGGCAGTCGAAAGGACTTCCCTGACAGGTATCCTGCTCCACGAGCATGTATTCGCAGCTGGTATTCTCAAGCGCCTTCAGAATCGCCGGGAAATTAAGATTTCCTTCCATTACGGGGGCCATCAGCTGGCTGAAGCCTTCCACGGCCATATCCTTCAGATGCACGCAGGGAATCCTGTCGGAGAGTTCCGCGATCCACTGGCACACATCGCCGCCTGCCGCAGCCACCCAGTAGGTATCCAGGGTAAAGCCCATTTCCTCCGGCTTAAAGCCCTCCAGCAGATATTCAATAATCCGCTTCTCCCGATCTGCGCCGTTGTCCCTGCAGGGGGCAAGCTTCTGGAATTCAAAATTATGGTTGTGGTACATGAGCAGCTTTCCGGCATCCGCTATTTTCTTCGCCGGCTCCCTGAAATCATCCATAAAATGGGTGATCCATTCCTTCGTGCGGTACTTGTCCGGCATCGCGCCCAGCCCGATGTAGCGGCTTCCCAGGATATCGTGCTCTTTGATCAGATTTTCCGTATCATTGAGAATACGGTTCACATCGCTGTGGGTCAGTACGATTTCCAGCCCTGCCCCATCGCAGATTTCACGGACTCTTTCCGGCCTGATATCCTTCCCGATGCCTGATATCTGCACGGTTTTGTAACCCATTTCTGCAATTTTCCCTATGGTGCAGGAAAAGTCCTTTTCATTTTGCGTGTACGCCCTTACCGTATACAGCTGCGCTCCTGTCTTCATACTGTCATTTCCTTTCTGTGCCGGCTTTTTCCCATGTTTTCCGGGATATGTACTGCCCGACGGGCCCTTTTTACGTACCGGTCTGTTCCTTTCTAATATAGCTTTCCGGCCATATTTTTACCATTGTATATAGGAACTTTTTTATTGCAAAAATAGCGGTGGTGGATTATTCTGTAAAAAGATCCAGCTGTCAGGGTGTAAAACAGTTGCCAAAAGAAAGAATGCAAAGATCCGCCTGCCCTGCTCGTCAGGCAGCACAGGCCGCGGGAAAAAGCAATTTAAACGCAGGAAAGGAGCACCTTAATCAATGAATCCAGCCGCTTTTATACATACGGATAAGGTCAGCCTCGGCTACAGGGAAAGCGATGAGGCTACGGAGGACTATTTCCTTCATTGTCACAATTTTTACGAGGTCTATTTTTTCCTGGACGGGGACGTGGACTATCTGGTGGAAGGCCGGCAGTACAAGCCCACGCCCAACAGCCTTCTGCTGCTGTCCCCCCATGAGTTCCACGGGGTAAAAATAAACGGAGGAAAAACCTACAAACGGTTTTCCATCCATTTTCATCCGGATATCCTCTCTTTAGAGAGACGTTCCTTCCTTTTATCCGCGTTTCCGGCCTTTGAAAAACAGTCCTCCCGGAGAATTTACTATGAGCAGGTGGACCGGTACCGCATTCCCTGTTATTTTGAGGCGCTGGAGGACTGCGCCCTGAAAAATGAAGCGCTCCGGGATGCGCTGCTTCCTGTGTGTGTGGAAGCCCTGCTTGCCCAGATCGTTTCCATGGGGGATGCCTGCGAAAGCGCGCCCTCCCTGACCGGCGCACCGGACACCGTCACACGCATCATCTGGTACTTAAACCAGCATCTGAAGGAAAATATTACGCTGGATCAGCTTTCAGAACGCTTTTTTATCAGTAAGCATCATTTGAATAAGGTATTCCGCAAGGCTACGGGAACCACCGTTTTTGATTATCTGCTGCACAAGCGGATCACGGCGGCGCAGCAGCTTCTCATTACCGGCTACAGCGCCCAGGAAGCGGCTTCGCAGGCGGGGTTCGGCGATTATTCTTCCTTTTACAGGGCTTATACCAGAATAAACGGCCACTCCCCCCTTCGGGACCGGGGCGTCCTCCCTTCTCTGGATACCGGAAGGGATGCAGGGCTTATGGATGTGTGGCTGAAGGAATGATTTTGTCCGCATCCGTCCTTATACAGGCGGTTACCGTGAATTTACGGCCTGCAGTCTTTATCTCCATCCTGCCGTCATATTCCTCCACGATCTGCCTTACCAGCTTTAACCCCAGGCCGTGCAGCTCCTTATCCGTGCTCTTGCTCGTCCGGCAGACACCGTTCTTGAACTCCGGCACCTGTTGTGCCGTATTCTCCACCCGCAGGATAAGGAAACCGCTGCGGCAGTCTGCAGAAATCTTAATAAAGCGCTCTGTATCCCCATCCGTGATTTTCTCCGATGCTTCAATGGCATTGTCAATCAGATTGCAGAAAAGGCTGCAAAGATCCAGCGGGTCCACACCTGTTTCCTTATCCACACAGGTAATAATGTGCATAGGAATATTTTTTTCCTCCGCCAATCTTTTTTTCAGCACCAGCACGGAATTCACAATGGGATTTTCGCAGTAAACAGCTCTCTCACAGGTGCGGATCTGACGGAAGGCATCCTCCAGCGTATTTCTCACCGTCCCGAAGTCTTCCTTCTCTTCCAGCATTTCATAAGCCTTGTCCAGACGGCTCATGCAGTCCCGCCATATCCGCCTCCTCTCCTGCTCATACTGCACCCCCAGCCTGTGAATATCCCGGTTTTCCTGACGAAGCTCGTACAGCGTCTGTATTTCATTCTGGAGTCTGCGCACTGCAAGAAGATTCTCCACCGCATGGAGAACCATGGCATTTACGGTCCAGCTGAAAAAAAGCAGAACCGCTCCCGGGAAAAATCCCATTTCATCCCGGTCCCTGCATACATAAAAAAAGCAGGCCGCCATAATCAGCTGATAAACCGGAACCGCCGCCACCAGAAGCAGAGAACGGCTCCTTACCTTTTGCACTATGAATTTCCAGCCCGCCACGCCAATCATGACGCCGGCGGAAAGCAGGAATCCCGCATATATCCATTCCATCACACACCACTTTTCCCTGAAAGCAAAAAGGAGCCGATTTTCTACTTTTCCGCTCCATTTACCCGTTTCTTCAGTTCATCCATCAGTTCCCGGATCTGTTCTTCCTTACCGCCCTGCGCATAAAGCGCGTCCACCAGCTGCAGCTGGTTGGAGAAATCATGCCTCATGAGTCGCACCTCTTCCAGATAACGGCTGTTCTGAGCACAGTATTCCAGTTCTTTTCTCCGTTCTTCATTCAGGCGGTTCACCTGTTCTTCCATTTCCGCCCTCAGGTTCTGTCCGTCGATCAATCCTGCCGTAAGCCAGTCCAGCAGCAGGCTGAACAGGACAATCAGCATTCCCGCGCCCAGAACCTCCCGGGAAAAATCGCTGCACATGTAAAACATACAGCCAAGAAGCGCCAGCTGGTATACCGGAATCGTTATAAGCAGAAGGATATTTTTCCTGCGCTTTCCCTGCACCCGGAATTTCCAGATAACCAGAACAAGCATGATAAAAAACATTTCAATGATACATGCAAACAGCGTTGCGGTTACATGCAGCTCATTCAGGACATATAACGCCTCATAATTCACCCTGCGGATACAAAACAGCAGCCCCACCGCCATAAGCTCGGTTACAGCCTGGATGCCGCAGCTTAAAACGGACCACAAAAGCGCCTCCTTTATTTTTATCCGGTACAACAGGAACAAAAAAACCGCCATAATGAACATCATAACTGCCGTATAAATCCACAGGGGCAGGCTTTGCACCAGCGGCTTTAGAAGCAGGCTGCAGACAGACATGCCCGCTGCCCCCACGATCCAGGCCGTCAGCCTTCTTCCCCTTCTCGGTATCAGAATCTGATAAAAAAGGAAACAGGTAATAAATCCTATGATCAGGGTCAGAAAACAGCCATAAATCTCTATCATATCAGCCTTTCTCCCAGGTTCTTAAGAAACTTGTCCTTCGTTTCCGTATATCTGGCTCTGCTTACAGGTATCACCCTGCCGTCAATCAATACGATTCCATCCAGCGTAAATTTCCTGATTCGGTCCATGTTGACCAGATAGCTCTGATGGCATCTCAGAAAATATTCCGGCAGCAGCTTCTCCATGTCACTCAGCTTCATGAGAACGCGGCTGCTTTCGCCTGCTTCATAAATTGTCAGATTCCTGCGGCTGCTCTCCACATACCATATATCATCTATCTTAATTTTAACAATTTCTCCACGGGACTGAAGCAGGAGGCAGCTCCTGTCTTCCTCTTTTATTTTCTCCAAAGCCTTGTCTATTGCATCTGTAAGCTTTTTCTCTTTTATGGGCTTTGCCAGGAAGTAAAAGGGATCGGCCTCAAAAATATCAGCCGCATATTCCAGGTAACCCGATATGAATATGATCTTTACATTCCGGGTCAGCTGCTGCAGCGTCTTAGCCGCAGTAATGCCGTTATTCTGCTCAAAGACGATATCCATAATAACAATATCCGCCCTGTTGTCCCCGGAGGCCTGCCATTCTTCCAACAGACGCTGCACCTGACTGCAGACGGATATACTCACTGAGTTTCCATAATTTTTCTTTATCAGACCCACAATAGTTTCAAGTACATCCGGATCGTCATCACATACTGTTATTTTTATCATGAGAATCTCCATGTGCTTATTTGTCTGTTCACAGCTCACACAAACCGGCCGCTATACATTCCGGGCAAAGGCTCTGCGGCAAGTGCGGCTTTAAGTTACTACACATTTAAATCATAACATATTTTTTTCACAGATACCATTCTATTTTGCCTGTAAAAGCCACACCTTTTGTTTCCCGGCATATCTTAAGGTATGGGAGTATAACTTTCCCCAAATTTTTTCCGAAGAAAGGAGGATACCTATGAAAAATGCTACCAAATTCTGCATTATCACCATTGTCGTCGGTATGCTGCTGGCGTTCACTATTTTTACGCTCTTTGCAAACGGGATACTGACGCTGGCAAACCCGTCCCTTTTCTTTATCGTGCTCATCGCGTTCGCCTGCATCATACTGGCGGCAATACTGGCAGGATCTCTTGCGGCCAAAAATGAAGCCCGGCTGAGGGAGGCCTACTACTGCTGCGGCAATCTGGCGGTTACGGGAGGCACCTGTCTGACGCTCGCCGCATTTCTTACTTTCCTGAGTCCGGTTTCCACAGGTATAGTATTTGCCATCGGCATAGCCGTTTGTTTTTTCTTTCTCGTACTGCTCCTGGGCGGAATTCTCTGTTTCCTTCATTCCTATTTTTCCTACCGTTCCCCTTCCTGCGGCTCTCCTGCCGCTCCGGGACATACCTTTGGACGGCCGGGGTATGAGGAGCTTCCCCTCAGCGATGAAGGAAGCTGCCGAAGGAGGCCAATCCTGTAATATGCCCCCGGTTCTGGCGCAGGTTCTGTCCGCAGAATTCCAAAGAAAAAATCAGCCTCAGATTTCTCTGGGGCTGATCCTTCTTTTTGTTTCATTGCAGAATCGTTATTTTAATAGGTAAAAAGCTGTGTCCAGTAATTCACGCCGCCAATCTGCACATAGCCCACGCCGATAGAAGTGAACTTTTCATTCAGGATATTGGCACGGTGTCCTGCGCTGTTCATCCAGCCTTCCATAACCTGTTCCGGGGATTTCTGTCCCCAGGCAATATTTTCGCCGGAGCCTCTGTAGCTGACGCCCTGCTCCTTCAACGCCGTACTGAAATCTCTTCCGTCCGGTCTGGTATGGGAAAAGGACGTCTTGATTTCAACCGCCCTTACCTGTGCGGCCGCCTGTACGTTCTGATCAACCTGCAGCGGGGACAGGCCTGCTTTTGCACGTTCCTCATTTACCAGCCTTGCCACCTGGGCAGCAAAGGAAAGCTGGGTTTCATTATCCTGCGTTCCATCATTTCCCGTATCTCCGCCCGGTTTTTCCTGGTCGGGATTGTCCTGGCCCGGTTCGTTCTGATCCGGCTTTTGATCCGGCTTCTGATCCGGTTTGCCCTGGTCCGGCTGATCGGTTCCCGGCTTATTCTGATCCGGCGTGCCGTTATCGGGCTTTCCCGTATCAGGCTGGCTGCCGTCCGGCTTTCCTGTATTCTGATCGCCGCCGGGCGTTCCCGGAAACGTATCACAGGGAGGAATGATTACCGGGCAGTCGCCCCACTGGATAGAGCCAAAGGAATTTCCCAGGCCGTTCAGCTTATCCTTGATATCCTCCGCGCTGCTGCCCTGAATAACTATCATATTTTTATAGGCAGCGTTCTGTATTCCACGGCTGTTTCCAGCTGCATGTGCGGTTAATGCCGAGCCGGGAGTAATCCCCGCCGCCATTCCCAGAACAGATACCGTAACTGCGCCTGCTGTAAGTAATGTTAATTTTCTCATTGCTGTCTCCTTTACAATTATTACGAATTTGTTACAAATATGTTACAAACACATAATAATACAAAAAACAGCATTGTGATCGTGGAAAGTTATGGAAACAGCAGCTTTTGGCACTGTCCGGGCTGCTGGCATTACAGCCTGTGCTCCTGATAAAAATCCTTCAGGCCGCTTTTTATCTCCAGCGCAAGCTCCGTTTTCCGGACACCTTTAATTGCGCCCTCCAGCGCCGAAAGTCTGTGGATACACGCCGAAGTGTCTATACTTTGAATCTTCAGCCAGACCTGCGTTTTAATTTGCGGCCGAAAACAGGCTTCGCGTCAGAGAATATGCGGGCTATGGGCTATAACAACAGCAGCCCCCATATTGCCGCACATACAATCCCTGCAAGCCCCAGCGCCGGTTGCTGCTCACTCACGGAAAGGCCGGCCCAGTAGGAAGGGAAAATCCAAAGCAGGTACTTCATTCCGTCATGGATGAAAAATGCGCCGGCAGCCGGCAGCATTAACAGCGAGGACAGTTTCGCAGCCGCCATCCCTTCCAGCCTGTTTGATGAAAAACGCAGGATCAATAAAGCATACAGCAGGCCATAAGCGCCGCCATTAACCGCCAGGATTCCCACAGCCGGCCCCTGCAGCCTTTGCAGGGAAAAAGGAACCAGCAAAGCGCCTGAGGCCGCAGCCGCCAGAACCGCCGGAACGCCCAGCCGGGAAATCAGGTAGCCATTCCTGCCAAGCGGCGTAATACACAGATAGGAGGCCATGCCCTCATCCCTTTCTTCCAGCACCACCATTGCGGCGGCAAAGCAGAACATGGCCGGGGCAAGCATAGAATAGAACACATCCGTCAGTCCGTAAAAAGGGCTAAGAAGCTCCTTCTTTTGAAAATATGTACAAAGCAGTGCTTCCACTCCAGGGATGCCCAACCGAAACAGGATACCGCACACTACGGGAAGCAGACATGCCATTAGAAGCATACCGTCCTTTCCAATAACAGACAGCATTTGTAAAAAAGCCTTTTTCTGTGCCTTCATAGCTTCGCCCCTCCAAGACAGCACCACATTTTATTCATCCGCAGCCATGCAAATCCCGCCAATAAAAGCAAAGTGAACACCGAAACCGGCAAAAGCTCATACCATACAGTCTCAGTTCCCAGTAGCATTTTCAGGCAGGCCACCGTAGGGAAAAATTCAACCGGGCCTTTAACTCCCAGAAGGCACAGCGCCGGAGGGACGAAGCATATCATCTCTATGGGGACCGTCACAAGCAGATATTGGTTCAGACTGCTTATGCCCGAGGCTGCGGCCATTCCCAGCAATGAAAACAGCAGGGAGCCATACAGCGTTCCCACAAGCGCCCAGGCCAGCCGCCGCGGTCCAAAGCCTGCAAAACAGCCCAACACTGCCGCGACGACCAGTGAAATCAGGGCAAAGGATACTGCCTTTGCCGCCATATATTCCCAAATCCGCACCGGGGAGAGCGCCAGAACCTGAAGCACTCTCTGGCTTTTCTCCAACAAAATGCACGCACCCATAAAGAAAAGGCCCATTGCCGCCGGATCGGAAAAAATCAGCACCGCTGCTGCCACGCTCCGCCACGTAACCGGCAATGCCGATAAAAGCAGCAGATAAATAAGTGTAAGGGCTGCATATAAAAACCAAAAGCCATAGGTAATCTGAAACCGGATATCACCGGCCGTCAGCCGAAGAATTCTCATACCAGCGCCCTCCCTGTAATCTCCAGAAAAATATCGTTCAGATCCGGCTCACTGCTGTGCAGGGAGGTGAGCCGGTTTTCTGCCATCAGCCTGTTCAGTCTTACATCCTGCGAGGTATTGGATAAAAGGCATTCTCCCCGCCTTTCCCCGCCGTCCTGCCGTTTCCAGGTATAGGAAAGCCTGGCTGCCCCCCTGCCCATTATCAGGTTATGGGGCGTATCCAGCGCACATACCCTGCCATTTACTATAAAAGCAACCCTGTCGCAGAGCTCTGCGGCATCATGCATATTGTGGGTCGTGAGTATAATTGTTTTTCCTTTCTCCTTCTCTTCCAGAATCATATCCTTCATCACACGGCTGTTGGACGGATCCAACCCGCTTGTAGGCTCATCAAGAAAAAGAAGGCACGGATCATGTTGCAGCGCCCGCAAAAAGGCAAGGCGGGAGCGCATACCTTTGGAAAAACCGGATACCCGCTTATCACCATCCTTTCCCAGTCCCGCTTTTTCCAGGCTTTCCTGCGGCGGCCTGCACACCCTGCCGTACAACGAGGCAAAATACTCCAGATTCTGACGCGCCGTCAGCTTCTCATACAAGGCCGGGAATTCAAAATCTACGCCGATATCTTCATAAAATGCCTGCGTCCGGTTCCTGCACTCCGTTCCATTCACCCGGACGCTTCCCTGATAATTCGTTATCAATCCAGTCATAATCTTCTGGACAGTGGTCTTTCCTGCGCCCGAGGGACCCAAGAAGCCAAAAATTTCTCCGCTCTTCACCGAAAAATTCATTTTTTCAATAAAAGGCTTTTCGTCATAGCTGAATGTGAGATCCTTTACTTCTATCATAACACTCCTCCTTTTACTATTTGACCATAATGTTATTAACAGTCAAATAAAATATAAAATAATGTCCGCCGCCTGTTTTGTGCCGGCAGCGGACACATTGGCTATATTTATTTTAATTCAGCATCCCTGTTTGTTTTTCTGCTGTCATATAACTCAAACAGTTGCAGCACAAGGCCCCTGAGCAAAAGTCTGAGTGAATCCGTATTTCCGGTCATTCCTCCCTCATGCCCATAAATCATTGCAGCAAAAACTGTCCGGAATGCATCTCCGAACTGTTCCGCAGCCTTCTCCGCCTCGCCCTCCATGCCAGGGAAAAGTCTGGCAATGACAGTCTCCGCCATTCCGGCATCCTCCGAAAAATGGGCGGCCAGTTCATCCTGGGGCAGCTTTCTTGCCAGAATTTCCAGTTCACCGGAGTTCATCAGACGGATCACCGGAGCCTCATCCGCCTGTCTGAAAAAATCCATCAGCAAATCCGTTATTGCCTCCACCTCCGGCTCTCTGCCGGACATACGCTCCACACGCTGCAGAAGCTGTGTTTCTATTTTTTCATGAAATTCCATCAAAGCTTCAAATAGCAGCTGTTCCTTGGAATCATAAAACAAATAGAAAGTCCCTTTCGGTATCCTTACCCGGCGCACCAGCTCATCCACCGTGGTACGGCGGATGCCATAAACGGACATACAGTTCATTGCCTCATCCTTCAAACGCCTGATGATATATTCTTTTTCCTGATCCGAGTATGACTTTGGCAATGGCAGCACCTCTTTTCACCGGCTTTTTTATTTTTTGACTATTTTGTTTGTTTTAGTCATTATAGTTTTATTTTTCTGAACTGTCAAATGTTTTTCCAAGGCAGTTATTTATGGTAATTTATGCCAATCCTGCTGTTTTCCAGGCCAGTTCAGCAGTTACCTGTGAACACATGCTTCAGGTGCCTGCCTGCGACATCCGCCAGCCGGCAGACAGTCTCCACTTTTGTGGATGGCCGATCCGTCATTTTCCATCTGGGGAAAAAACGGGTCACATGTAACGGTATTTTATCGTCAACACCTGCTACCCAGGCCGCCAGCTGCTCCATCTGCCCCTCCGAATCATTTTCACCGGGGACAATCAGGGTGGTAAGCTCCACATGGCAGGCCGGGGCCGCCCTTTTTATAAACCGCTTCACAGTCTCCAAATCTCCGCCCAGGCTTCGGTAAAAGGCGTCCGTAATGCCCTTTAAATCAATATTCATGGCATCCGTAAATGGAAGGATTTCCTCCAGTACCTCTTCCGTCACGCTGCCGTTGGTCACAATAACATTTTTCATTCCCGCCCTGCGCACCAGCGCCGCCGTATCACGCACATATTCATAGCCCACCAACGGTTCGTTATAGGTATAGGCCACGCCGATATTTCCCTGCCTTTGAAGCTCCAGGGCTTTTTCCGCCAGCCTTTCGGGGGAAACATAAACCGTTTCAGGTTCCTCCTCGCACATGGATATCTCATAATTCTGGCAGAAGGGACAGCTTAGATTACAGCCGAAGCTGCCTGCCGATAAAATCCTGCTTCCCGGTGCAAACATGGCGAGCGGCTTCTTTTCAATGGGATCCAGCGCAAGGGCGGTCAGTCTTCCATAGTTTACCGGACGGCTTTTCCCGTTTTCATTTTTTCTTGCCCGGCACCGCCCGATCTGCCCCGGCTGAAGCAGACAGTGATGCATGCATATCGGACAGCGTATCTGCCTTTCTGCCATTCAATGCTCCTTTCCGCCATGCGCAGCTCTTTTCTGCTTTTGGCTGGTACTACCCCTTTTCACCGTGTCTGATCACTTCAAAACGTTCCAGGCTCACTTCATCCTCTTCCCGGATGCCTGCTTTTCTCCGGGCGATGGCAATCTGCTCTTCCACGCTGTCCACGCCGTCAAGATCGGGCAGCAGCAGCCCGCGTTTTCTCCCCTTTGTAACAATTACGCCATATTTCTTCACGTCCAGCTCTTCTTTGGAAGTGATCGCCTCAGGCTCTCCCAGCACGTCCACACTGTAAACCAGCCGTTCCAGTTCTTCCTCCTTCACCGGCTGGAATCTTGGGTCCTGTGTTCCTGCGCTTACCGCATTCCTGAGAATCTCCTCCGCCACACAGCCGGTAACCGGCGCAATGGTTCCGATGCAGCCCCGCAGCATGCCGTCTTTATGAAGGGAAACAAATACGCCGGCCCTGCGAGCAAGCATTTCGGATGGAAGTTCTTCCTCCGCCCTGGAAAGCGTCAGGCTTTTGCCGGTTCTGATATAGGTTTCCAGGGATTTCCTTGCCAGCCGCACATAGATATCCTCCCTGCCCTTATCTTCCACCGCTTTCCTACGCTGCTTTTCTTCATACCGTTTCAGGAAGGCCCGGGCTTCATCCGTTCCCGTTACCGTATAGGTGCAGATTCCATAACCCACACCGAAGGGGCCTTCATAGGAAAGCCTGCGCGCCTCCACAGCCCTGCGATCCAGGCAGCCTGCCATGATGGTAAAAGAACGGTGTCCGCACTCACCTGCTTTTTCACAAAAACTCTCCGGATACTCCAGGAGTTCTCCAAAAGAAGCCCTGCCCATGGTTTCCATAATCCGCTTATCATAAGCCGGCCCTTCCTCTTTGTATCCGTAAGGGCCGTCCTCCTTCAGGCGGTGGGACAGATCCCCGCTGGCGATAATTACGGTCCTTCTGCCCAGCTGCTCCGCTGTCTTTTGTATCAGCAGCCCGGCCCGGTAATGTTCGGCAAGGGACAGGCCGGAAAGCCCCACGCGGACAAGCCGGTAGCCGTCATAATATTGGTTCACAAAATACAGCGGCACCATGACGCCGTGATCCAGCTGTCTGTCCCGTTCTCCCAGCGTTCCCAGCGGGAAACTTTCCCTGTCGGCAAGGCTGCAGAGCTGCCGGACAAATTCCGTGTCATACTCCGCCTCCAGCTTAACCTGCCCCGCCCGGAACTGTCCGAAATCTCCCGACGCCCAATGTCCAGAGGCCACATGAAAATAATCCGCATACATCACCGTATGCGGCGACAGCACCACAATCGTTTCCGGACGGAGGGCTGCAATTTCCTCCGCCGCCCTCCGGTATGCCTCCTGCGTGTCTGTTATCGCCTGTTCTTCACCTTTTCCGATTGCCGGAACAATCAAAGGAGGGTGAGGTAGCATAAATCCGGCTGTCACTGCCATATGATCATCTCCAATCCTGCAGTGTTTCACTATAAATCATAATAAGCGCCAAATTCCGCCGGATGGGGGATCTGGCTGATTGCCCTGCTTTCCTTCCGCTTTCTTTCCAGCCAGATCTGAATCAGCCGTTCCGGGAAGACCCCATTTTTTGTCAGATAATCATGATCCTGCTCCAGCGCATCCAGCGCCTCGTCCAGTGACTTGGGAAGTGACCGGATACGGGCCTGCTGCTCGGGGGACAGCTCATAAAGATTATAGTCATAAGGCCCCCAGCCATTGGCCTGCGGATCGATCTGCTTCTCCATCCCGTCCAGCCCTGCCATCAGAATGGCGGCGTATGCATAGTAGGGATTGGCGGTGGCATCCGGGCTTCTTAATTCGAATCTTTTCAGCTCCGGCGTTTTCGCATATGCCGGAATACGGATAACCGCGCTTCTGTTGGAGGTGGCATAGCCGATGGTAACCGGAGCTTCAAAGCCGGGTACCAGGCGCTTATAGGAATTGGTGGATGGATTCGTCCATGCACACAGGGAGGGCGCATGCTTCAGCAGGCCCCCGATAAAATAATGGGCCTCACGGCTTAAGGAAGAATAGCCGTCTTTATCATAAAAGACCGGTTTGCCATCCTTAAACAGCAGCATGTGCACATGCATTCCGCTGCCCGCCTCCTGATAAACAGGCTTGGGCATGAAAGTTGCGGTCCGGCCTTCTGCGGCAGCCGCATTTTTTACGATATATTTTGTAATCATGGTTTTATCAGCCATGTCCACCATTTCTCCCAGCTCCACTTCGATTTCCAGCTGGCCGGGGCCTCCCACCTCGTGATGGTGGTATTTTACACGGATTCCCCAATCCTCCATGAGCATACACATTTTGCTTCTCAGATTATAGGAAATATCCTGGGGCGCGGCGATGTGATAGCCGCCCTTATGCTTCACCTCATATCCCAGGTTGCCGGTATCCGCAAGTCCGGTATTCCATTCGGCCTGCCTGGTATCCACCGCATAGGAAGCGCCTCTGGGAGATACCTGATAGTTTACGGTATCAAAAAGATAAAATTCAAACTCCGGCCCGATCGCAATAGAATCCGCCGCGCCGGACTGTTTCATATACTCTGCGGCCCGCAGCGCCACGTTTCTCGGATACTGATCGAAGGGCTTGTTTTCATCCGTTCCTATGACACACACATCCCCTGTCATGGAAAGTGTGGGGATTTCCGCAAAGGGATCGATCACCGCGCTGTCCGGATCGGGAATAAAAACCATATCGCTTTTTTCGATGGGCGCATAGCCATAATTGGAACCGTCGAACCCTATCCCCTGTGTAAAAATACTGTCTCCAAAGCGCTCCAACGGTATGGTAATATGCCGCCATCGGCCATCCAAATCCACCATTTTAAAATCAATCATACGAATGCTGTTTTCTCTGCACAGCTGCAGCACTTTTTCACTCTTCCCCATAAAAAATCCCCGCTTTCTGCGAACTCAAGCCGCATTTTTATGTATATGGGCAGCAGGATGGACGGATACGTCTGCACCCCTTTCCTGACTGCTGCCGTTCAACCTTATTTTAACACAAAAAGCCCCGGCGGAAAACCGGGACTTTCTCTCTGAGTTCTGTATAATATTTTACAGCTATGAATATTTTTTACGGCCTGGTACTGTTTATCCTGTCAAACAGCCTTGCACAGTCCAGAGTAAGGCTGTGAGGCACCACCGGGCTTTCAATACGCCCGTCCCTGATGCAGTTTACGGCTTCTTCAATTTCATAAAGGAAGCCATTCTCCGTCACAGTATCCTGGAAATGCATGACAAGTTCATTGTCTTTATTATAAAGGAAAGCCTCCTCGGCAAAATGGGGATGGGGAATGACTATTTTCCCTTCACTTCCATAGATTGCCATTCTCTCGTGGAGCGCTGCTGCAAAGCTTGTGCGCAGAGACGCCATCAAACCAGGGTAGCAAATTGTTACCTGATCAGACAAATCCACTCCTGTGTCGCTCCATACTGCGGATACCTGCATGTTTTCGATGGAACGGCCCGCCATGTAAGTGGTAAGTTCATAAGCATATACGGTTATGTCAAACGCGGCTCCACCACCCAGTTTGGGACTGTAATAGCGGTTATCCTTATCTACAGGAGCGAGAAAACCGATAGCCGTATCTATGAAAGACGGCGTTCCGATTTTTCCTTCATCCATCCACTGTTTTGCCATCTTTATTGCAGGAAGGAAACGGCTCCACATGGCTTCCATGACAAATACTTTTTCCTGTCTTGCTTTTTCAAATACTGTTTCTGCCTGGGCGCTGTTTACAAACATTGCTTTTTCACACAATACCGGGACTTTGTGTTCCAGGCAGAGCATAGTCAGGGCATAATGGGCATCCGTGGTCACTGCAATATATACGCAATCCGGCTTCTCTTCTATCAGCATTTTTTCATAGCTGTCATAAGCCGCCTTCAGGCCGTTTTTACGTGCGAAGGCCTGCGCCCGTTCCATGGATTTACTCGCAACCGCCGCCACCTCGCAGTCTGCGATACGGTTCACCGCATCGCAGAATTTGTTTGCAATATTTCCTGCCCCCATTACTGCAAATCTGAAATTAGTCATAACAATACCTCCTCTGTCCTTTTATCCTGTACAAACGGTCTTCTATTTTTCCTATCTGATAATAATAGCTTACTTTCAGGATAACTGCATTTTCAGGGAAAAGCAACCTGTTTTTTCGGCGCCGCGTTCCAGGCAGGGACCGCGGATACAGTCCGTAACAGCAGGAAGCGAATACTGCCTTTCATCCATATATTTTTTGTTTACCGCAGCTGCAGATTGACTCTTTACTATCAAAGTGATAATATTTTCATATATTTAAACAGGAGAATTAATTATGACAGATAAACTTATGGAATGCATAACCAATCCGGTAAAATGTAAATTACTGCTTGAAATATATTCTCAGGGACAGGCAAACGCGAAACACCTGTCCGATAAATATACCGATATCCCACCTGCTACCCTATACCGCCATTTGAAGAGGATGCTGCATGACGGAATTTTGAAGGTAGTTGAAGAAACTCAGGTGCGCGGCACCGTAGAAAGAACCTATGCCCTTGCACAGAATATCAATTCCAATATGGAAAAAATATTGGAAGAAAACTCCGGCGAACTTTATATGCAATATTTTATGCAGTATATCATGGGCTTTGCCAGACAATTTCAACAGTACTGCCAGTCCCCCAATATAAATATTAAGGAGGATATGACCGGCTTTTCTCTTTCCCCTCTCTATTTATCGGATGAAGAACTGACAGCCCTTGTAACGGAAATTTCTAAAACTATCAGTGCAGTAAAAAATAATGAACCAAATGCAGAGCGTAAATTACGGACAATTGGCGTAATCATATCTCCGGCTGAAAAATTGGATAACTAAAACTGCCGCTCTCAAATCAGGGCGGTTTCTATTGATCTTTTATTATCAATATGATAATATTAGCATTATGATACTATTATACCATTCACCAACTACAGGAGGTTAAATTTTGGACACTTTACTTAGGATTCTGCCTTTGCTTATTCCTGTTCTGATTGTGGATTCAGCACTTGCAGCAGCTGCTGTGGCTCATATTTTACGGCATCCGCATTATCATTTTGGCAATAAAACCCTGTGATCATTGCCACAGTCTTATTGCTTTTTGGGCCAATCTTCTATTTTATGTTCGGGAAGGGGGAAAATGAATGAATGTACTAACCATACAAAATCTGTCAAAAAGTTTTGGAAAGCAAAAAATCATAGACGGCCTCAGCATGTCTGTGCCGGAGGGAAGTGTTTTCGGTTTTATTGGCAAAAACGGTGCCGGGAAGACAACAACTATGAAAATGGTACTTGGCTTACTGCAGCCTGACAGCGGCAGTATCTTTGTCTGTAACGAACCGGTTCGTTTTGGGCAGACAAAGACAAATCAATATATCGGATATTTGCCTGATGTCCCGGAGTTCTATAATTATATGACGCCGATAAACTACCTTACCCTTTGCGGGAAAGTGATTGGTTTATCAAAAACTGAGATTACGCAGCAGGGACAGGAGCTGCTTACCCTTGTTGGTTTAGACGGCGTAACGAAACAAATCGGCGGTTTTTCCCGCGGCATGAAGCAGCGTCTTGGAATTGCACAGGCCTTGCTGACAAAGCCCCGGCTTCTGATTTGTGACGAACCGACCAGTGCGCTTGATCCGGCAGGGAGAAAAGAAATATTAGATATTCTCCGCAAAATCAGCAGTACAACAACAGTCTTGTTTTCCACCCATATTCTTTCCGATGTGGAACGTATTTGTGACCATGCTGCTTTTTTGAATGACGGGAAAATTGCTGTCTGCGGCACCCTTGCAGAAATTAAGTCTTTGCACGATCATGACAGTCTGCTTTTGGAATTTTCAACTGATAATGAGCTGCGGATTTTCAGGGAACAGGAAGCTGTAAAACCTCTCCTTCCCAATTCAGAGGGAACCAACAGGGAAATCATTATTCACAGCCGGAATATGGAAAAGGTACAGCACTCACTTTTCCTGGTCTTTGCCGAAACGGGGCTTTGTCCTGTCAAAATGGAAATTATGGAACCGTCTCTTGAAAGTCTGTTTTTGGAGGTGACAAAATGAACGGATATATTGCTTTTGTGAAAAAAGAATTTATGGAAAACATAAAAAATTATCGTTTTTTTATCTTGTTTGCGGTTTTCCTGACTTTTGGCATAGCAAGTGCATTTCTTGCAAAATTCACACCCGAGATTTTATCAGCTTTAGCTGCGGATATGGAAATGAATTCAGAACCCGTTGCATTGGATGCGTGGAAACAATTTTACAAAAATATCTCCGGTGTTGGTTTCAGTGCATTTATTATTTTATATGGAAGCTGTCTGTCAACTGAATACTCCAAAGGGACTTTAATTTTAATGGTAACGAAAGGGCTGTCACGTAAGGCTGTCATCCTCGCAAAATTTACTGTCGCAGCCATTCTTATGACCCTTTGCTATTGGGTCAGTTATGGTGCGGCTTACGGTTATACAGCTTACTTATGGGATAATACAAATCTGCCTTCTGTTGCATTTGCAGCATTTGCCCTTTGGATAGCCGGTTTTCTTTATTTAAGTATTCTTATGGTTGGCTGTGTCATTTTTAAACAAACCTTTACAAGCATACTTTTTACAGGCGGTATTGCCGCCCTTATCTCTTTACTTGGCATTATCAAACCTCTTGCCGGCTTCAATCCGTTTATCCTGACTACGAAAAATGTGGATTTAATTTCCGGCATGGCTGCCGTATCGGATTTTCTGATACCTGCATTGATTTCCATTGGCATATCCATCTCAGGATTGCTGACTGCAATCTGGCTCTTTAACAGGAAACAATTATAAATGGATGCAGTCTCCATACAATAAGTACATTGATTTTATGCAATTGCGTAGTTTGTATATATACTGTATAATAACATCAATCAGAAATGTATGCGCTTACATCATAAACAGCTACCGGCCTTCGCCGGACAAAGAGCAAAATAAAAAAGGAATGGATTTGATATGAATATTTATGATATTTCCAAGCAGGCCGGTGTGTCCATCGCAACGGTTTCCCGGGTTTTAAACGGCAGCGACAAGGTAAGCCCCGCCACCAGGGAAAAGGTTCTGAAGGTCATGGAACAAAACAGCTACACGCCAAACGCCTTTGCGCGCAGCCTGGGGCTGAATTCCATGCATACCGTAGGGATTCTCTGCGCGGATTCCTCCGATGTATACCTGGCTTCCGCTATTTATTATCTGGAACGGGAGCTTCGCTATCATTCCTATGCTTCCATGCTCTGCTGTACCGGCTATCAGCTGGAAGAGAAGAAAAAATATCTTCAGCTTCTGCTGTCACGCAATGTGGATGCCCTGTTTTTTGTCGGCTCCAATTTCGTGGAGGATACTGAAAAAAATAATGCTTATCTCTTTGAGGCCGCCGGCAAGGTGCCAGTTTTTATTCTGAACGGTTATCTGGCAGGCGATAACATTCATTCCGTGCTCTGTGATGACAGTCTGGCAGTGAGTGAAATGACAGACACATTGATTAAGCGCGGTTCCCGTTCCCCTGTCTATCTCTACCGCAGCCTGAGCTACAGCGGGAAAAGGAAACTGGCCGGATTTCAGGAGGCCTGTGAAAAGAACGGCATATCGGACGGAAAAGGACGCGCATTTTCCTGCCCGGCGCCTGTCCATGATACTATGACATTCCTTGCAGGGCTGGAAAAAGATCTTACCTTTGATGCATGCATAACAGCCGATGATGAGCTGGCCGTGGGCGCGGTAAAATACGCGTTATCTCAGGGAAAAAAGATTCCCGCAGAATTTCAGGTGACCGGCTATAACAACTCTCTTCTTTCCACCTGCAGCACCCCTGAAATCACCACGGTTGACAACCGCGTGGAATTTATGTGCACCACTGCCGTATCTTTGCTGATGCAGGTGCTGGACGGCAAGGATATCCCTGCCCGGACTATGTTTTCTGCTGACCTGATTCATCGGGAAACGACAAATTAGAAACCTTATCTATAAATGAAAGCACATACCGAATCTAACGTTTATCTCATGGTATAAATATGTTTGTATCCATAGACGTTAAAATATTTCAGGAAGCCTGACGTCACGACGTTGAACACTTTCAAAAAAGCGATCCCTGCATATCTCAGAGATCGCTTTTTCAAGAGCCAGCTTAAATGCAGCCTTTACCAACACCGTCCGCTCTAAATTCCATTTTTCTGGTTCTTCGTTCCATATCCATTAATGCTTATCTTTCCACTGTCCCCAATCGCCTAAAGCCTCCGGCTTTACAGGAAAATACTTCGTGGACAGGGCAATTACCGGCGCGGCTTCTTTCAGGCGTTCTTCAAAGCTCCGCCCATCGGTAAGCCCTTCCTCAGTCAGGACATTTCTGATTTTGCAGATATAGATCTCGCTTTCATTTCTTTCATCCAGGCGAAGTGTCTTGTCCACTTCCAGTTCAAACGTCCACGGGCTGCTTACCGGAACGGGTACATCAAGCACCGCTCCCTTTACAGACGGAATTTCCTTTGACTTATCAAAATCATAACCCGGATGGTTGCCGCAGTAATCAGCTGCAGGCAGCAGCGCTTCATTCACTACGGATGCGGAAAAAATGCCTGTCGCGCGTATTCTGTCGCGGGTCAGCTTGTTTTCCCCAATACAGGCAACAAATTTAAGCCCTTCATCCCAGCAGTAGGTAGCCCAGCAGAAAACACCGTAATTCGGTTCTCCATTTTCCTTATAGGTGCCGTACAAATACAGGCACTGCGGACAGAATTCATTAGAAACAGGTACGGAAACCTTTGCCATATGCATATCCCCCTTGCGTTCCCCGATCAACAGGGCCTTTCGCTCGGCCCCAAACATACGTTCCTATCTCATTTTAAATCCAAATCGGGGAACAGTCAAGCTGTTTCCGGAAATTCCGTTACAGATTCCGCTTTATCCTTCTTTTCATCCGAAACAGCTCAGATACCTGAACGGTTTCGTCATGCAACCATTTAAAATGGCTGCATGACAGGACAGTGCTTGCAATACTACTTTTCTTCCAACTTGAATCCAAAGTAATTCACTGCATTATTATAGGATATTCCCTTAATCATCTTTGTCAGCGCCTTTTTATCATAAGGATATTCTCCATTTTCTACCCAGCCGCCGATAAGATCGCAGAGGATTCTGCGGAAATATTCATGTCTGGGGTAGGACAGAAAGCTTCTGGAATCGGTCAGCATACCGATAAAGTTACCCAGCAGCCCAAGGTTGGCAAGCGAGGTCATTTGCTTCTGCATCCCCGTTTTGTTATCGTTAAACCACCAGGCGGAACCCTGCTGGATCTTGCCGATGGCATCGGAATTCTGGAAACAGCCAAGGATACTGCCGATCGCTTCATCGTCGTTGGGATTCAGGCTGTAAATAATGGTTTTAGGAAGGCTGGACGCCATATTGAGCGCATTCAGGAAATCTGCCATCTGGCTGGAGGGCGCGTAATTATTGATGCAGTCATATCCCGTATCCGGTCCAAGTAGCTGGTACATGGATGTATTATTATCCCTTTTGCAACCGTAATGAAGCTGCATCGCCCAGCCTCTCTGCGCATATTCCGCTGCAACAAAGGTCATAAACGCAGTTTTGAAGCCAAGCTCCTCCTGTCTCGTCACCCTTTCTCCGGCAAGCCGTTTTGCAAAAACCGCCTCCACCGTTTCTTCCGTTTCCGGGACATACATCACATATTCCAGCGCGTGATCACTTGCCCGGCAGCCAAGGCTGTCAAAATAATCCATGCGCTTCCGGAGAGCCGCCTTCAGATCCGCAAAGGATGCGATTTCAATGCCCGCGGCCTTTCCCAGTCTGTCCAGGTAATCGGCATAATCAGGCTTTTCAATATTCATGGCCTTATCCGGACGCCAGGCGGGAAGGACCTGCACCTCAAAGCTGCTGTCTTCAGTAATGGCCTTATGCCACTTCAAATCATCCGCCGGATCATCCGTGGTACAAATCAGTGTTACGGCAGACTGCCTGATAAGGTTGCGGACGCTCATGCTGTCCTCCTGAAGCTTTGCATTGCAAAGATCCCATACCTCCTGTGCCGTATCCCCGTTTAAAACGCCATAATAGCCGAAAAAGCGCTGCAGCTCCAGATGGCTCCAGTGATACAGAGGATTGCCGATTGCCTTCTCCAGCGTCTCCGCCCATTTCTGGAATTTTTCCCTGTCGGGCACGTTTCCTGTAATATAGTATTCCTCCACACCATTGGAACGCATCTGACGCCATTTGTAATGATCGCCGCCCAGCCATACCTGCGTGATATTTTCAAATTTCCTGTCCTCCGCAATTTCCTGCGGATTGATATGGCAGTGATAATCCAATACCGGCATTTTTTCCGCGATTTCATGAAAAAGGGTACGTGCGGTATCCGTACTTAATAAAAAGTCTTTGTCCATAAAAGGTTTCATAATTGCTCCTTTGCTCCTGTCTGCATACAGGCACGGGATATTTTTGGTTCCCGCCCGGTTATGTAAATGCTTACATTTTTTCTTTCATTATATCCTGTTTTTCTATAAAAATCAAGCCACTGTTCCATCACTTCCCAACTGCTGGCTTCCGCCCATTTAAAAACGCTGCACAACTGGCTGCCTGCCCGCTGCTACTTGTTCACGCAGACGGCGCAGCAGTTGGGCTATCCTGCCGGACAGCTGTAAAATCAATTTCTTTTCACTGTTTTTCTCATGAATTATTTCTAACAAATAAGGCAGAATGTATAAAGTTTTGGTGAGGATTGGCTTTTTTATGAAAAACGGGTTGACTGGCTGTAAAAAGAGGTGTACTTTAAATGTAAGCTCTTACAAATTATTAATTCAGGAGGAGTACATATCAGTATGCAGACATTTATCCGCATTCATCCCAAGGACAGTGTGGCCGTGGCGCTGCAGCCGCTTTCGAACGGAACCGTCATCAGGCTGGATGACCTGCAGTTCACCCTGAAGGAGGACATCCCCCAGGGGCATAAATTTGCGCTTCTTCCCATATCGGCGGGCGAAGCGGTCATTAAGTACGGCGCCCCCATTGGAACTGCCATTACGGGAATCGCACAGGGAAGCTGGGTGCACACCCACAACCTGAAAACCGGATTGGGCGATGTCCTTACCTATACTTATCAGCCCGGAGCAGATTCCAATATGGGAAACGGACAGGACAAATGCATTCATGATTCCGAATACGAAGTTTTTTATGGATACCGCCGCGAAGACGGCCGTGCCGGTGTGCGTAATGAAATCTGGATTATTCCCACCGTAGGCTGCGTCAACAATGTGGCCACCGCCATTGCAGATCGGGCGCAGGGCTTCTTACAGGATAATCTGGATGCCATTGCCGCTTTCCCCCATCCCTACGGCTGCTCACAGATGGGCGGGGATCAGGAAAACACCCGCCGCATCCTGGCAGATCTGGTGAACCATCCCAACGCGGGAGGAGTTCTCGTTTTAGGCCTCGGCTGTGAAAACAGCAATATAGAAGAGCTGAAAAAATACATAGGCCCTTACAATGAAAACCGGGTTAAATTCCTGGTTGCCCAGGAATGCGAGGATGAAATTGCCGACGGCCTTGCACTGATTAAGCAGCTTGCCGCCTATGCGGGAAAAGCCAGACGGGAGCCGATTCCCCTAAGCGAGCTGGTCATCGGCATGAAATGCGGAGGTTCGGACGGACTTTCAGGAATTACCGCCAATCCTGCGGTAGGCGCTTTTTCCGATTTGCTGATATCCCTGGGAGGCACCACTATCCTCACCGAGGTTCCCGAAATGTTCGGTGCAGAAACGCTGCTCATGAACCGTTGTGAAAACGAACAGCTTTTTGCGCAGACAGTGGATCTCATTAATGATTTTAAGAATTATTTTAAAAACCACAACCAGACCATCTATGAGAACCCCTCTCCCGGCAACAAAAAAGGTGGCATCTCCACACTTGAGGACAAATCCCTGGGCTGTACCCAGAAATCCGGTTCCGCTCCGGTACGCGGCGTTCTTGGCTACGGCGAAACGGTACAAAAGAAAGGCCTGAACCTCCTAAGCGCACCGGGGAATGATCTGGTAGCCTCCACCGCCCTTGCGGCCTCCGGAGCTCAGATCGTACTCTTTACCACAGGCAGGGGCACTCCCTTTGCTTCCCCTGTACCTACGGTAAAAATCTCCAGCAATTCCCAGCTTGGGGAAAAGAAAAAGAACTGGATCGATTTTGACTGCGGTACTCTCGTAAACGGCGGTTCCATTGCGGAGCTGGGAGAAAAGCTGTTTCAGTACGTCATCCGTGTAGCGAACGGAGAACAGGTAAAATCAGAAGCCGCCGGCTTCCACGATATGGCTATTTTCAAACAAGGCGTTACTTTATAGGAGGAAAAATAATATGGACAAATTATCTTATCAGACATTGCAGGAGGCCGGTTATGACGGTTATCTTCTGAAGGAAGCGCCCGAACGTGTGATTCAGTTCGGTGAAGGCAATTTTATGAGAGCCTTCGTGGATTATTTTATTGATAATATGAATGAAAAGGCAGATTTTAATTCCAAGGTGGTTCTGGTACAGCCCATCGCCCCCATTCCCGGCGCTTTCGATCTGAAAAACGCCCTCAATGAGCAGGACGGCCTTTACACCCTGTATCTGCGCGGTTGTGAAAACGGGGAAAAGGTGAATAAAAAAAGGATTATTTCCTGCGTAAGCCGCTGCCTGAATTCCTACACTGATTTCGATGCAGTCATGGACTGTGCCAAAAATCCGGAGCTGCGTTTTATTTCCTGCAACACTACGGAAGCAGGAATCACTTATGATCCCGCCTGCCGTTTTGAAGACCGCCCCGCATCAAGCTATCCCGGAAAGCTGACCCAGTTTCTGTACCAAAGATTCCTTACCTTTGGCAATGAACCGGGAAAAGGCTTTATTATTCTTGCCTGCGAGCTGATCGATGACAACGGAAAGGAGCTGGAAAAATGCGTCCTGAAATACGCTTCCCAGTGGAACCTGGGTGAGGATTTCATCCATTGGCTCCAGAGTGAAAATGTATTCTGCTCCACACTGGTAGACCGTATTGTCACCGGCTTCCCCCGTGCCGAAGCCTCCGCACTGAAAGAGGAAAACGGTTATGAAGACAATGCCATGGATACCGGAGAGGTATTCGGCTTTTGGGTAATCGAAGGACCTCAGTCCATCAAGGATGAGCTTCCCATTGAAAAGGCAGGCCTCCCCATCCTTGTAACCGACGATCATAAACCCTACAAACAGCGTAAGGTACGCATCCTGAACGGCGCGCATACTTCCATGGTTCTCGGCGCTTATCTGTCAGGACAGGATATTGTCCGCGACTGCATGGAGGATACAGTGATTCAGGGCTTTATGAACCAGGCCATCTATCAGGAGATTATTCCCACGCTCACACTGCCAAAAGAGGAACTGGAGGACTTCGCCGCATCTGTAACGGAACGTTTCAAAAATCCTTACATTGACCACGCCCTCCTTTCCATTTCCCTGAACTCAACTTCCAAATGGAAAGCGAGAGTCCTGCCTTCCCTGAAGGGATATATTGAGAAAACAGGAACGCTTCCTGCCTGCCTTACCGCATCCCTGGCTTTCTATATTGCTTTCTACAATGGAAAGGAACTGACGGAAAGCGGTCTTACCGCTACCCGCCCTGAGGGAAGCAAATATCAGATCAGCGACGACAGATCCATACTGGAATTCTACGACGCCCATAAAAATGACAGTCCCGAAGAGCTTGTCCATGCAGTGTGCACTCAGACCGGCTTCTGGGGAATGGATCTGACCACGCTGCCCGGCCTCGAGGAGGCTGTCTGCAAGGATTTAAGGACGATCCGGGAAAAAGGCGCGTATGCGCTGATGCAGGATTGCCTGAATAAATAATTCACTATAGTACAGGTTAAATTCATTTAGCTGTGCAGAAACGCTGAGCACTCTTCCGTTTCTGCACAGCTTTTTGCTATCACAAGCCAGTACAAATACCTCTGCAGTTCAGGCAAAAATTTTTCATAGCAGTACATTTTTACCTTCCTTTCTGCTATAATAAAATATGTTAGTTTTTGTCCGTTGCCCTCGTGGATTAAAATCAATATAAAGGCTCTTACAGTTAAGCCATATTTGTCGAGGCTTATACAGTCATGGGAATAAATACCGGGAGCTGAACAAAACATACTTATTAATAAATTCGGAGGAAAAACGTGGGAATTTATCTGAATAGCAGCACTGCATATACATTATATAAAAATGAAACTAAAAAACCCTATTTTGTTGATAAGACACTGATACTGGAACAATTATTCCCATTGGTTGATGAAGGAACAAATTACATTTGTATCACACGTCCACGGCGTTTTGGGAAAACGGTTATGGCTAATATGATTGCCTCTTTTTTTTCAAAAGCTCAAGATGCAGCAGATGTATTTGATTGTCTGAAAATAAGTCAGGATGCGGATTACCAAATATACCGAAATAAATACAATGTAATTCATATTTCCTTTAATGATATTTCCAGGCAGTGTACGTCTTATGAACAATATATCGCCCGGATTGAGGAACGACTAATTAAGGATCTTCAAAAAGAGTTTCCTGATGCCAAACTGGCACAGGAGCAGTCTGCTGTAGATGCACTTACTGATATCTATACAGATGATTGTTCCATACGTTTTATTTTTGTATTGGATGAATGGGATTTTATTTTCCATCAGCCTTTTATCACAGAAAACGAAAAAATGGCATATTTGTCATTCTTAAGAAGTCTGTTAAAGGATCGTCCTTATGTATTGCTTGTATATATGACAGGAATACTTCCTATTGCAAAATATTCAAGCGGTTCTGAACTAAATATGTTTACAGAATTTACTATGGCGAAATCTCCGGCATTTAGTGACTATTTCGGTTTTACTCAGGCTGAAGTGGATGATTTGTATTTGCGATATCAGAATACTTGCAAAGATATGCGTGTTACACGCACAGGGCTGCAGCAATGGTACAATGGTTATCACACGGCATCCGGAGAGCAGGTTTATAATCCACGTTCTATCGTACAGGCGCTTAGATTTAATGAACTTTCAAATTACTGGACCAGTTCAGGGCCATATGATGAAATTTATTTTTATATTGAAAATAATATAAGGGCTGTACGTGATGATCTTACCTTAATGGTTTCGGGTATGGCAGTTCCGGCAAAAATCTCAGAATATACTGCGACTTCAACTGACTTGAAAACCAAAGAAGAAATATTTTCAGCTATGGTGGTCTACGGATTCCTGAGTTACCAAAACGGAACTGTATCCATTCCCAATAAAGAACTGATGGATAAATTTTCAGATATGCTGAAGCAGGAACCATCTTTAGGTTATGTTTACCGTTTGGCAAATGAATCAGATCGTATGCTTCAGGCGACAATTGCCGGTGATACAGAAACTATGGAAAAAATACTGGATTTAGCACATGATACGGAGACTCCCTTACTAACCTACCACCATGAAACAGAGCTGACGGCTATTGTAAACCTTGTATATTTATCTGCACGTGATAATTATCGGATTGAACGGGAAGAAAAGGCCGGCATTGGATATGTCGATTTTATCTTTTATCCAGAAACGGACAAAAATGCTGATTGTATCATTTTAGAGCTTAAGGTTGATAATACACCGGATGCTGCAATCCAACAGATAAAAGATAAAAAGTATGCAATGCGTTTTCAGGGAAAAATTGGTGAAATGTCAAAGTATTCCGGCAGAATTCTGGCTGTAGGTATCTCCTATAACAGAACAAATAAGAAGCACAAATGTAAGGTCGAGGTTTTATAGTATATTCATTTCAAACTGAGAAGCGGCATAGGTTAACTCCTCTCCTATGCCACTCTTAGTTTATTCCAATTTGTACTCTTAGTCACTGAACTATTTTAAAAATTTATTTCCATTACAACTCCATCCACCGGGATAACAAAGCCCTCCCTTTCCTTTTTTAAACTCTCAATATCTCTTTTGCCACTGAGCTTTATTTCAAATTTATCTCTGATTTTATATCCGCACGGAACGGCATACTGATCAAGTTTTTTTCTGCATTGATTATGTATCCGATTAATAATTTCATTGAAATCCTCATGTGGATTATTTAAGACAACATGAGCGACAGGAATTACCTCATCATCGTTATCAATTCCTATGACCTCACACATTTTAACTCCTGCGTCCTGTAATATAATATTCTTAATTTCAAACAAAAAAATTCTGGCTCCATTCGGTGCAATAAAGAAATCGTTTTTTCTTCCCAGCACAAAAACCTGGCCGCTTTCATCCAAATACCCAATATCACCTGTACAAGCCCATTCCGTTCCATTTGAGTCAATTTTAAAAAAAGCTTCTGTCTCTTTTTTATTTTTATAATATTCTTTCATTCTGCTAGGTGAACATACGCGCAGCTCTCCCATATTGCCATAGGATAATTCCTGATCTGTATCTACGTCAAAAGCACTGACAATTACTTTGGGCAAAGGATATCCTGAACTTCCATATATACTTTCTCCTCCATTAGTTGCCGTTATCGTACTGCCTAATTCACACATTCCCCATCCCTTTTCCATTATTCCAGGACAATGATGGCGATTCAGAAACTCATTTATTTTCTTTTCTTCCTGTTCAGTTACCGCTTCCCCACCGGTAATAGGACATACTAAAAAGGATAGATCCTTCCTTTGTAAATGTGTATCTTCTATAGCCGCAAGCCATAAGCTGGTTGCCCCTAATACGTAATTTGGTTGATACCTGCATATATCCTTTGTAAAAGTTCCGGCATTGAAAACCGGTTCCAGAATAACTGTAATTCCATAGTACAAAGGTACCAGAATACAAAATATGATACCTGTAGAAAACCATATTGGCACTATACTTAAAAAGCTTCTCCTTCTATCTTCCCCAAGTCCGAAATTCAGCAGCCTGTATTGTGCTATCGTTGCATTTATCCCATCATTCGTAAGCACGATTCCCTTCGACGCCCCGGTTGTCCCAGAAGAATATACGATAATAAGAGGCCTTAATGGAACATAGAGTTCTTCTGTTTTTTCCTTAAATCTATCCCCTTTTTTTATAAACTCCTCCCATTTCAAAAAATTTTGCCCTTTCGGGGGGTGGAATCCCTTCACTTTTCTGACAAGATAATCCGCCAGCTTAATGTGTTTGGGCAATGATTGTGCAGCCGGAATTAATACTACATTTTTCAACGAAATACAGGGCAGCACATCCTTGATAAAAGAATACATTCCGTCCAATACAAATAAAATATCAGCTTCAGCTTCATTAATCCTGTCTATCAACTGCTGTTTGTCAAACAAGGGATTTATTATGTCTGCACAGGCTCCTATTTTGCTGCAAGCCAATATCAGGTACAGTACCTCCGGAGTTCCTGATACACATAGCATAATATTTTGTCCTGCGCTTACACCAAATTGCCTGAGCGCCTTTGCTGTGCACTCCACATTATCGAAAAGACTATTATACGTAATATTACGACCAAAGTATGAAATTCCGATATCATTCGGATACTTCTTATTATTTTCAAAAATGTAGGAGTAAACGCTACATTCAGGCAATTCCATTTCCAACTCTTCCTTATCGAAATTTTTCAGCCATGGCTTATCAACAGATGGTAAACCTGTCTTATAAGTTTCTCTCATATTATCTTTCTCTCCTTATGCAGCTTTTTTCATATTCATAATCCAGTTTAGGATATTCTGCAATTCTTCTCTTCACTTCCTGCTCCCAGTTCGCCGACAACATATAATTTCTTTTAACTACTGGAAACTCATTCCAGATTTCCCATTTCAAAGTAGCCATAATATCTCGTAATTCCAGCACTTTAGCATAGATATCATCATCTTCTCCTACTTTAAACAATTCACCGAATCTGATATAACATGTCTTCTCCTTATATTCCAAAATCAATGGAATTACAGGTGCCTTCCCTTCGGCTGCCAGTTTAATTATTCCTGCATATAATGGTAGTATTGGTATTGAATCTGTAAGGTTCCAGCTCCCTTCCGGATAAATGCACAGAGTTTCATTTTTCAAAAGCAGCTGCAGGCATTTCTGATATGCTTTTTTCCTGTCCGTTTTACATTTTCTGTCAACCCAAATGACGCCATTCAACATAAAGAAAATTCTGTCAACAAAATCCAAACGCTGTTTTCCAACCAAAACATATGTATGTCTTCTAATTATTTCGCTTACAATAGGCATATCGTGCCGACAGGAATGATTTACTGCAAAGATTACATTTCCTTTATAATGCGGCATTGGTGACAGTATCTTTAATTGGTATATTCTATTTTTTTTCATGTCAGCTATTAACGCCGGATGAATTATTTTATGAAAATTTAAATTTCTCATATGTATGAATTTTTCCTTGCCATTTTAATTCTTTTCATTTATTAAAGAACGTTCCAACTCTTTATAATCCACTTTACCAACTGGAGTAAGCGGCAGCTTATCAATACTACTGCATCTTTACTATAGTTTTTTAGCCACGGTTTTTCTTTCGATGGAATATTTTTAACCATATTACTCCTTTTCCTGTAAAGCAGAAATTAATTATCGCCTATTTAGTAAAAAAGCATTTTCTTTTTTTATGTTAATGTGGTTCATAAAATCAAAAATTTCTTCAAAAGAGCTTTCATTCTTATCCTGATATTCTGCGTTGTCTTCAACCGCATAATCATAGTATTTCACCTGTGAAATTAGTGTTCGGACATATATATCCCATTGTTTTTGCAATGATCCTTGTTCTTCCAAATCAGATCTTTTAAAGAATGAATACTTCTCCATTAATTCCCATTTTATAGTTGCCATTTTATCTCTCAGTATTTGCATACCTTCCTTTTCCTCATACTTTGACAGTTCAAAAGCTTCATCAAGAATTGAATAGCAGGTGTCCCCCTCTATATGTGTTGCCACAGGCACTACGAAAGCGCCTGTTTGTTTCGCTACTTTATATATTCCGGAATAAAGCTTAAGAATAGGAAGATTTTCTGATTTATTCCAGACACCTTCAGGGAAAATCACCAAGTTTGCGCCCTGGTTAACAGCATATATCATTTTTTCAATAGAAGCCCTCCTGCTTAACCGATCTGATCTATCTACAAGAATGGCTCCGTTCAGCCAGGCAGTTATACCATCAAATGAATGGAAAAATTGTGGCAAGCTTCCAAAAAGGATATAGGCATGTGTATCCATTGTAACTAATGTGTACAACATATCGTCTTTAAAGCCATGAGTAGGGGCAAAAATAATTGGAACATCTTTTGGAATCTTTGATTTTCTTACAATCTGCAGGTTATAATGACCTGATAATGGCGCCAGTTTTCTTATTATGGGATTAATGCATTTTCTAAATTTAATCCCCCTTTGTGATATCACCTTTTGTGGTTCATTATTTTCCAGATATTTTAAGAAAAAATTATACATTTCAAAGACCTCAATCTTATTTTTTTATAGCTCATATTTCCCAAGCCACACTTTTTTATAATAGCATTTATGATATTCTTTTTTTTATAATGTAAAAACTATACCTGAAATTGTAAGAAATAGTTGTTATTAAAAACTAAGGATTTTTTTCCTGTTCAAATGTTTAAATGTAAAATATTATACAGCGCAAACTAAAAAGCAGCACAGGCTGACTCAGCCCGTGCTGCTTTTCAGTTCATTGTTTTTCAGAAATTCTCACAGTTCAACTCAAAATACCCCTGAGGATACCCGCAGGCCGGGCATCTTTCCGGCGCACATTTTCCAAAAATCACATATCCGCAGTTCAGACAGATCCAGACCTCCTTGTCCTGTTTGCAGAAAATGGATCCCTCCCTGAAATTTTCGGCAAGCTGGGTAAAACGGAAATCATGATGTCTCTCCACCTCTCCTATCCTGCGGAAAACCTCGGCAATATCATGGAATCCCTCCTGTTCCGCCGTACCTGCGAAGTCCCGGTACATCTGTTTCCATTCATATTGCTCACCATTCCCGGCATCCTGCAGCATTTCCTCAAGCATGGGGAAGGTATCTTCATTGAGCATACGCAGCCAGATTTCCGCATGCGCCTGTTCATTTCCGGCTGCTTCGTCAAAGATATCCCCTATCTGTTGATAACCGTCCTTTCTGGAGATCTCTGCATAAAGCCGGTACTTTGTGCTTGCTATCCGTTCTCCGTCATATGCCTGCTGCAAATTTTTATATGTTTCGCTTTTCTTAAAATCCATTCTGTCGTCAGCCGCTTTTCTTTTATCATATGAGCGTCAGTCTGCGGCCGTTACCTTTTTTCTGAGAGGGCGGAAAATCTTCAGCTCCTCTTCTTCTGATATTGCGTGATCGTAGCTGTATGAGGATGCGATCAGTCCGGCAAGCATCATGTTCATAACAATACTCACATTACCTTCTGAAATAAAAGGAAATGCGGTAAACCATCCAAACTGGAATCCGAAATTTCCTGCAGTATACAGAACTGTCTGACCTGCCAGGCAGATAAAGCAGGCAGTTGATATAGCCTTACCCATTGGATTATGTATTTTTAAAATAAGCTTCAGCATCAGCGCATACACGACTGCCACACACAATAGTAAAAAGATTCCCGGTCCCCAGCCATATTGCAGGATCCAGTAAGCAATACGGTAATTGTTATGATAATGCTGCGGCAGTATATCAGTCAATTCCTTTGAAGCGTATTTCCAATGTTCTTCGCGGTAAATTCTATTAGGTATTTCTGTGTCCTCTTTGCCATCAAAATACCAATCCGCCATATAATAATCCTTCAAAGTTTCCTCCGGCAGCATAAGCCCTCCAAAAAGCTTTGCCTGGGGTAGCAGATTTTTTATCAGGATACTGTTATAGGAGTCATCCCAGGCGTTTTTCGCATGAAGCTCCGGCTGAAAGCACTGCAGTGAAAAATCACTCAGCATTTCTTTGTTTTCCATTCCCCATAAACCGGCGATCAGCATGCCGGGGATAATTATTGCCGGTATTGCTTTTTGGGGAGAACTACGGAAATATTTTTTTATACCCATAAAGATCATGGAAATCAGGAATGCCGCAAAAGCAACTAAACGGTATGAAAAGTTAACCGTCCCCGTCGATTTTGAATAAGAAAGGAATTGTATCCCGAAAAGGCACATAATAGCTATAATCCCTGCCGTTTTATAGCTTCTTAATTTATAAGCCAGCACCATCATTATTGGTACCGTCAATATAATCACCGGCAGAGAAAGCATGTATGTGGCCATAAATCCAATACGCCCCAGCCACCTTTCCAGCGCGCTGTAATTAAGCTCTGATATCACAATCATCAGGGACAGTAGCAAAATTGCCGCCGCCAGAACTTTGTTGCTGTATCGCACAATCCATGGATAGCCTTTCCAAAGTACCGCCGCAAACACCAAAAGCCCCAGAGGGAAATAAATGCTGTTCCCGGCTATCCAGAAAAGCTTCTCCTCAAATGAGAAATCACCGCTTCCATATTCCGCAATGTTTCCAGCAATTCCTAATAAAACCGCCATCACTACCGAAAGAATAAATACCCACGGCAGCTTTACACGGTGTGTATCATTCATCATGACTCCCAGTGCCGCAGCATCCCCCATGTCTCTGACAGCACAGGACATGGCCTCCTCTTCCGCCAGTCCTTCCGATTTATATTCCTCGGTCTTATCCTCCAGATGACCATACAACTCCTTGCTAATCCGTCTGGCGGCCGGTTTATACTGAATCTGCGCTTCCACATCCTCCAGAAACAGCTCCACTGCATTGCGTTCGGCTGTGTCTGTGCCTGTATTTCTGCCTTTTTCCTCATTTTTACGCATGGCTCACACCTCCCAGCACAAGGTTAACCGCCTTTTCATAGGTTTTCCATTCTTCCTTTTTCTCCGTCAGCGTTTTCCTTCCGTCGGGGGTAATGCGGTAATAGCGCCTGATCCTTCCGGTTGGAGCCGGCTGTTCAAAGCTTTCGATATCACCCTGCAGCTCCAGCGTATGTAGAAGCGGGTACAGTGTCCCCTCCTTCAGGGAAAAGACGCTTTCGCTGCGTTCCTCCAGCTCTTTTATCATCTGATATCCATACATATCCTCTTTTTCCAGAAGCTTCAGCAGCAGCATGGAAGTTCCTACAGCCATCATTTTTTTGTCCATCCGCCTGTCCTCCTCAAAGCATTTTTCAGTAAAAATAATACCTAGATTATCTATGCTTGAATTATACATAGATAATCTAGGTATGTCAACCGGATTATTCCAAAACAATATTGTATCTTTTTTTCTCCTAATATATAATTGTTTTAAATACATAAAACCAGCTGTACAGACAAAAGGATACTGTAAATGTAACTGTAAAGATACTGAACAGTTACCTGCAAATAATCAAAAGGAGGCGCTCTTTATGGAAGCACACAGAAAAATACCCGATTGCCCCGTGGAAATGACGCTTCAGCTCATTGGCGATAAATGGAAGGTACTCATCATCCGCGACCTGATGTCGGGCACCAAGCGTTTTAACGAGCTGATGCGTTCTGTTACGGGAATCACGCAGAAGGTCCTGACCAGCCATCTGCGCGCCATGGAACAGGATGGGCTTCTCACAAGGAAGGTCTACCCGGAGGTTCCGCCCAGGGTGGAATATACGCTGACGGAAACCGGACGCAGCCTGAAGCCTATCCTGGATTCCATGGTGGCCTGGGGGACCGATTATAAAAATACAACCGCCGGCAAGCAGTCTTAACCATAAGTCTGAAAATATGATTGTATTTTTACAAAGCCACTTTTCCCACGCATCCCGGCCGTGCTGCAAAGCGGCATCCTGTCTGTACGCTCAGCAGCGCGGCCCGCGTATTTCATTCAAACATCCGCTCCGCCCATTTTTCTACGTTATCCCCGAATTCATCTCCCCACTGTTCTATTTTCCTCTCATACTCACCTTCCAGTTCCTCCAGCCTCTTCTCCACCTCCGGCGAAAATTGATCTGCCATGAAGTTACCGAAAAAAGCATTGATAAACGATTCACTCAGATGCAGCCTCCACTTTCCGTTTTTCTTAACAGCCGTAACCGTAACCCTGACGCTGATTACGCCGTCCGCCTCCTCCAGGAAGGAAAGCATGCGTTCCTTATCATAGTCAAGATCGGCCAGATTTTTCAGCATGGCCTTTATCCCGGTGCCGCCGCCATCCAGCATTTCCTCCATTACATATATCAGGTAATTGCCCGTTACATCCTTCATATCCCTGTTGCTGATGACCATGTCAATTTCCGCAGACTCGCCATTTTCCCTGACAGCTTCAATTTTCCATGTCAGATGCTTAACAAGCCCCTGGGCAAAACGGTAGTTGGACTGGTATCTTTTTCCCTTCCACAGACCGGGCTGAAGCAGTTCGTTAAAAACCCGGTATTCCCTGCTGACAGGAATGCCAAGCCAGTTTTTTTCCGTACTCACATAATTATCCGTGTATCGGTTCCAGGTTTCCAGATCCAGCTGTTTTAATGCTTCCATGGCATATTTTGCGGTATCCTGGGGGGATGTCTCTGTATCCGCCTTTTTTGCCGAACATGCGCCCAGCGTCAGGCAAATACTTAAAAGCAACAGGACTGTCCATCTGATACGCGTTCTTTTTCCTGTTTTCTTTTTCATAGCGATTTACCCCTTTTCTGCAGTTTTTTGTCACCCTTATTGTATTCGCTTCCTGGGCGGCGTACAACGCATCCTGCACGAAAAGACGGCCGGACAACAAAAAAAGGCGCCCTGAAGCGCCTTATTCTGCCGCCGGTATCACTGCGTAAAAGCAAAACCAGCCATCTTCTTCTTTTACCACACAGGTTCCCCCGCATTTCCGGATCACTTCATTTACATTCAGCAGGCCGATTCCGTGGCCGGCACTCTCCTCCTTTGTGGTGAGGAAGATATTTCCCTTTCTTTTTAACGTCCCTGCAAAAGGATTTTTTACGGAAAGGGTGAGTTCACCGTCCTCCAGAATCATTTTCAGCCGGATAATCCTGCCTGTGTCCAGCTTTTCACATGCTTCCATGGCATTGTCCAGCAGATTGACAAGCAGCGTGACTATCTCCTCTTCCTTCATGGTAAGCCCTGATAAATCATTGACCGACATGGTAATTGTAATCTTTTTTTCCAGCGCATCCGCATACTTGCGGTTCAGCACCACGTTGACTGCGGGATGGTTCGTATTGACGTAATCCCCGCTTTTTTGAAGGCTTCCGACAAGCCCTGCAATATAGGAACCGGCCTCTTCCGTTTTTCCGTCCGCCAGCAGACCCTGGACACAGCCCAGCTGATTTTTATAATCATGCAGGAAGCGTTTCTGCTGTTCAAAGCTGCTTTGCATTGTCCGGTACAATTCCATCTGGTTTCGTGTTTTTTCCTGCATGATGACAAACCTGCGCAGCTTGGCCTCCTTCACCAGGATTTCCCATATAAAATAAAAGGCGAGCAGGTTCATGATTCCGAAGCCCGCCGTCACTATAAGAAAAATCCGGTTCTGCGACTCATCCCCATTCCAGGAAATCATGCCCACCGCCGTAATCGCAGCCATGCTGATTATAGGAAAATACCCGAACCGCAGCCACTTCGTATTCTCCAAAACGTACGCGCGGCCCTTCAGCCTCCGATGCAGCAGCAATACAAGACACAGCAGGATGCAATATGCCGTCTCCTCCTGAAGCCCGGGCAGCAGGTAATCCTGCCAGGGCAGCATATAGAGCAGTGAAACGGTGACCAGCTCCACGATCCATATCACGCCGCAAAACAGTACAGACAATATAAAATTCTGCAGCGGCTTTACCTGAAAATAAATCTGTGCCGTTACAAAAAGCAGAAGTATCAGGCGGAGGGGCTGCAGGAAATAGGGAGGGATTTCGGTGAAAGCAATCAGAATAAAACCGGCTGTCAGTACCGGAAGCAGCGTGTATTCCACCCATTTATGCCTCCATTTCCGACGCGCCAGCAGCGTCTCAAAGTAAATTTTTACGCAGATGCCCACCATGAGCGACAAAATAATGCATCGTATCACCTGTCCCATCACATCGCTCCTTTATATGCCACAAAGGCTTCCCTGACAGCCTGGAATCTAAGGCGCGGCACGGGAAGTGTTTCCCCCCAGTCCATCAGTACGGCATAATTGCTTATTTTCCGGATATGCTTCATATTTACCAGGAAGCTTTTATGGATGCGCAGGAAACCATATGCTGCAAGCTGCTGTTCGATATGATCCAGCTTGTCATAGATCTGATAGTTCACGATCTCATTATCCAGATAAGAAAAAAACGATTTATGTTTTCTGCTTTCCACATAAAGGATATTATCCGTATACAACGTCCTTTCCCCTTCCACGAAGGGGAAAGTCACCTGCCGGACCTGCATTTTTTTCAGTATGGCATCCATGCATTCCGGCAGGGCCGCCTCCAGTGTGTCCTTCATGAGGTAGCGCACCGCATTCACCTTATATCCCTCCAGCGCATAGCTGATGAATGCCGTAACAAATACAATACAGGTATCGGAATGAAACTGCCTGATACGCTTTGCCGTATCAATTCCGTCCATTTCCTCCATGTTGATATCCATGAAAACCACATCATAACCGACCGCATTTTCTTTCTCCGAAAGGAAATCGGCTCCTGATGAAAAAAGGCTCACCGCATATTCCATACCCCGGCCGGCAAACCAGGAATCCAGAAGCGTATGTATTTTATTCCTGTAGTACTCCTCATCATCGCAAATGGCAATCCGAAGCATATTTTTTCCCCACTTACTCTATGAATACCTTAATCGTTCCATATTCCGGGAGGACACCGTCATCCGCCCGCAGCCTGATCAGGAATTCACCCTTTTGATCTGCGCGGGGCGTCCAGCGGATTTCCTTTTCTTCCTCCAGATATACGGCGCCCTCCGGCAGTTCCTCTGCTGTAACCAGCGTCTGTGCTTTGGCTCCGTCAACCGCATAATCCTTCACTTCCACAGCTTCGTTATAAATCCGTCCGTTCAGCTCCTTTTGTGAAGCCTCCGCCGCCGGATGGCGCATCACCACAGGAAGTGTCAGCTCCTCTTCCGCTCTGCCACAAACTGATACGGGCATGGCAAAAAAGGGACGGTATACGGTAAGGGGAAGTGGATAATCCTCTGTGGCTTTTGTATAGGTATAGCCGTTTTCCGGACAGGGCAGCGTGGGAAAGCCGTAGCCCTCATCCTGCGGCGTGCCGGGAGCGGGCGCGTCGATTACTACCTGCTTTACCCTCCAGTTCTTCGGGAAAGTGACATCCTCCACGCCGGTTTTGACATAGGGCTGGTGCAGGATATATTCTCTGTTAGTAGCTCGCCGGTAATTGCTTTCCACCAAGGCTAACTGCTCCACGCCTTCTTTTACCATGGCTGACACCTCCATCAGCCGCACACCGCAGGCATCATCAAGAACCACCGCATGGCGGCCGTCCTCCACCTTCCAGGCAAAGGAAACCTGCTCCAGGGACAATCCCTCCACATGGCGGGCGTAGAGGCCATAGGCGGGCAGGATTCCCCAGTTTTCAGGCTCCGGATATACCTGCGGCAGTTCCGGCACATTATAAGGATCCTCCTTCCAGCCGCCGGCTTCCTTATCCCAGTCCACGCGGGGCAGCAGCCCTTCCTCCTTCAGGAAAAATGTATTCACCAGCCAGGGAAGGCTCTGTACGCTGGGCCGGGTCCCGAACTGTGTGTATTCCCAGTTGGTATTCAACTGCCTCTGCTCCACAGCGTGCTCCATGGACAGACCGCCCCGGAATTCCACAGTGATATTTTTCATGGAAACGCGCTGTACCGGACTGTCCGCCAGCCCCATAATCAATATGGGATAACGGGGATCCGCATTGGTGATTTTCACATTGCTGATTTCTATATCTGCCACTCTGGCCATATGGCTGCTTCCGCTGGCATTGGCGAAGCAGGGAAGCTCCCAGGCCTCCACCTTTCTGTCCCGGTCAATACAGTATCCGGCGTGGTCATCATATTTTTTCCCATAATAAACGCCATCCTCTTCCACAACATTCGCGGGATTCACATACGCCGGTTCCTCCTGGCTGACAACGGTAAAAGCGGAATGGCCGTCAATGCTGACGATGCGGTCTTTTCTGTAAGAAGGGGTATACCTTTTTGCCGGATAACAGGTATATTCCTCCCTGGCGGGAAGCACCCAGTTCCGGTTATCCAGACGCACATTTCCTTCCCCTGCTTCAACCGTTTCCTCCTGGCTGTTTCCCGTCACCGGAAAACGGCCTCTTTCTCCTGCCCTGATAAAAATAGGGGAACTGCTTATATTTTCCATCTCACAGTCTGTAAAAAGAATATCCGTCAGGTCAGAGCCGTCCACCGCTTCCAGTGCGAAGCCGCGGGACCGCTCAAAGCGGACCCTTCTCACCGTCACCTGTTCATAGCCGCAGGTGGATTCCGTACCCAGCTTCACCCTTCCCGTAGGGCCGCCTCTGTCGGCAGCCACCAGCTTTTCCCTGGTGTATACGCCGGCGGCGACGCTCCCCGCATCGTAGCCGCTCACACGGCAATCCTCAATAAGGACATTTTTCAGCGGCATGAATTTCCCTGCGCCGTAGGACGCTTTCATGACCAGCGCATCGTCGGTAAGAGAATTAAAGGTGCTGTTTCTGATGGTCACATTTTGGCAGCAGTCCACATCCAGCGCGTCTCTGGTCGTATCCACCAGGACATCCTCCACCAACATATTTTCCACCCCCTGCGCAATGATGGCAAAATGGCCGCCTATGACAAGCTTGAAGCCCTTCAGCACCACATTTTTACAGCGAAGCAGGGAAATCGCTTTATTGCCGAACCATTCCCCGTCACTGCCGACTCCCGGTTCATTGCGCAGCTTTGGCATTTTGGGATCGCCGCCCAGCAGCACATAGCTACGGAAGCCGTCTTCAAAACAGCTGCCGTCAATCAGGCCCTCTCCATAAATCATTACGTCTGAAATATCCGCCCCGTAAATCATGCTGTTGGCATAATAAGTATGTCCGTGATCCTGTATCCCGGCGTACAGGTTTACCTCCGGCTTATCATAATTCCCGCCTTCCCCTTCCTGCTTCTCATAGGAATGCCGGATATCGGTTTTGGCCGCCCGTAATACGCATCCCTTTTCCAGGCACAGGTTCACCCCGCTGCGAAGCCTTATCGTATATACCTTATAATCGCCTGCGGGCACGCTGACCGTGCCGCCGCCATTTTGGGCCGCCTGCGCAAAGGCCTGGTTGACCGCCTCCGTATTCTTTACCGGATCTCCGCCCGAAACGGCCCCGTACGCTGTGATATCATATTTTTGTGCTTTTTCCAAATCTGCCGCCAGCAATGAGGCGCCTGTCGCCGTTTTTACCGCCATCTTTTTCTCCTTTTTTATCCTCTTAACAGCTATTTCGTTCTCAACATTTACTTTGTAACAGTTCAGGCTTTGGCCGAACTATTACTGCACCCGCCCATTATAAGTCGCCTTCGGCGAGGGGCGGATGCCTGCTGCCACCACGTTTTCTCACGTTTTGCGCAGTGAATGCGCAAACCTGTCCGGATTGTTACATTACTTTTTCTGCTTAACCGTCCTGTCCCGGAAAAAGAACAGGCAGGGCACTTCAAAAAGCAGCATCGCCGTCCAGCCTACGGCACAGGCGATTGTCACGCCGTAGATACCGAGAACAGGGGCGGTCAGATAGGTAACCACCACACGAAGGCTTGTCTGGATGAAGGTGCCTGCCAGCGTAATTCCCATTTTTCCCCTTCCCCGGAAAAAGCCCTGCAGTCCATTAGTAAAGGCGGGAAGCAGATAAAAGAAAGCCATGGTCCCCAAATACCGGCTCCCCGCCTCCACAACGCCTGTGCTGCCCTGCCCTGTCACAAAGGCCTTCATGACGGGTACTCTCCCCAGATAAACCAGCAGGAAAATAAATATCCAATACAGAAATTCCAGCAGCAGGCCTGTCCTTAGCCCCGCGCCCACACGTTCCCGTTTACGCTCCTCATCCTGCCTGGAACCCAGGTTCTGCGCCGTAAAGGTGGTGATTCCATGGGAGATGCTCTGCTCCGGCGTAAATGCGAAATCATCCACCCGGTTCACCGCCTGGAATGCGGCAATCACGTCCACGCCAAGGGGATTGACAGCTCCCTGAATCAGCAGCTTTCCCACCGGCTGACAGGCCTGCTGCAGCGCCGTAACGCTTCCATAACGGAGCGTGGTCTTCAGAAGCCGTCTGTCAATGCGGAATGTCTTTTTATCAGGGCTGAGCATAGGGACGGCTTTTCTGATATGATACCAGGTCAGAGCGGCTGACACGCCTTCCGCGACCACAGTAGTCACCGCCGAGCATACGATTCCAAATCCCAGCAGGCCGATAAACACCAAATCCAAAGCTGCATTAAGCAAAGAGGCAAAAATCAGGAACCTGACGGGTGTCCTGGAATCCCCTACGCTTTTCAGCGCCGCCGCCAGCGCATTGTAAAAATAGGTGAAGGGGGAACCAAGTATAATGATTTTCAAATAAATACATGCACGATCCAGCACACCCTCCGGCACCTGAAGCAATACAAGCAGCGGTCTGGCCAGAAACAACCCGCACACCGCCACCCCAATGGTAAAATACAGGCCAAACAGCAGTGTGGTGGACAGTTCTTTTTTCAGTTCTTCCAGGCTGCCCGCCCCGAAAAAACCGCTCATCAGCACGCCGGCTCCCATACAGATTCCGGAAATCCCCAGAATAATAATATTCATCACCGGTCCTGCCGTTCCCAGCGCGGCCAGCGCTTCCTTCCCGATAAACCGGCCCGCAATCATGGAATCTACCGCGTTGTAGGCAAGCTGAAAAAGATTCCCCAGAATCAGGGGAATGGAATAGCGGACCAGATGTCCCATAATACTGCCTTTTGTCATATCAGAAGCTGCCATGCCACTTCTCCCTTAATCTAAATAACTGGTCCATCCGCCGGGAATGAACCAGTTAATATGTTTCATGCTTCAAAGCTGTGCGTCGCCCTGCAGCTGTGTCCTGCAGCAGCATCCGCCTCCGTCCTGGAAAACGCCTGAAATTACTTTCCGCTTATGCTTCCAGCAGTTCCTTTACGCATGCTGCTATTTTCTCACATTTGCAGTTTGCGAAGAAGTATTCGCTGAATCTGTCTCCTGCAATAGCGCCTTTAACCAGCTCCCTGTCCAGATTTTTCAAGATAGTGCACAGGTCGTTATGTGTAACCTTCTTTACTTCATCCAGGATCTTCTTATTGCGCTGTTCCGGAACGACTCTTTCCTTGGGATAGCCCTGTCCGCTCTCACCTTCAAACAGTTTTTCGAAAATATACTGAAGATTCAGTTCCGCGCCCCAGCCGAAGCCCTTTGCAAAAGGAAGCGCAATGGCATTGCCGTCATTGATCTGGGCAAACATATAGGCATCGGAAGGATCTACGATATGTCCGCACAACACGCCGGGGAATGCATTGCAGGCCAGCATGGCGCCTTCTCCTGTACCACAGCCCGTAACCACATAATCAGCTGCTCCTGAATTCAGCAGAATCGCTGCAAGAATACCATTCTGCACATAGGTAAGCTGATGCTCGTCCTCTGCGCTGTACATTCCATAATTAAATACCTCGTGTCCTTTGGGTTCAACGACTTTTTTCAGGACCTCTTCCACCTGCGCATTCTTTGCCGCCTGGCTGTTTTCATTAATCAGTGCAATTTTCATGAAATTTTACCTCCTTGTATATTGCCGGCCTATACTGTACCTGAATGTAAATACGTGGGCCGACTGAACAGTTGTATTTAAGTATAACTTATTTTATTTACCAGCGCTTGTGTTTTCTTTTCCTTAATCATGCATATTCTGCTCTTCCATTTTGATACTGCACGCCTCCTGGAAAATAGTATCGAAGTTTTCCTGCAGTTTCCTCTGTCATTCCTGTATTTGAGCCAGCGCCTCCTCAATATCCTTTTTCACTAACGGCTGCATGCTTTCCTTATAACAGGACAGATCCGCTGAACGTAGTGTTTCTGTCATCCTCTTTATTAGTTCTGGCTTATGCTTCGCAATTGTTGGAAGCAGCTTTATGCACTGTCTTGCGGTAATCGGTTTTTCATCCGTAATGTGCTGCAGATAGCTGTCAAAAAAGCGGTCAATGATACCTTTTTCGTCCCATATTGCATTTTCAGCAATCAGAACAAGCCCTCTGGTACGTACAAAAGAATTTTTATTTTCCAGCATATCAAAAAACTCATTTAAATGGGTGTAAACCATACAGTCCTCATGGCTGGCATCCTGCAGTTCTTTCAATGCGGCGTATCCTGTATTGGAGTCCTTAGAATAAAGCAGCTGTATCTGTTCCCGGATATATTCCTCTGTTATTTTCATTATACTTTTCCCCTTGTCCTCTACTATGACAGTATCAAGGATACCTGAGTTTACTTCCAGCGTTTCTAAAGTGCATAAGCATATTTCCTGAGTAATTTTTATAGGTTTCTTTTCCGTTATCTCATACATCTCCTGAATGAGATCCGGAATTCCATCGGGAAACTGTATCAGACAACCTGCATGATATCCATGCCAGGCATACGCGATTGGCTGCATTTTAAATTCTGAAAAGAAACATAACACGATGGCCTTACAGCTTATTACGGAATTATGATCGATTATCCCCTCGTTGATACGCATAACTACCTCGTATTCCTGTCCTGCGGGAATATCTGCATAAGCGAAGCCATGGATAAAATACAGGCAGTTTTCAGCATTTCGGTATTTTCGGAAGTTATCAATTAAATGAGGAGCAACATGATACTGTATACTGTTTGCTTCTATTTCAGGTATCAGTACATCGCGTGAAAAATCAGGATGGAACCGTGCCCACAGGATGAGTTTGCGATCCTGGATTTTTGAATCATCATGAGATAACATATATCCGCCTTTTCCGGCAATATGTCTTAACCGACAAATATAAGCCAATATTTAGTTCATCATACCATATCGGTGCATTCTCCTCAAGGCGGTTCCGAAATATTGTATGCCTCAAATCAAAAATATTGTATGCCACAGAGCATACGGAAATTTCTTCATCCATCACTGACTGCCACAGTGAGATAAAACATTTACTCTTCCTTTTTTTACCGGCTGTGATATAATAAAAAATTGGCGGTTGTTTTGCCGCCGGTTTTTGATACCTTTTGAAATATACTAGATTTTTTACATATATGGGCGGAACTATGCGTACAGACAGGGGCGAATGTGCATATAGTACACGCAGACAGGAGCATCAATGAATAAAACAGCACAGCAGACCACACTGATGACAGAAGGATCTATCTGGAAAAAAATCATAGCATTTGCCATTCCTCTTTTTCTGGGCAATCTGTTCCAGCAGCTGTATAATACGGCAGACTCCCTCATTGTGGGAAATTTCCTGGGGAGCGAGGCTCTGGCCGCTGTCAGTTCCTCGGGAAGCCTGATTTTCCTTATGGTTGGTTTTTTCAACGGAATCGCCATCGGCGCAGGCGTTGTTATCGGCAGATATTATGGAGCGCGTGAAATAGAAAAGGTGCAGAAGGCCATACATACTACGATAGCCTTTGGCCTTGCTGCCGGGGTACTGCTTACGCTCATCGGTGTATGTCTCACTCCGCAGCTGCTTATCTGGATGGGCACGCCGTCGGATGTTCTGCCCAATTCCATTACTTACTTCCGTATTTATTTTTGCGGCTCGCTTGCCTTTGTCCTGTATAATATTTTTGTAGGTATTCTTCAGTCGGTGGGGGACAGCAGACATCCCCTGGTTTACCTGATTGTTTCCTCTGTTGTCAATATTTTACTGGACCTGCTGTTCGTAGGCGTATTTCGTTTCGGTGTCGGCAGCGCGGCTCTGGCAACCATCATTTCCCAGTTTGTCAGCGCGATTCTGTGTATCATCCGCCTTTCCAGGAGCCCTGAAGATTACAGGGTACATATCCGCAAAATCCGCTTTGACCTCTTCTTCCTGAAGCAGATTATTCAGAATGGCCTGCCCTCCGGCTTTCAGAACTCCATCATTTCCATTGCCAATGTTGTGGTGCAGGCCAATATCAACAGCTTCGGCAAAATGGCCATGGCAGGCTGCGGCGCCTATTCCAAAATAGAAGGGTTCGGCTTCCTTCCCATCACCTGCTTTGCCATGTCCATGACTACGTTTATCAGTCAGAACCTGGGCGCCAAAAAATATGACAGGGCAAAAAAGGGCGCGCGTTTCGGTATCCTTTGCTCCATCACTATGGCCGAGCTGGTGGGCGTCCTGATTTATGCCTTTGCCCCTGTGCTCATAGCTGCATTTAACAACGATCCCGAAGTAATCGCCTATGGAACCACGCAGGCGCGTACTGTTACGCTTTTCTATTTCCTGCTGGCATTTTCACACTGCGTCGCCGGAATTCTGCGCGGTGCAGGAAAGGCAACGATTCCCATGCTTGTTATGATGTGCTGCTGGTGTATCATCAGAATCACCTACATCAGCATCGTTGTAAGAATCATTCCGGTAATCAATGTTATTTTCTGGGCCTATCCTCTGACCTGGACCCTGAGTTCCATCATTTTCCTGATTTATTTCCTGAAGGCCGACTGGATCCATGGCTTCGATGACTGATTAAAGTGATATACGCCAAAATTAGAACCATGTTGTCGCTATCCGCCAACCAGTTTCATAAGATAGTTCCATTAACTACAAAATTGAATTAAGGTGCAGTGAAGCCGGAAGATGGTTTCACTGCACCTTTTAATAACCGCTTTTCAATTATAGAATTTAACCTTATCCCACAGCTTCCATATACCGTAAAACTCTGTTAATCCTGAAAATCTAAAAATGTATCCGGCCCTGTCTCTTCTCTCATTTCCCTGATAATTCCCTTTTCAATCGTTTCTCCCGGTTCGAGCTGACCGCCGGGCAGATACCATTGCCGTCCATCCGGCATGTGCTGCCGGATAATCAGGAGTCTGCCCTCTTCTACCAGGATACCAGTGAGCCGCACAAGATAAGGCGCCTTTTTTTCCACTCTTTATTCCCACCCTTTCCAAATATCCGGGCAGTAACCAATCGTCGCCTTTTTCCCGTTGCGTACAATCGGGGTTCTAATGACCTGCTGATTTTCCAGAAGCTTTTCCGCTCTGTCCTCTTCCGCTATATAACGAATCAGCGCCAGCGCATCCTTATCCCTGCATTTATCATCCAGCAGCTTATCCAGGCCGCCCACTGCCTGACAGACCGTGTTCAGCTCTCCCTTGCTCATTCCTTTTTCCTTCATATCAATATATTGATATTTAATGCCGCGTTCCTTGAAATAACGTTCTGCTTTTTTCGTATCAAAGCATTTCGTTTTCCCGAAAATCTGTATGTTCAACGATATAATTCTCCTTTTCATAGGAATCTGCTTCTGTTCACATATATCCCCACTGCTTCAGCACAGCCGTATGAGGCGGCGTGGCGCTGTCCAGTGTAAGAGTATCCGTTTCATATCTCACCACATGGCCGCAGCAGGATAAAAACTCCTCACAGGTCCTGAGCACCGGTAAACCGCTTTTCGCCGTCCGATAATGCATGGGGATCACCACACGAGGGCCTATTTTCCTCACAACCGCGCAGACATCGGAGGGTTCCGCCGTATAATAGCCCCCCGCAGGAGCCATGACAAGATCCGCCCCTTTCAATAGATCCATCTGCCACTCCAAAGGGGCGCACCCCATATCCCCCAGATGAACCACCTTCATTTTCTCCACATGGAAAATATGAATCCGGTTCCTGCCGCGCAGGCTCCCGTTCCTGTCGTCATGCCAGCTGTCAATGGTTTCAATCCGGAAGGGACAGGGAAGAAAGCTCTCTTCCATAATCACACTGCCCTCACCATGATGATCACTGTGTTCATGGCTGAACAAACACAGATTTGCCGTGGTATCCAGATTTTTCAGCCCCGGCACGGAACCATTTTCATAAGGGTCCACCACCAGCGCATACCCGCCGGAACTGATTTTAAAACATGAATGCCCCAAATACTGAATTCTCATACTTCCTCCTACTCGTATTGCGGAGCAAAATGTAAATCCTCTGACGAACAGAGGAATTTTCCTCCTTGGTTTGCGAAGCAAAATACAGGTTTCTGTTATCTGCTGTGCCCGCCGCCTCCATGGGATACTCCTCCGCTGGAAACATGGCCTCCGCCGCCTCCTCCGCCGGAGCCCCCGGAACCGCCGGTATTTCTCTCTATATGACGTCTTGTCACCGTCTTATGAAGGAACAGGTCACTTTGATTGCGCATCTGTGGATGCCCGCCCGATACATAGGTCACCACCCCGGTCGTTTTCTGCCCCTTGTTTCTTCCCAGGTTGACACCCACATAAACGGCAGTGCAGGCCGCAGCCACAAAAATCAGAGCAGCAACGGGAATATGCACTTTCCCGGTCATATCATAATAAAAAAGGTCCACATATTTTTTATAGGCTTTATAGGGATTGCTGTCCACATCCTCCAGCGCCTTATCCAGCAGTTCATCAATCATTGTGCTGCTGAAACGGTCCTGCGCCTTACCGCAGGTGCTCAGCCAGGAATATACCTTGCCGTCGCTTTCCCTGTACCAGTTGTCCAGAAGCAGCACGCCGTCGCCCTGGGGCTTATTGTAGCCGAACAAATGCTCATCGTAAAAATTATCAGCATACACCATTACATACTGATAAGGATACAGGTATCCCAGCTGTTCCTCATAGCCCTTCGCATATTCCTCCAGCGACTCATTCAGCGTCACCAGTACAATATCGCAGCCTGTCTGCGCCTCTCTTTTGGCAATCAGCCTGCGCAGGCTGTCCTCTTCTTCATCCGTCAGCTTATCCGCATAATCGAAAACCCGTTCCTGCGTCACCGCCTCCGTATTGCCCCTCTCTGCCGGCTGTTTCCCGGCCCCGGTAAGCTTCAGCGCCGCAAAAATCACAGTGAGGACAAGTATAATTATAAAATACACCCTGAAATATTTCAGATACCCTTTCATCCTACAGTCCCTCCAGTATTCCCTTCAAAAGCAGCAAAATCAGTGACATGCAGGCGAAAAAAGTACCGCCGTAGGCAAAAATTCTCCTGACCGACAAAGGTGCTTTTCCCACAACCTTGCCCGTCTGTCCGTTGACAAAGCAGTCATAGTTTTTCCCTTCAAAGCTGTACCGGTACCACCATACCGGAAGCAGCGCATAGCTGGACTGTATACTGTTCAAACTGATATTTTCCTGCTGCGGAATCAGCGTTGTATATCCGTTCAGGGTGTTGTGCAGCATCACCGAAGCATCCCTGCCCGCCTTATCCCTGGCTCGCTTTTCCAGTGTCTCTGCGTCCTGGTTGTAAATCTCCCCCAGAAAGCCGGACATATATTCCGGCCTGAAATTTTCCAGCGCCTCATAGCCGTAAGGCTCCATCAGATCCATCACATTATCTTCCATAGCCAGGGAAGCATCCACCGGCAGCTTTTCAAAATCCACATCCATATCCCTGCTCACCTGGAAATACGAGGTTTCCGTAAATTCCGTATCTCCGCTGACCCACACGCGTACTCTGGTTCCTGTCCCCGCATAATGACAGTACGCCTTCATGTCGTACAGCCAGAAAGGGACATAATTTCCCTCCATCTTTTCCACTGTAGCCTGTGCAAGAAAGGATTCCGGCGCAAATATCCGTCTGGAAAACTCATTCTCCAAACGCTTTACCGCCGTATTTTTCCCTATTTTAAAAGGCAGGATCAGGCGGGGCTCATATACGCCCTCCACCCGTTCGTCAAAAATCGTATAGTGGCCGCAGTACTCACACTTCACTGCGCTGCGGTAATCCCCCGCCTCAATCGGCGCGCCGCAGTTGGCGCAGGTTTCCATTCCTCCGCCCGGCAGCTTATCCTGTGTGTCCGTCCCGTCGCAGTAAGGACAATGCATTTCCTTCCTGTCCGGATCATAAACCACATTTCCGCCGCAGTTCCTGCACTTATAAATCATCGTTCTTCTCCTTATTCCCATAAATGCCTGATTATCATTGCCGCACATTTATTTTACCATTTTCCGCACTGTCTGTCTCCTGTTTTTTCACTCGCCAAAAAGCGGGAAAAATGATACAATAGACGTGCCTGAGAACCAGGCTCTATTTATCAGGGAAAGGAAGTATTTGAAATGAACCAGTTTAATCCTATGAAATTATTGCAGATAAAGGCCTCCTGGGAGCAGTTCAAGGCCAGGCACCCCAAGTTTCCCTCCTTCTTAAACGCCGTTTCCAAAGGAGCCGTAATGGAAGGGACGCTGCTGGAAATGACCGTTACCACAGCGGAGGGAAAGACCTTCAGCTCCAATCTGAAGCTGACTGCGGAGGATATGAAGCTGATCAATGATATGCAGGAAATGTTCACGGCCCAACAGGGAAATTAAAGGGAGAAGCTTTACAGCTGCCGGCCCTTTTTCCCATGTATCTGTCCGTTTAAATTAATCCGCTTAAGGCAGATTTACCAGCTCGTTCACGATTTCCTGTACCAGAAGCTGCTTGAACTGTACGGCAAAATCCGATATTTCCCGCTGAATAATTCCTGCCTGTTCCTTGATTGATGCCAAAACCTGCTGCGCCTCCGGTATCGACTGCTGCTGATACAAAAGGATAGCCTGCTCCTTGGAAGCGCTCAGGGTAATCATCTGATCATACATTGCGGCTGCAAACTGGCAGGCAATCACTTCTTCCGTACTACCGTTTGCGGCAGCCTGCTGCATTTTCACAAGCGAATCCTGCTTTTGCAGCAGCAGCTCCTGTTTCAGTGCGGCCAGGCTTGCCAGCTGCTGGTTTTCCAATATAATCTGCTGCTGGGGATCCATTGCATCCAGTGCATTTATCACAGCCAGATGCGCCGCCACCTCCTGCTGGATTTCCGCCGCTCCCTTGCTGGCGATCAGTTCCCCGTTATCATCCAGAACCTGAATGGCGCTGGCAGTTGCTTTCAGCCTTGCCAACGAAGCATCCATGACATTATACCTGACAAAATAGGGATCTCCCGCGCTTTCTTTCATGAACTCCAGCACCTTGCCGCTGGCGTCTTCCATAAATACCAGGCTGTCCCTGCCTTCAGAATTCACTACATAAACATCCCCGTATTCATCCGAATGAATAAGCTCCGCCGCATCCGCCTTAAGAGGCAGCAAAAAACAAACCGCAGCGACAGCTGCGGCCGCCGCCAGCTTCATAAAACCTTTCCTTCTCATAAAAAACCTTCCTTTCCTTTATTTTCCCGTTACTGCACCGCATCGTCACAGTTGCACGGCCTCTTACCCCTATCATACACGGTAAGCGGGAAAACACAAGAGCCAGTCAGCCATTTCTTTCCCTCCGTTTCAGGGCATTTACAGCTTCCCTATCCCTGTTCCGTTTACCCAAAAGGCAGATAACAAATGTCAAAATCCACCAGACTGTCTATCCCGTCTATTCTGCCTTTGCTGGTATACTGCCACGCAAACAACGGCTGCTTTATTTCCGGCCGGTATTTATCCGAAGGCGGATTTTCATCAAAGACAAAGCTTCTGCTCACGGGATAACGGGCGACCCACATGGGACAGTCAAAAGCCCCGGCATCAAAAAAGCCTCCATCGTAGAAAAACTGCCCTGTATAAATGCCGAATTCATACCCTGCGCCTGTGATGGTATTTTCCGCCGTTTTTATCAGCCCTGTCAGCACATCCCTTCCCAGAGGCTCCAGGGACTTATCCTCAACATCCCACCATATCCTGCAGGAGCGTTTTCCCCTGGACCGGAGGAGCCGGATTACCTGTTCCGCTTCCTCCAGCGCCTCCGTGGGCAGGACGGCATAAGTATAACGGTAAACAGAATAAGGAATATCATTTGCATAACAGCCTTTGGCATTTGCCGAAAACTGACTGTCCGGTTTTCCGTCCCTTTTTATGGAGCGGAGCACTGCAAATCTGCAGCCTGCTTTTTTTACCTTTTTCCAGTCAATGGTTCCCTGGCGCTCCGACACATCAATGCCTTTATACATTTTCTATCCTTTTTCCAATAAACTCTTACGCCTATTTTATGAAAAAAGGCCTGGGCACATGCCTTTGTCTTTCTGTATTTTTATCCCTTTATTCCCTGCTTCCCGCCTGAAGCAGATATCTGGCGGAAAAAGCTTTCCCCATCTGTCCAAAATAATTTCTGAATTCAGGGTCCGGCACCGCATTTCCCATTGCTCCCACCAGCATTTCGATCAGTGCTGCCGTTTTGCGGGCAGCCTGTTCACGCGTATCTCCGTCAAAATATATCCCAAGGAGCTCCTTCTCATCCCCGGATGTTTCCAGCTTCCACACCGGGCTGTCCGTAATCACACATTTTACCGCCTGGAACAGCACTGCTTCGCATATATTGTCCAGATACAGTTCCCGGTAATCCGGCTGAACACCTGCCAACACCCTGCATACCGCCTGTCTGTCAAACTGCTCCAGGAACCTCTTTTCCATACAAAGATGGGACAGATAACTGTAAATCCGATCCGCGCCGCACTGTGCCTCCCCGCGTGCCATATCCGGATAATCCAGAGTCAGGATATGATCCTGCGGGCAGAAGCGGATATCATATTTCAGGAAAAAGGCGGGAAGCCCTTCCAGAACGGTTTTCCGGTAATTCAGACAACCATAATCTTCGAAATCCGTAATCAGGCCATCGTAAAGCGCCCTGGCCATTTTTACCTTTTCCGTCACATATTCATATCCCTTATCATAGGCCTGCCGCGCACTGAGGCTGTTTACTGCCGGCAGCACGCCGGTAGTATTCCATGTAAAGCATTCCCGGATGCAGTAAAGCACGGCTTCCATAAGCATTTCCGCCTTTTCATAGGGCACGGAGCTGCTTTCCCCGGATGTATATTTATTTGTCAGATAAATCACCACCGGAAGTATCTCTTCCAATCCGTAACCATACATACTGCCCTCATTTTCCCTTGATTCCCTGTCCTCTGCCATTTTCGTATCCTTCTCCTCCTTATTCCTTCCTTGGAAAAACCCCTGTACTGGTCCTGACAATTACCAGAAAAGCTCCTTTATTACATCCATAAAGAGTTCTCCGTCCCACCTTTGCTCCTCGCTGAGCTTTTCATATTCTCCTTTTCCGCCGCTTTTCACATAGTCCCTGTCACCGGAACGAATGGCGGAAGCAAACCTTGGAAGGCAGGTGCTTTCCAGATATTCCGTGTCTCCCATGCAGATCTCTTCAAACTGTTCCTTCATAAATGTCAGGAGCTCGTCATCCGTCAGCAAATCCATCGCTTCATTCTTAAAGGAATAGAAAATATCCTGCAGCTCCTCCATGATCTCCCGGTAATTCTCCTGATTAATGTATTGGGAATCACAGAAGGTAAAAATCAGCTTATCCAGAATCCCTTCTCCGAACTCCACCCGGCGGTATTTTTTCAGGCTCGCATTCCTGCACAAAACCAGTTCATGCGCGTCCTCCTCCGTCAGGGACAAACCAAAGCTTTCCGTTTTTTCATTACATTGCATAAGAACGGAAAGCTCCTTTTTCTCCTTCTGTGACTGCAGCACCTCCAATAAACTTTCGTTCACCGCTGTCTCCTCCTTTTAAATCCCTGTTTCCTATTGTTTCTGCTGGAAATGCCTATTATACGTTCTGGCCGGTTCTATTACAAGCCTTGATATTTTCTCAATTTTGTAGTATAATAGTATACATAAAAGAGAGGAAAGCTGTTGACAGCGCTTCCCTCTCTTTTTATGGTTTTTTATTTAATTCCGTTGTTTACAGCCACTGCTTTTCGAACATTTCCGCATTGATGGGATAACCGAAATAAAAGCCCTGAATCAGCTCCAGCCCCGAATTTTTCACCACATCGTACTCTTCCTTCGTCTCCACTCCCTCCAGGCATACCTTCTTCCCCACATCATGGCACAGCTCCGTAATTGCCCGGACAAAGGTGGCATTAAAGAGATCAGAAGTAATTCCCTTAACAAAGCCCCTGTCTATTTTTACAATATCCACCGGTATGTTTTTCAGTGAAAAAAGGGAGGAATAGCCGATTCCAAAATCATCCATGGCCAGGTTAATTCCCATTTTCTTCATTTTCTCCAGGATATCACGGGTTCCGGCATCCTCCTTGATGAGGTAGGTTTCCGTCAGCTCCAGCGTCACATTGCCGGGCTGGACATGGAGCGCTTCCAGAGTCTCCTGAATATTGGCAACAATATCCCCTTCCAGCAATTGCCGGTAGGAAAGATTGATGCTCATGTGAAAATCAGGCTTAAGCTCACACCATTTCCTGCACTGCTCCACCGCATGATAAAGCACCCAGCTTCCCAGCGGGACGATCAGGCCGCTCTGCTCCAACAGGGGGATAAATTCACCGGGCGATACATTTCCGTATTTGGCACAGCGCCATCTGGCCAGCGCCTCCGCCCCGTACAGGGTTCCGGTCTCAGACTCAACCTGTGGCTGATAACTGATGGAAAAACCCGCAAAACCACGGTCAATGCTTTCCCGCAGAAGCTCTGCCAGCTCCAGCTTTCTTTCCTTTTCCTTCAGGATATCCTCAGAAAATCTGGTAATCCTGTCCTTTCCCTCCAGCTTGGAATGCTCCAGGGAATAGTTGGCGCATTTGAGCAAATCCAGATAATTATCCGCATCCGTAGGATATACGGCATAGCCTCCTGAAACCGTGCAGTAATATTTCTTGCCGTTGTATTCCTGCTGTCCGTGGAATTTATGCTGGATGCTGTTGAAAATCCGCAGGTAATCCTCTTCCTCCCCATTGAGGATAATAATTCCGAATTCATCGCCGTCCAGCCTGTAAATACGTGCATTGGAGGGCAGTATAGAGGAAATCCTCTGTGCCGTAATCCTGAGCACTTCGTCACCAAAGGCTCTGTCAAAGAGATCGTTGATATTCTTAAAGGCGTCCATATCCAGTATCATGATCTGCAGCCGCTGCAAATCCGGATAGTCCACCATATATTTCTTAATATTCCCTTCAAACTCAAAACGGTTATAAAGGCCGGTCATATGATCCATCTGGCTCTTCTTCCCCAGATTGGTAATCATGCCCGCAAACAGATCCGGACAGCCCTGCGTGTCTTTTATCATCCGCCCCCTGCAGCGGAGCCATATCCATTCACCGCGGGTGTTCCTTGCACGGTACTCTATATTGTGGGAATCTGTCCGGCCATCGGCAATCTCCTGATTGCTTTCCAGAAACACGTTTTCATCATTGGGATGGATCAGGCCGCTCCAGAAGGCGGCTGCATTCTCCACGATTTCCCCCGGCAGGCCGAACTCCTCCACCATGGCTGGTGAATACCGGAAGGTTCCCGTCTTCATATTGCCAACAAAAATATAGTCCTCCGTACTGGAGGCCAGCGCATCATACAGATGCTCCTTATCATACACAAACTGTTTCGTCCCCATACGTCTCTGCCCGTCTTTAAGGAGTCCCTCCTTGGCACGCATGATATGGTAGCTCCGCTTCTGTATGTACATCTGCTCATCGGCCCGTCTGATGATATCCGACAAGGTATATCTGTCTCCCGGATATACCTCCATCAGGCCGTAGCTGAAGGTAGCTTCATAAAAAATGGAATATTTCTCCCGTTCATCGTGGAGCCGCCTGCTGATTTCCCGCATCAGCTTCTCAGCCGCCTGCTGGTTCTGATTATAGAATACCAGCACGAACTCATCCCCGCTGAGACGGAAAATGATATCCTGTTCCCCAAGACAGCCCTTTGTCACGCAGGCCATTGAGGTAAGGAGATTATCCCCTTCCCCGTGACCGTACTGATCGTTGATTTTCTTCAGTCCATTCACGTCTATCAGCGCCACGGTGAGAGTTATATTTTCCCTTCTGGCATCCTCTATCATCTCCGCCAGCTTTTCCCTGCCTGCCCTGCGGTTATAAATTCTGGTCAGGTCGTCAAGATCCGCAGCCTCCGACAGCTCTTCATATTCCGTAACATCCACAAAATTGCATATACAGTAGGTTCTTCCCTGCCACTCCGTCAGAGAATCATAATGCTTGTAAATGCGTCCGGTTAACGTATTCCTTTCATGCCGTATCCCTGCGCGGAAGCCGCCCTTTTTATCCCGTTCCGAACAAAAGGGGCATTTATCCGTCAGCCCCCTTTGTAAAATCTCCCAGCACCGCTTTCCTTCCGGATGTATCTGTCCAAATTCCCGCTTCATCGCGTCGTTCATATAAACTATTACATCTGTTTCCGCATCCTTTATAAAGATATTAGTGGTCAGCTGATTAAAGACGGAGGTAAAAAAGGCCTCGTCAAAATCATATGTTTTTTCCGTTGCCATAAAAACTCCTTCTGCGCCATACGCCGTTTATACATATACTCATTGTAAGCTTTTATGACCAAATGTACAAGCATGATTTACGTTATTTAGCATTTTCTTTGTTACTGTTAAGCTATAGTCCCTCCGGAAGAAGTAATAAATTTTATTTTCAGCGGTATTCAGGCTCTGTCAGATTAATGCCGTCCGCTTCTGCGCCTTTTCCTGTTTTTTCTCCATCTGTATTTCCATATCTGTCTGCGGACTATAAGGAAGCCTGCGCCCGCTGCCGCCAGAGCGCCAAGGATACCCAATGGAATGTACCACCAGCGGAAGCCTTTGCCCTCTTTCTCTTTCTCCTGTTCCGGTTCGCTCTCCGTCTCATTCTGTACGGTTTCAGGCTCCGGCTTCACTATCATGGACTCAGGAAGCGCTATGACAGCCTGTCCCACGGTGCGGGTACCCAGAAGATATTCCAGTACCGCGCCGGTTACCTCCGGCCCTCTGTCCGCATTCAGCAAAAGCAGAGGCTTCAAATCTGAGAATTCTGCCTGGGAAGGGAGGACAACATAGCCGTCCTCCGATATCCGAAACGGTATTTTCTCCGTTTTCTCCGGGCTGTCCCCCTCCTTCACGGAAACCTCAATCTCTTCACCCTCCGTGCCGCTGGATCCGATATCCACCTTTTTAAAATTATCAAAACAGAAATCAAACAGAGTAGCGGTATCCACATATACCTGCCTGCCCTCCGTTTTCATGGTTACGCAGATCAACTCCATGTCATTGCGTGCCGCACAGGTGACAAGCGTGTTCTTTGCCACCACCGTATATCCGGTTTTTCCTGCAAACACACCGTCATAATGGTATTTGCCGCTGCAGATCATCTTATGGTGGTTGGACATGGGAATCAGATCCGGCTGTTTATCGGTGGGCTGAATCTCATAATAAACCGTTTTGGATACCGTACGGAAAATCTCATGCTTCAGCGCTTCCCTGGTAATCAGAGCCATGTCGTAGGCGCTGGATACATGCCTTTCATCAGGCAGTCCGTGGGGATTGACAAAGTTGCTGTCCTCACAGCCCAGCTCCCTGGCCCTTTCATTCATCATTTCGGCGAATTTCTCTATTGTTCCGCCAATATGTATGGCCAGCGCATAGGCGGCATCGTTGGCAGATGCCAGCATCATGCCGTACAGACAGTCCTCCACGGACAGCACCTCGCCCTCGTCCAGCGCGATGTGTGACCCCTTATCCTCCATATATACTGCTTCATGGGGAACCGTTACCTGTTCATCCAGTTCACAGTTCTCCATGGCCAGAAGGGCCGTCATAATTTTGGTAATGCTGGCAGGGTAATATTGGGCATGCATATTTTTACTGTACAGAATCGTTCCTGTGGAGACTTCCATAACAATGCCGGATTCCGCAACTATGGAAGGGCCAGAGGGCCATCCCGGTTCTTCGTCGGCCTGAACGGGGAGGCTGCCCGGTGTTTCCGATTCACCGGTCTGCGTCTCTGCGCTGCCTGCTTCGGCGGCTCCTTCCGTATTGTGAACCATTTCATCCTCAATTGTGCTGACTGTATTATCTGTCGCCAAAGCCGTCAGGGGAGAAGAAAAAAGACAAAAAGAGGCAAGCATAGCTGCCAAGACAGGTTTCCATTTATATTTCATCAGGGTATGTACTCCTTGTAGTTTACTACTTAAAAGATTACCTCCCCAGGAATTTCAAGTCAAGAAGATAATTCTCAATATTCCACAAAAAGTAACGTTTTGCGCCGGTAATTTCTGGAAATATGCTGGTTTGCGCAATTTCTTAATTTTTCATGAAGATGACCGGCAATTTCCTGTCGGTCATACAATGATTTATTTACTGTCATAAATTTAATTTAACTCGTTGCCGCCTTCCCCCAGGCTGCCGCGGCTGTAGAACTGTTCATAGAAATCCATTTCCGGCGCGTAGGGTATCAGGTAGTAGTCCTGAAGCACCCGCATGCTCAGTTCCTTCAGCCTTTCTTCTTCTTTGCAGGTTTTTGCTTGCTCCTGAAGGGCTTTTATGTAAAAATGCCAGTCGCAGATGAATTTTTCATAGCGGCGCAAATCCGGAATATCCAGCCATTTGCGGATTTTCATTTTTGTCCGGTTTTCTTTCCTGCATTCATGAATCTGAAGGAAGTAGCGGAAGGAGCCGTTTTCATAAAGCCTGCCCAAAGGAAAACAGCGGCAGATGCCGGGACGGAAGGAATGGATGGAGCAGCGGCCTTCTTTATTTAAGAAGGGACAGCCTTCCTCTTCCCCCACAAGGTTCAGGCTGGGGAGAATCAGGCCTTCGTATACATGAAGGGCAATCCGGCCTGATGAAAGCAGCTGCTCAAAGGTACATCCCAGATGGGAGGTGAGCTGCCAGATATCATAAGGGTCAAGCACAATCGTTTCTCCCATGCCATGGCAGCACGCCGAACAGCCGGCGCAGTCCGAACACCCCACCTTGACCATATCATTGGCATCATATAATTTCCCGTCGGATATTTCATCCAGATTAATGTCTCTTTCCATTGCAGCACCGCCTTTATCTCACCGGCACAGCCGGGTTTATTCTGTATTCCGCCTGGATTTCTGCGGCAAGCGCAGAAACCAGAATGCGCAGATATAATGTCGTCTTCGACGACATTATATCATATCCGCTCCGCGGATATGAGCCTCCGGCGGAATTTAGCGCCTGGATTTCTGCGGCTCGCGCAGAAATCAGAATGCGCAGATATAATGTCGTCTTCGACGACATTATATCATATCCGCTCCGCGGATATGAGCCTCCGGCGGAATTTAGCGC